>JBJMHP010000056.1:0-3186 GCA_045807325.1 Actinomycetes bacterium | reverse complement strand
CTACGTTCAGCATCGGCGCTGGCGGCGGGCTGCTTGGCAGCCTGCTCGCGCCCCGGCTGAACCTAGTGATCGGCGGGCTGACGGCCCTGGCGGCCGGCTGGGGGCTGCGGTTCCGGCCCAGCCCAGACGCTGTGGCGTGGCGGCGCGGGGCGTCAGGGGAGCGACGCACCGCCCGGCTGCTCGACCCGCTGGAGCGGCACGGGTGGGCGGTCCTGCACGACCTGGCCGTCCCCGGCAGCCGGGCCAACGTCGATTGCGATGATCTGTGGCGCGGCGGTCGCGGCGAGGTCTGACCCAAACGTCGACCGGCCTGGTGCCTTCAGAGTGGATCTGTCGACCGGTGTCGTGGCCGCCGCATGGCGCCGACCAGCCGGGCGACCGTGACCTCATAGGAGCCTGTCGCCACAGACCCATCGCAGTCGTGTCCGCCCGCCCAGCCGGTGGGTGCCGTCCATCCCCTGCGACACAAGGGAGGCGGCCATGACCACGATGCCACAGCCGGTGCCGACACGGGTGACGGTCGGGGTCGACACCCACGCCGACATCCACGTCGCCGTGGCCAAGGACAGCTTCGGGCGGCGGCTGGACGCCATCAGCGTCCCGACCACGCCGGCCGGTTACGCCGAGCTGCTGGGCTGGGCCCGGCGGCTTGGCCAACCCGATGCCTGGGGGATCGAGGGCACCGGCTCGTTTGGGGCTGGGCTGGCTCGCTTCCTGCGCGCGCAAGGTCAGGTGGTGGTTGAGGTCAACCGTCCCGACCGCCAAGCGCGGCGCCGGCGGGGCAAGTCCGACCCGCTGGACGCCGAGGCCGCCGCCCGGGCGGTCCAGGCCCGGGAGGGCAGCATCCCCAAGGCCGGCGATGGGCAGGTGGAGATGATCCGCTCGCTGCGGGTGGCCCGGGCAAGCGCGATCAAGGCCCGCACCCAGGCCATCAACGCCCTCAAGGCGCTGGTGGTCACCGCCCCCGCCGAGCTGCGCGAGCCGCTCCGCAACCTGTCGACGGTGCGGCTGGTCCAGACGACCGCCGCCCTGGAGCCGGGCCCGGTCACCACCCCGCTGGCCGCCGCCAGGCTGGGGTTGCAGACCCTGGGCCGCCGCTACCAGGCCCTGTCGGCCGAGCTTTCGACCCTTGACGCCGAGCTGGACCGGCTGACCAGGGCGGCCGCGCCGAAGCTGCTGGCGCGCTTTGGGGTCGGGGCGGACTCGGCCGGGGCGCTGTTGGTGGCCGCCGGCGACAACCCCGAGCGGCTGCGCTCGGACGCGGCGTTCGCGATGCTGTGCGGGGCCTCGCCGATCGAGGCCTCCTCGGGCAAGACCCGCCGCTACCGACTCAACCGGGGTGGGGATCGCCAGGCCAATGCGGCGCTGTACCGGATCGTGGTGGCCCGGCTGCGCCACCACCAGCCGACCAAGGACTACCTGGCCCGCCGCATCCGCGAAGGGAAGTCCAAGAAGGAGGCCATCCGCTGCTTGAAGCGCTATGTGGCCCGAGAGGTGTTCGCAGTCCTGCCACGGATGGGCCCAAGACTGCCGGGCCACCCAGCGAATGCCACTTGACCGCCATAGATGGCATGTGAGCGGGACCCCCTCCGCTCGGTGCGGCACGCTGGCCGCATCGGATCGCAACGGCGGGAGCCAGAGGAGGTCCCGATGGCCATCGTAGGAGGCCTTGACATCCACCGGCGGCAGATCACCTACGACATCCTGGACACCACGACCGGCGAGACCCGCCGCGGGCAGCTCAGCCCGGCCACCCGCCTGGAGCTGCGCGCCTGGCTGGCTCGGTTCACCGGCCAGCAGGCCGACTTCGCGTTGGAGGCCACCACCGGCTGGCGGTTCGTCGCCGAGGAGCTGGAGCGTGCCGGGATCGCAGCGCACCTGGCCGAGCCGGCCGACACCCGCGCCCTGCGTGGTCCTAAGCGGCGCGCCAAGACCGACCGCAGCGACGCCCACCACCTGCGCGAGCTGCTGCGCGCCGGCACCCTGCCCGAGTCCTGGATGCCACCGGCGCACATCGCCGACGCCCGCACCCAGGTCCGACTGCGCCGCGCCCTGGTCGGCGAACGCACCGGCTGGTACCAGCGCATCCACGCGATCTTGTTCCACCACGGGCTGCCTGAGCGCTCCCAGCTGCTCACCGCCGACGGGCGGGCCTGGCTGGCCCGGGCCGAGCTCCCTGCGGTGGCCCGCCAGGCGGTGGAGCTGGCCCTGCGGATGATCGACCACCTCGAGGTCGAACTCGACACCCTCGACGCCCAGTTGGCCGGCATCGCCCGGGTCCAGCCAGGCTGCCAAGCGCTCCAGCGGCGCTATGGGATCGGCTGGCTGACCGCGGTGGCGATCTGGGCCGAGTTCGGCGACGTGCGCGCTTTGCCAACAGCCGCCAGGCAGTCCGCTTCTGTGGCCTGGACATCACCATCACCGAGTCGGACGGCAAGCGCGCCCGCGGCCACCTGGCCCGCCAAGGCCCACCCGTGCTGCGCTGGGCGTTGCACGAAGCAGCCATGTGCGCCGCCCGCCCGAGCTCTCCTGACCACCCCTATTACCTCCAGGTCAGACAGCGCCTGGGCGGCAAGCGGGCTGCGCTGTCGGTGGCCCGCAAGCTCGCCCGCGAGGCCTACCACACCCTGGGCAAGCTCGGCGACCAGGCGCTGGAGCCGGTCGTGCTCCGGCCCGCCGCCTGACCGCCGACCACCAGGCGCGCCATGGCTCCATCGATCAGCTGAGGTGGTGCGGCCCGCTCCCGGATGCTCCCGCCGCCACCCGCTCGTCGTGGACGGCCCCCAGAGAACCAGCGGCCGCCCCCGCACCGCGGGAACCCGATCCCCCATCATGTCGCCGGACCATGGTCCGAGCACCGAGATACGGCTGGACGCCCACGCGCCGTGACCACCTTCACCCCACCGCAGCTGTTGCCAGGTGACGCCAACAACCGACCCGCCGCCCCCTTTCGTTGCCTAATCCTCCGGCGCCCTCGCCGGGGTCAAGACCGTTCGTCCTCGCCTCGCTCGGGCGCTCGGTCTTGACCCCGGCTCAGTCAGCCGTGTCCAGCCATCAACAAAGGAGCAGCCCCAACAAGCACATCCCCTATTGACCGGGGACCCCGCCACAGATAAGGAGTGTCCAACAACAGCAACCCAGCTCTAGTGTCCCGAGTTACTGATTCGCTTCGTATTCGTATAGGTG
>JBJMHP010000055.1:0-13303 GCA_045807325.1 Actinomycetes bacterium | reverse complement strand
TGGGCCCCCAGCACCCCCCCACCCCCGAGCACGAAGGCCACCTCGTGTGCCCGGCCCCGCTCCCCCACCACCGTCGCTCCCTCCATGGCCCGATGATCCCACGGCGGCCCAGCCGGCAGCACGCACACGCCCTCACCACCGAAGGACGAAGGGCTAGGATGCGGGTGCATGGCGGACTCGGGAAGGTGGTGGGTCGTGCGGCGGTATCTGGTGGTTGCCAACCAGACGCTCGGGGGGGAGGAGCTCTGGGGCGCGATCCGGGAGCGGATGACGGGTGGGGACTGCCATTTCCATCTGCTGGTGCCGGCCACGCCGGCGGGGCAGCTGGACCCGGGGGCCACGGCCGCGGCGGCCGAGGGGGGCCGGGGCGAGGGCGCCGGGCCCGAGGGGCTGGACCGCAGGACGGCCAGGCAGCTGCTGGAGGACGAGCTGGACGACGCCCACCCCAGGGACCTGGGCGAGGACCTGGGCCGGCGGCTGGCCAGGGACCGGCTGCGGCACCAGCTGGACGGGATGCGGGAGCTGGGGGCCAGCGTCAGCGGCGAGATCGGGGTGGCCGACCCGGTCGACGCGGTCAGGGTGGTCCTGCACCGCTGGGAGTTCGACGAGGTGATCGTGTCCACCCTGCCGGGGCGGCGCTCGCGCTGGCTGGCCGCCGACCTCCCGACCAGGATCCGCCGTGGGTTCAAGCTGTCGGTGACCCAGATCACCGGGATGCCCACGGCCACGCGCTGAACCACGACCAGGAGAGGACCGCATGGCAACCAGGACGGTCAACGGGGACCGGGCCAGGATCGGCGCCCGCACCTTGCGCAGGGACCGGTGGTGGCTGCAGCCGCTGGTCACGGTCACGGTGCTGGCCGGCTTCGTCATCTACGGCACCTGGGTCGCCTTCGCCAACCGCGACTACTTCGCCGACCCGTACCTGTCGCCCTTCTACTCGCCGTGCCTTGCCAAGAGCTGCGAGGAGCCGACCTGGGCGATCGTCGGCGGCTGGTGGCCGCTGTCCCCGGCCCTGCTGGTGCTGCCGTTCCCCCTCGGGTTCCGGCTGACCTGCTACTACTACCGCAAGGCCTACTACCGGTCGTTCTGGTGGGCCCCACCGGCCTGCGCCGTCCCCGACGCCCGGCCCCGCTACACCGGCGAGACCCGCTTCCCCCTCATCCTCCAGAACATCCACCGCTACTTCTTCTACCTGGCCCTGCCCTTCCCGATCATCCTGGGCTGGGACGCGATCCGCGCCTTCAGCTTCCCCGAGGGCCTCGGGATCGGCCTGGGCACGATCATCCTGCTGGTCAACGCCGTCTTTCTGGCCCTGTACACCCTCTCCTGCCACTCCTGCCGGCACCTCTGCGGAGGCAAGCTCAACACCTTCTCCAGGCACCCGGCGCGGTTCTGGATGTGGCAGAAGGTGTCGGCCCTCAACGCCCGCCACATGCCACTGGCCTGGATCAGCCTGGTCACCGTGGCCCTCGCCGACGTGTACGTCCGACTGGTCGCGACCGGCACCATCAGCGACCCGAGGTGGTTGTTCTAGACCATGACCGAGCACGAGACCCACGACTTCGACGTCCTCGTCATCGGGGCCGGCGGGGCCGGCCTGCGGGCCGCCATCGAGGCCCACGACCGGGGGGCCAGGACCGCCCTGATCTGCAAGTCCCTGCTGGGCAAGGCGCACACGGTCATGGCCGAGGGCGGCATCGCGGCCGCCATGGGCAACGTCTACCCCGACGACAACTGGCGGGTGCACTTCCGCGACACCATGCGCGGCGGCAAGATGCTCAACAGCTGGCGGATGGCCCAGCTCCACGCCCAGGAGGCCCCCGACCGGGTCTACGAGCTGGAGGAGTGGGGGGCGCTGTTCGACCGGACCGACGACGGCCGCATCCTCCAGCGCGACTTCGGCGGCCACCGGTTCGCCCGCCTGGCCCACGTCGGCGACCGCACCGGCCTGGAGATGATCCGAACCCTCCAGCACCGGGCCGTGGCCCTCGGCATCGACGTGTTCATGGAGTGCACGGTGATGCGGCTGCTCACCGACGACGGCCGCATCGCCGGGGCCGTGGCCTACTGGCGCGAGTCGGGCCGGCTGATCGTGTTCCGGGCCAATGCGGTGGTGCTGGCCACCGGCGGCATCGGCAAGGCCTGGAAGGTCACCTCCAACTCCTGGGAGTACACCGGCGACGGCCACGCCCTGGCCCTGTGGGCCGGGGCCGACCTGGTCGACATGGAGTTCGTCCAGTTCCACCCGACCGGCATGGTCTGGCCGCCGTCGGTCCGCGGCATCCTGGTCACCGAGGGGGTCCGCGGCGACGGCGGGGTGCTGCGCAACGCCGAGGGCCGCCGGTTCATGTTCGACTACATCCCCGACATGTTCCGGTCCGAGACGGCCGAGACCGAGGACGAGGCCGACCGCTGGTACGACGACCGCAAGAACAACCGCCGCACCCCCGACCTGCTCCCCCGCGACGAGGTCGCCCGGGCCATCAACACCGAGGTCAAGGAGGGCCGGGGCACCCCCCATGGCGGGGTGTTCCTGGACATCGCCTCGCGCAAGCCGGCCGACTACATCCGCCGGCGCCTGCCGTCGATGTACCACCAGTTCAAGGAGCTGGCCGACGTCGACATCACCAGAGAGCCGATGGAGGTCGGCCCGACCTGCCACTACGTGATGGGCGGGATCCGGGTCGACCCCGACACCCAGGCGGCCACCGTGCCCGGCCTGTTCGCCGCCGGCGAGGCCGCCGGGGGCATGCACGGGGCCAACCGCCTGGGCGGCAACTCCCTGTCCGACCTGCTGGTCTTCGGCCTGCGGGCCGGCCGCTACGCCGCCGAGCACGCGGCCACGGTCGGCACCCGGCCGTCGGTCGACCCCGAGCAGGTGGCGGCGGCCGAGCGCGAGGCCCTGGCCCCCTTCGAGCGGGCCGACGGCGGCGTCAACCCCTACACCGTCCAGCAGGAGCTCCAGGACTGCATGCAGGACCTGGTCGGGATCATCCGCACCGAGGACGAGCTCAAGCGCGCCCTGGAGCGGATCACCGCCCTCAAGGAGCGGGCCGGCGACGTCGGGGTCGAGGGGCACCGACAGTACAACCCGGGCTGGCACCTGGCCCTTGACCTGCGCTCGCTGCTGACCGTGGCCGAGTGCGTCGCCCTGGCCGCCCTGGAGCGCCGCGAGAGCCGCGGCGGCCACACCCGCGACGACCACCCCAAGCCGGACCCCGAGCTGGGCCACCTGAAGATGGTGGTCCGGTCCCGGGACGGCAAGGTCACCGTCAGCCGGGAGCCGCTGGACGACATGCCCGACGACCTTCGCGAGCTGTTCGAGGAGAAGCCCCGTCCATGACCTACGACGTCAACCTTCGCCTGTGGCGCGGCGACCCGACCGGCGGCGAGCTGCGCGACTACACCGTGGCCTGCGAGGACGGCGAGGTCGTGCTGGACGCCATCCACCGCGTCCAGGCGACCCAGGCCGGCGACCTGGCCGTCCGCTGGAACTGCAAGGCCGGCAAGTGCGGCTCCTGCTCGGCCGAGGTCAACGGCAAGCCGCGGCTGCTCTGCATGACCCGCCTGAGCATCTTCGAGGGCGACGAGGCGATCACCGTGACCCCCCTGCGCACCTTCCCGGTCATCCGCGACCTGGTCACCGACGTGTCGTTCAACTTCGAGATGGCCAAGCGGGTGCCGCCGTTCGCGCCCCGGCCCCGGGAGGCCGACGGCACCTACCGGATGGCCCAGGAGGACATCGACCGGGTGCAGGAGTTCCACAAGTGCATCGAGTGCTTCCTGTGCCAGAACGTCTGCCACGTCATCCGCGACCACGAGGAGAACAAGCGCAACTTCGCCGGCCCCCGCATGTTCATCCGCTACGCCGAGCTGGAGATGCACCCGCTCGAGACCGGCGACCGCCGCGAGCTGCTCAGCCAGCAGATGGGCCTGGGCCTGTGCAACATCACCAAGTGCTGCAGCGAGGTCTGCCCCGAGCACATCACCATCACCGACAACGCCATCATCCCCCTGAAGGAGCGGGTCGCCGACACCCGCTACGACCCCATCGGCTGGCTGGGCAGCAAGCTGCGGCGCCGCGGAAAGCACGAGACCGGGCGCTAGCCCCCCGCCACCGACCCACCGAGGCGGGTCAGCAGGCCGACGAAGGCGGCCTCGGAGAAGCCGACCGCGAACGCGACCGCGGCCACGCCGGCGCTGCCGCCGGCCACGGCGACCAGCCCGCCGTTGTCGACCAGGAAGGTGAGCACGCCCGCGGCCACCCCGACCAGCACCTGGCCGACGAAGAACAGCCAGAACTGGCGGGCCTGGGTGCCACCGGTGACCTCGTCGCGGAGGCGGATGAGCCCGCCAAGGGCGGCCCCGGCGCCGCCGGCGGCCGCGGCCGACCACAGCCCCCGGTCGTCGGCCACCATCCCGGCCACGGCCGCGGCGAAGGCCGCCACCGCCAGCAGCAGGACCAGGATGGTCGGGGCCGCGACCCGCTGCTTGAGCGCCCAGCGGGCCTTGACCAGGTGGCTCTGCGACTCCTTGACCCGCATGAGCCGGGCCAGCCGCTCGCGGGTCGCCTCGACCTCCTCGGCCCCCGCCGGCCGGACCGTCTCGGGGTGGCGGGTGACCCCGCCGGGCAGCAGCGGCGGGAGCTCGTCGCCGTACAGCGACCGCCAGGTGCCGACCGTGCCCGGCTGCTCGTCGAAGACGTCGGCCAGCCGCCCGGCCAGATACGTCCGGTCGCCCAGCTCGATGAGCAGCCGCTCCAGCTCGAAGCGGCGGCCGAGCAGCAGCTCGAGGGTCAGCGGCACGTCGGTCGGGAGGGTGATGCGCTGGCGCAGCTCCTCCAGCCGCCCCTTGACGGCCGCGGCCTGCTCGGCGTCCCCGCTGAGGCCGTGGGCGGCCCGCAGGTACAGCGCGTCGGCGTCCACGACCAGCCGCAGGAAGATCTGGAGGTTCTTGACGAACTCGGGGTCGCCGGCGTCGGGGCTGCGCAGGCTGGGCTCCTCGCCGGTCTCGCGCCGGCCGTGGACCAGCAGCCGCTCGATCAGCCGCCGCTGGGAGAGCACGGCCTCGCTGAGCTCGGTGCTGGCCGGCACGGCCCGCCCTCCTCCGTCGGTCCACTGGGCTGAACAGCATAAACCGGCGTTGACAGCTTGGGTTGGCAGACAACAAGATCCGGAGCGGGCGCGCCCAGGACGCGCGCGAAAGGGGTGCGCGATGGCCCGATCCGGGCTGCTGACCGTCGAGGAGCTGCGGGGCGAGGTCGAGGCGGGGCGGATCGACACCGTGCTGCTGGCCATGGCCGACATGCAGGGGCGGCTTCAGGGCAAGCGGCTGGCCGCCACCCACTTCCTGGACGACGTGCTCGAGCACAACGCCGAGGGGTGCAACTACCTGCTGGCCGTGGACGTCGACATGAACACCGTGTCGGGGTACGCGATGAGCTCCTGGGACCGGGGCTACGGGGACTTCGTGTTCAAGCCCGACCTGGCCACCCTGCGCCCGGTCCCCTGGCAGGAGGGCACCGCCCTGGTCATGTGCGATCTCACCTGGGAGGACGGCAGCCCGGTGCTGGCCTCGCCCCGGGGGGTGCTGAAGCGGCAGCTGGAGCGGCTGGCCGAGCGCGGCTGGGTCGCCTACGCCGGCACCGAGCTCGAGTTCATCGTGTTCCGCGACAGCTACGAGGAGGCCTGGGCCAAGGCCTACCGCGACCTGCGCCCGGCCAACGACTACAACGTCGACTACTCCCTGCTGGGCACGGCCCGGATCGAGCCGCTGCTGCGCCGCATCCGCAACTCCATGGCCGGGGCCGGCCTGCGGGTCGAGTCGGCCAAGGGTGAGTGCAACTACGGCCAGCACGAGATCGCCTTCCGCTACGCCGACGCCCTGGCCACCGCCGACGGCCATGTCATCTACAAGAACGGGGCCAAGGAGATCGCCGCCCAGGACGGCTGCAGCCTGACCTTCATGTCCAAGTACAACGAGCGCGAGGGCAACTCCTGCCACATCCACTTCAGCCTGCGCAGGCAGACCAATGACGAGCCGGTCATGGCCGGCGACCGGCGGCACCACGGCTACTCGGAGCTGATGGAGCAGTTCCTGGCCGGGCAGCTGGCCTGCCTGCGTGAGCTGACCCTGTTCCTGGCCCCCAACGTCAACTCCTACAAGCGGTACGCGGCCGGGAGCTTCGCCCCGACCGCGGTCGCCTGGGGCCACGACAACCGCACCTGCGCCCTGCGGGTGGTCGGCCACGGCCACTCGCTGCGGCTGGAGAACCGGGTCCCGGGCGGCGACGTCAACCCGTATCTGGCCCTGGCCGCGATCATCGCCGCCGGCCTGCACGGGGTCGACAAGGGCCTTCCCCTGGAGGAGGAGTTCGTCGGCAACGCCTACAACGCCGACAAGCCGAGCGTGCCCAGGACCCTGCGGGAGGCCCGCGACCTGTTCACCGACAGCGAGATCGCCCGCCAGGCCTTCGGGGCCGACGTGGTCGACCACTACACCAACATGGCCACCGTCGAGCTGGACGCCTTCGACGCCGCCGTGACCGACTGGGAGCGGTTCCGGGGCTTCGAGCGGTTATGAGCAGCACCACCCTGTTCGCGGTCACGAATCCGGCCACCGAGGCGGTGATCGAGCGGCTGCCGGCCGCCACCGAGGCCGACGCCGACGCCGCCGTCGAGCGGGCCGCGGCCGCCTTCGAGGGCTGGCGGGCCGTCGCCCCGGCCGACCGGTCCCGGCTGCTGCGCCGGCTGGCCGAGCGGCTGGACGTCGACCGGGAGCGGCTGGCCCAGCTGGAGATGGGCAACACCGGCAAGCCGATCGGCGACGCCCGGGCCGAGATGGGCATGGTGGTCGACACCTTCGCGTACTACGCCGCCGCGCCCGAGCGGCTGCTGGGCGACACCATCCCGGTGGCCGGCGGGGTCGACCTGACCTTCCGGGAGCCGCTCGGGGTGGTGGGGCTGATCGTGCCCTGGAACTTCCCCCTGACCATCGCCTCCTGGAAGCTGGCCCCGGCCCTGGCCGCCGGGAACACCGTGGTCCTCAAGCCGGCCGGGCTGACTCCGCTGACCGCCCTGGCCTTCGCCGAGCTGGCCGCCGAGGCTGGCATCCCGCCCGGGGTGGTCAACGTGCTCGCCGGGCCGGGTCGGGTCGTGGGCCAGCGGCTGGTCGACCACCCGGGGGTGGCCAAGATCGCCTTCACCGGCTCGACCGAGGTCGGGCGGGGCATCATGCGGGGCGCCGCCGGGACCATCAAGCGGGTCACCCTGGAGCTGGGCGGCAAGTCGGCCAACGTGGTCTTCGCCGACGCCGACCTCCAGGCGGCCGCGGCCGCCGCCCCCCTGGCGGTGTTCGGCAACGCCGGCCAGGACTGCTGCGCCCGCTCGCGCATCCTGGTCGAGCGCCCGGCCATGGACGAGTTCCTGTCGCTGCTGGAGCCGGCGGTGACCGGCCTCCGGGTGGGCGACCCGGCCGACGAGCGGACCCAGATGGGCCCGCTGATCTCGGCCGGCCAGCGCGAGACGGTGGCCTCGTTCGTGCCGGAGGGCGCCGAGGTGGCCATCCGCGGCACCGCCCCCGGCGGCCCCGGCTGGTGGTACCCGCCGACCGTGCTCACCGGCGTGCGGCCGGGCGACCGGGCGGCCACCGAGGAGATCTTCGGCCCGGTGGCGGTCGTGCTGCCCTTCGCCGACGAGGCCGAGGCCGTCCGGCTGGCCAACGCCAGCATCTACGGCCTGTCCGGGTCCCTCTGGACCCGGGACCTGGCCCGCGCCCTCCGGGTGGCCAGGGCCCTGGAGACCGGCACCCTGTCGATCAACTCCAACACCTCGGTCCGGGTCGCCACCCCCTTCGGCGGCTTCAAGCAGTCCGGCGTCGGCCGCGAGCTCGGCCCCCACGCCCTCGACCACTACACCGAGCTCAAGAACGTGTTCATCGCCACCTGACGGCGGCTACGGCCGGATCAGTCGGCACGCAGTTCGGCTGCGAGCGGACGAGTCCGGCGAGGTCAAGCGCGGTCTCGACTGGCGTGGGCCGCCTGAACACCTTCGGGCTGGTCACGATCTGGAGGAACCGGCTGAGCACCAGGCAGGACGCCGCGGGGCGTCGAGGCGGTACGCGACGGAGGGGCTGCCGCGGCCACCGCCCGGCCGGGTCCTACCGGCGGGCGCCGATCAGCAGGGCCTCGATCGGGAAGGCGAGGCCGGCCGGGTCCTGCCAGGGGGACAGGGCGGTCTCGACTCCTGGAACCCGGCGCCCGCGACCTGCCCGCGCAGAGTCTCCTCGTCGCCCAGCCCGAACGGCGCCCGCATGGTCGCGCCCGCCGCCGGCCCGACATGCCGGTCCAGCGCCTCGGCCAGCAGCGCGAACCCCGGGCTGTGCTCGATCGACCGCCACACCATCGCCGCCAGCCGCCCACCGGGCGCCAGCACCCTGGCCATCTCGGCCAGGCGGCCGCCCGGTCGGGGACGTACTGGAGCCCCAGCTGGCAGCAGACCACCTCGAAGCTCCGGTCCCCGAACGGCAGGTGGCCGGCGTCGGCCTGGACCCATCGGGTCGGCGCCCCCCGGACCGCCAGGCCGGCCGCCACCTGAAGCATGCCCGGGTTGAGGTCCAGGCCGACCACACGCCCGCCCGGGCCGACCCGCTCGGCGGCCAGCCGGGCCACCACCCCGGTGCCGCAGGCCACGTCCAGCACCCGCGCGCCCGCGGCCGGGGCCGCGAGGTCCAGGACCCGCGGCGCCCACGGCGCGAAGATCGCCGGGACCAGCTGGCGCTGGTAGACCTCGGCGGCGCTGCCCGTCACCTGCCATCGCCCGTCGCCCACGGCCCCGCCGCGGTCCGGGCGCGGGCCCAACTCAGCCCCGTCCGGCCAGGTAGTCGCGACCCAGCTGGCGGAGGCGGGCGTGGCTGCCGCCGTACAGGTCGGCCGCCGGGAGCAGGTCCTTGCGGAGCTTGGAGACGAAGGTGTAGTTGGGGTCGACCACGTTGGCCACCGGGGCCTCGGCGGCCTGGGTGAGGAGCTGGTAGGCGTCAAGCTGGTCAAGGCCCCAGGCCCCGCCGAGCCACTGGACCAGGTCGACCTGGGAGATCCGGAAGGCGTCCTCAAGGGGGCGGGCCGACCCGGTGCTCATCAGGTGGGAGTCGGTCTCCAGCCGCGGCCAGGGGGTGGCCGCCCCCTTGACCAGGTCGACGGCGACGACCGTGTCCATGGCCGCCTCCACGGCCACCCCGCAGCTCTCGCCCTCCCCCTGGCGGCAGTGGCCGTCGCCGATCGAGAACAGCGCCCCCTCGACGTTCACGCCCAGGTAGCAGGTGGCCCCGGCCCGCATCTCGGGGGTGTCCATGTTGCCGCCGTGGGCGTCGGGGACCAGCGAGGAGCGGGCCTCGAAGGCGGCCGGGGCGACCCCGACGGTGCCGTGCATCGGGTCCAGCGGCAGCTCGACGGTCAGGTCGCCGCGGCGGGCCCGGAACGAGACCGTCCGCCGGGCCCGGTCGACCTCGTAGATCCACACGACCTCCTCCAGCGGCTCCTGGAGCAGGGCGGTGGCGTGGGTGCCGGTCAGGGACCCGAACAGCGGGATGGTGGTCGAGGCGGCCCAGTCCCGCGACGGCTCGATGGACACAAAGTGGATGGCCAGGGTGTCGCCGGGCTCGGCCCCCTCGACGTAGAACGGCCCGGTCTGGGGGTTGACGAAGGGGAACTCGACCACCCGGGAGACCAGGTCGTCCGGCCCCCGGACGGTGCCCCCGAAGGCGTCCTCGGTCCACAGCTCCAGGACGCTGCCGGGCCGGACCCGGCGGACCGGCGGCACCCCGCCGAAGGTCCAGGCGAACTCGGCCCGGTCCGGCCGGTAGCTGAGCACCTCCATGCGGGCTCCTCTCAGCGGACCGCCGCCTCGCCGGCGGGCTCCTCGGTGAACACCCGGCCGGTCTCGCGCAGCCGCTCGGGCCGGCGGCGCATCAGCACCACCAGGTAGACCAGGCCGATCGCGTACCAGATCCCGACCACCGGGCCGACCAGGCTGATCGGGTAGGGCAGGGCGTTCACGAAGTCGAAGGCCTTGATGCCGACCGCGGTCAGGAAGGCGGGCACGAACGCAACGATGCCGAGCACCGGGACCAGGCCGTGGAGCACGGGGTTGAACTCATCCCGGCCCTCGCGAAGGTAGAAGACCAGGCAGGCCAGGTTGACCACCATGTAGATGGCGATGATCACCGCGGTGACGATGGTGCCGACGATCGCGAAGGCGGTCAGCGGGTCGTACTGCAGCCCCAGCCACAGCGACACCACCACCCCGACCACGAACTGGAGGACCACGGCCACGTCGGGCGAGCGCCAGCGCGGGTTGACGTGCTCCAGCGGCCGCGGCAGCAGCCGGATCCGTCCCATGGCGAACCAGGTCCGGGTGGCCGCGTTGGCCGAGGCGTTGGCGTTGGCGATGGCCGAGTTGGCCACGGCCAGGAACACCAGCACCCAGCCGGCCCCCCAGGCCCCGCGGGCCAGGGCGTCCCAGGGGTTGTTGTTCCCCGAGGCCGGGAAGTCGGCGAACTTGTCGGGGCCGAAGGCGACGGTGGCCGCGTAGGTGGTGAGCACGTAGAACAGGCCGATGCCGAGGCAGGAGTAGAGGACGGCCAGGCGGATGGTGCGCCGCGGGTTCTTGGCCTCCTCGGCCAGGGGGGCGGCGGCCTCGAAGCCGATGAAGGCCAGGATGGTGTAGACCGAGCCGGCGATCACCCCCGACAGGCCGGTGAAGCCCTCGACGTTGGCGAACCCGGTGCCGAACACCGACAGGGTGTTGGCGTCGCCCGCCTTGACGATCAGGGTGACGGCCAGGGCCGCGAACACCAGGATCTCGAACAGGCCCAGGATGGTGCCCGCGCCGGTGCTCAGCCGCACCCCGAACCAGCCGAGCAGGAACACGGTCACCGCGGCGGCCAGCGCCGCCACCACCCACCAGGTGTCGTAGCTCCAGCCGAACTCCTGCTCGAGGGTGCCGGCGACCACGTTGCCGAAGATCAGGAACAGCAGGGGCGCCACCAGCGGCTCCACGAACGCATAGCCCCAGCCGACCAGGAAGCCGACGGCCGGGTGGAGCCCGCGGGCGGCGTAGGTGTAGAAGCCGCCGGCCGACGGCAGGCGCCGGGCCAGCTGGCCGATCGAGATGGCCACCAGCAGGCAGCCGACCAGGGCGAAGAGGACCGACAGGGGCAGGGCCCCGGCGGCGTAGTTGGCCCCGACGATGATCGAGAAGGCCACCGCCGCGGCCGGGGCCATGTGGGTGATCGACTGGAACAGGACCTCGCGGAGACCGATTGCCTCACGGGCGAGACCGGCGGACGGACGCTGCTGCGCCATGGCGCGCCTCCTTCGGAGACCTCCCACCACCAAGACCAGGACAGGCACCCCGAACGGTGAACCGAGGGCGCCGGCGCTGCAAGTGCCTCGACGCAGGCGAACGGGGCGAACCAGCAGCGGCGGCGAGCGGGGCGGCGTCGGCGGCGACATACTGGGCCGGCTCCGAGCGCGGAAGGAGGTCGGTCGACATCGGTCGGCTCGAGGGGAAGGTGGCCGTCATCACCGGGGCGGCCAGCGGGATCGGACGCGAGAGCGCGCGGCGGTTCGCGGCCGAAGGGGCGCGGGTGTGCGTGGTCGACCTGTCGGACGAGGCCGGCGAGCAGGTGGCGGCCGAGGTCGACGGGCTGTACCTGCACGCCGACGTCACCGACGAGGCCGAGGTGGCCGCCATGTACGGGGTGGCGGCGGAGCGCCACGGCGGCATCGACGTGCTGTTCAACAACGCCGGCATCGCCCCGCCGGACGACGTCTCGGTGCTCGAGACCAGCCTTGAGGCCTGGCGGCGGGTCCAGGAGGTGAACCTCACGGCGGTGTTCCTGTGCTGCAAGCATGGCATCCCCCACCTGCTGGCCCGCGGCGGGGGGGCGGTGGTCAACACCGCCTCGTTCGTGGCCGTGATGGGCGCGGCCACCTCGCAGATCTCCTACACCGCGTCCAAGGGGGGCGTGCTCGCCCTGTCCCGGGAGCTGGGGGTCGAGTTCGCCCGCCGGGGGGTGCGGGTCAACGCGCTCTGCCCCGGCCCGGTCAACACCCCCCTGCTCCAGGAGCTGTTCGCCAAGGACCCGGAGAAGGCGGCCCGCCGCCTGGTCCACCTGCCCATGGGCCGCTTCGCCGAGGCGGCCGAGATCGCCGCCGCCGCCTGCTTCCTGGCCTCCGACGACGCCAGCTACATCACGGCCGCCACGTTCCTAGTGGATGGTGGATTGTCCGCCGCCTACGTAACACCGGAATAGATCGCCTGAGTAGATCCTTAGTAGCGCATTAATCCTGTGTCGACATGCTTGACTTCGAACATGTGTTCGTTTATGCTCCGTAGCACTTTCAAACTTTGTTCGACACGGAGAGGGCCAGGATTGACTTCAGGAACTCAGACGGTAAATGGTTGCCACCGTGCCTACGTTGTTCGGCTTTACCCGACCGCTGAGCAAGCCGATCGGATGGACGCTCAAGGGCACACGGCACGGGCGCTCTGGAACCTTCTCCATGAGTGGTATACATGGGGCGGGCACAGTCGCAGCATGGCCGAGCGGCCTTCCGTTATCGAGATGGACCGACAACTCCGTGATGCTCGCACCAGTCCTCTACCTCACTGGGAGTGGCTAGCGCAACTCCCGGCCCAAGCTACTCAGCAGGTTGTCAAGCACTATGTCCGCGCTTGGCAACGGTACTTCAGGGGCGTGTCGGGTCTACCTCGGTTCAAGAAACGCACAACGTATATGTCTGTCGATGTCCCACAAGCCTCCCGGTTTCATGTCCGCCGCTTGAACCGCCGCTGGGGCGAGGTAAACATTCCCTATTAGGACGAGTGCGATTTCGGTGGACTTGCCCTCTGCCTGGAGTCTCCTTGGATTGTTCTGGCCGGATCACAGGAGCCAGGCTGACGAAAAATCGCTTGGCTGGCATATCTGCTTCCGCGTTGAACAACCGGCTGTCAAGTTCTCCCCCATCACTGGGCCACCAATTGGCGTAGATCGCGGCGTGATCCATTCGCTTGCGCTGTCGGACGGAAGAAACCTGGACATGCCTCAGCTGCTTACCCGCGGGGAAGAGCACCGATTGCGACAGTTGGAACGCCGAGCCTCACGCAGGCGCATGGCCCGGACGGCTGGGAAGCCAATGTCCGGTCGGGGGCGAAAATCCTACCGGGAGGTCGCCTCGTTGCGCGCTCGGCAGGCCCGACGTCGCCAAGACTGGCTACACAAGGCCACTACGATGATCGGA
>JBJMHP010000054.1:0-4182 GCA_045807325.1 Actinomycetes bacterium | reverse complement strand
CCAGGCGCAGTCCGCGGAGCACGAGGGGTTCGAGGTGGTCGAGGGGCTGGCGGGACAGCGGCGCCAGGGCGTGGTCGAGGGCGGCCCGCATCCGCAGGGAGCCGTAGACGAGGTCGGTGGTGGCCGCCCGCTCCGAGGCGTTGAGGGCCGATCGCCGCAGCAGGGCCGGCAGGGCCAGGTTGGCGTAGGCCCCCCCGTCGACCCGCTCCAGGGCCTGGAGGGCGAGGTCGCGGGCGTTGCCGGGCTTCCCGGGTCGGGGGCCGGTGGGGGCGGGGCGGCGCGACCGGCGTGGGTCGCGGGGCCTGGGGGCGCTCACCGGCCCAGCCACTCGTCGGGGCCGAGGCGGGCGCCGCGGGCGAACTCGGCCCCGGACATGGCCCGGCGACCCTCGGGCTGGACCTCGAGCAGCTCCAGGGGCTGGTCGGCGGCCCCGACCAGCAGGCGGCCCCCGGGGCCGAGGGCGAGCCGGCCCGGCTCCAGCGTGGGCCGCCCATCCTCCGGGCTGGGCTCCCCGGATCCCTCGGCCGGGGTGGCCCTGGTGACCTTGAGGCGGCGGCCGCGGTGGGTGGTCCAGGCGCCGGGGGCCGGGGTGAAGGCCCGCACGGCGTCGGCCAGCCGGGCGGCCGGCCAGGAGAAGTCGAGGCGGGCCTCCTCGCCGGTGACCTTGGGGGCGAGGCTGGCCCCGGCCTCGGGCTGGGGCCTCGGCTGGAGCTGGCTGGCCTCCAGGGCGTCCAGGGTCTCGACAATCAGCCGGGCCCCGACCTCGGCCAGCCGGGCGGTGAGGGCGCCGGCGTCCTCCCGCGGGTCGACGGCCACCTCGGCGGCCAGCAGCATCGGCCCGGTGTCCATGCCGGCGTCGATCTGGAAGGTGGTGACCCCGGTGACCTCGACCCCGTCCAGCAGGGCCCGCTGCACCGGCGCGGCCCCGCGGTAGGCGGGCAGGAGCGAGAAGTGGAGGTTGATGATGCCCCGGGGGAAGGCGGCCAGGACCGGGTCGGGCAGCAGGTAGCCGAAGGCGCAGGCGACGCCGATGTCGGCCCTGGTGGCGGCCAGCCGGGCCGGCAGCTCCGGGTCGCGGCCGCTCGGCGGCTCCAGGACCGGCACCCCGGCGGCCAGGGCGGCCTGCTTGACCGGCGACGGCTGGGGCGGCCCGCCCCGCCGGTCGCGGGGCCGGTCCGGCCGCGTGACCACGGCCACCACCTCGTGGGTGGAGTCGAGCAGGGCCTCCAGTGGCGGCACGGCGGCCGCCGGCGTGCCCAGGTACACGACGCGCATCGACCCGACCCCGCTACAGGGTCTTGTCGGGCTTGGTGATCTCGGACCGGTGCAGGTGGGGCTCGATGCCCTGGAATTCGAGGTCGAACTCGCGCTCGCGCCACTGCCTGAGGGCCCGCTTGCGGTCGCCCCGCGACAGCCGGTCGATGAACAGCACCCCGTCCAGGTGGTCGATCTCGTGCTGGATGCAGCGGGCCAGCAGCCCCTCGCCCTCGACCTCAAGCGGGCGGCCGCGCACGTCCACCGCGGTCGCGGTGACGGCCATGGCCCGCTTGCAGGTGTAGTAGAGGCCGGGGAACGACAGGCAGCCCTCCTCGCCGTCCTGCTCGCCCTCCCAGCGGGTGATGACCGGGTTGACCAGCACCCCGAAGGGGTGTTCACCGGTCTCCTCGTCGGGGGGGATGTCGTAGGCGAACATGCGCTTGAGGACCCCCACCTGGGGCGCGGCCAGGCCGGCGCCGTGGGCGTCCCGGAGGGTCTCCAGCAGGTCGTCGCCGAAGCGGACCAGCTCGGCGTCGAACCGGGCCACCGGGTCCGACCGCTGGGTCAGGACCGGGTCGCCGAACAGCCGGATCTCGAGCACTGCCACGTGGCGGGTTCTCCTCTTCGATGCGTGCGCCTAGCGGGGGCTGGCCAGGACCTCGAGGGGCTCGACGTCCACCGACATGCGGGGGCTGCCGGCCCGGGACGCCTCGGCGAGCAGGGGGCGCAGGGCCCTGGCCGCCGACTCGGCGTCCTCGACCTTGGCGATGATACGCCAGCCTCTGCCCATGGCCGCCGGGCCGAGCAGCTCGACCTTGGGGCCGAGGGCGGCGGCCAGGGCGGTCATGGCCGCGGTCGCCTCCTCCGGCTCGGGCCCTTCGACCAGGACGAGGCGCCGGGCCGGGGGGAAGCCGAGCTCGACCCGGCGGGGCAGCTCGTGGCGCCAGAAGAACTCCGGGTCCCAGCGGACCAGGGCCTGGACGGCGTGGTGGCCGCCGTGGCGGGTCTGGAGGACCAGGCGGCCGGCGCCGCCCCGGGGGCCGCACCAGGCGGCGGCCCGGCTCCAGGTCCGGTAGGCCTCCTCGGCCGCCCGGACCTCGGCCTGGCCCAGGGCGGTGTCGGCGCCGACCACGACCACGGTGCGGCAGCCGGTCAGCGGCGGGTGGTCCTTGACCCCGGCCACGGTGCCGACGACCACGCCGGGTCGCTGCCCGGCCCAGGGGGGCACCATGCCCGGGTCGATGACCTCCCGGTCCAGCCGCCACACCGGCACCCCGGGCAGGATGCGGGCCAGCTCGGCCGCGACCTGGCCGGCGGTGCGGACCCCGGGGGCGGCCGGGTCGGCCCCACCGCGCCGCGGCACCAGCACGTACGCGGGCTCCTGGCGGCCCAGGGCGGCCCGGATGGCGGCCAGCCCCCGCGGGTGCAGCCGGGCCGCGGTCGGGCCCTCGTCGTCGGGGTCGACCACCTCGACCAGGGGGCGGGCGGCCCGCTCGGCCGCCCGGTCCGGGGTGAGGAGCCGGCACTGGCCGGCCTGCATGGCCGCCAGGGCCTCGGCCGAGGGGACGGTCCCGGTGAGCACGCACAGGGCCCGGGCGGCGGCGGCCCGGCGCAGGGCGACGTCGCGGGCGTGGAAGCGGGGGGTGCGCTGCTCCTTGTGGGCGAAGTTGGCCTCGTCGTCGACGACCACGCAGCCGAGGGCGGGCAGCGGGGCGAGCACGCTGGAGCGGCCGCCGACCACCACCAGCCGCTGGCCCCGGCGCAGCTCGGCCCAGGCCCGGTAGCGGCGCCGGTCCGACAGGTCGCTGGCCAGGTCGGCCGCGTCCGGGAAGGCCTTGCGGACCGCGTCCCCCACCGCCGACCCGGCCGCCACCTCCGGGGTGACCACGATCGCCCCCCGCCCCCGTTCCAGCGCCGCCTCCACCAGCGCGATCACCCTCGCCCCCCGGTCCTCCCCCGGCAGGGGCCGCCAGTACACCGCCCCGGCCCACCCAGTGACGACCAGGTCGACCAGCGGGTCCGGGCGTCGCGAGGGGCTGTGGACAGCCCCGCGCCCCCTCTGCCCCGGCGGGCTACCCTCCCGTTCGGGGGCCCCACTGGCCGGGGGTTGCGGGTGAGGCACGGCTTCGGGGGGCCCACCAGCTGGGGGGTGCGGCGCGCCCACCGGGGGGGCCGGCACCCGGGCGCCCGGCACCGGCAGATCTGGCGCGGCTCCGGGGGGGTCCATGGGCTTCTCGATCGCGGCGACCCGCGGGGGGACCGCCAGGCGCAGGGTGTCGATCACGGTGGCGGCGTAGCGGTCGGCGACCCAGCGGAAGAGGTTGAGCTCGGCGGGGCCGAAGGAGGGGATCGGGGAGACGACGCGCAGGAGGTCGCGGGCGTCGGGGGGGAGGTCGGGGGCGTGGCCGATGACCCAGGCGTCGACGCGGCGGCGGCCGCCGAAGGGGACCTTGACCCGGGTGCCGAGGTGGATCTGGGCGGCCAGGGCCTCGGGCACGCGGTAGGTGAAGGGGCGGTCCAGGTGGAACAGCGGGATGTCGACCAGCACCTGGACGCCTGCGGTGCTCACGTCCAGGTCCAGCCCGGGTGCCCTCCCCCGGTCGCGGTGGTTACAGGGAGCGGGCGGCCTTGGCCAGCTCCGGGGCCCGCTCGGTCGACTCCCAGGTGAACTCGGGCTCGGAGCGGCCGAAGTGGCCGTAGGCGGCGGTCTTCTTGTAGATGGGCCGGCGCAGGTCGAGGTCGCGCACGATCGCCGCCGGCCGCAGGTCGAAGAACTCGGGCAGGAGCTTGCCCAGCTTCTCGGGGTCGACCTGCTCGGTGCCGAAGGTGTCCACGAACACGCTGACCGGGTGGGCGACGCCGATGGCGTAGGCGACCTGGAGCTCGCAGCGCTCGGCCAGGCCGGCCGCGACCACGTTCTTGGCC
>JBJMHP010000053.1:0-14309 GCA_045807325.1 Actinomycetes bacterium | reverse complement strand
TAGGCCTCGGCCGTCTCCTCTCCTCGACACGGCTCCGGGATAAGCTACTGCCCGTGTCCGGCCGGCAGTCCATCAGAGGGGGTCGCGGTGTTCGTCCAGGTGATTCAGGGACAGGTTGACGACGCGGGGCAGGTCCGGGCGGCGATGGACCGGTGGGCGGCGGAGCTGGCGCCCGGGGCCGACGGCTGGCTGGGGTCGACCGCCGGGGTGACCGAGGACGGGCGGTTCATCGGCCTGGCCCGGTTCGAGTCGGAGGAGGCGGCCCGGCGCAACAGCGACCGGCCCGAGCAGGACCGCTGGTGGGCCGAGACGTCCAGGCTGTTCCGGGGCGAGGCGAGCTTCCGGGACTCGAGCGACGTCACCCTCGACCTGCCCGGCGACCCCGACCAGGCCGGCTTCGTCCAGGTCATGCAGGGGCGCGGCACCGACCCCGACCGGGCGCGGGAGCTCATGGCCGACGACTCGCCGGCGTGGGCCGCCTTCCGCCCCGACATCATCGGCAGCGTGGCCGTGGGCCACGAGGGCGGGGCCTGGACCATGGCCATGTACTTCACCTCCGAGGCCGAGGCCCGCGAGGGCGAGCGCAAGGAGCCGCCCCCCGAGCTGAAGGCCCAGATGGACGAGATGGCCGCCCTGAGCGTCGGCGAGCCCGAGTTCTTCGACCTCAAGCAGCCCTGGCTGTACTCCCCCAGCTGAGCTCGGAAAGGAGGGCCGGGGCCCGATGGTGGACGCGATCGGTGCGGCCGGCGGCATCGGTGCCGACAAGGACGCCGTCGGCGCCCAGGCCTACCTGGAGGCCCTCGCCCCTATCCTGGCCAGGGTCAGCCGGCAGGCCGACGGGCCGGTGCAGGACGCGGCCGACCTGCTGGTGGCGTCGCTGCGGGCCGGCGGCGTCGTCCAGGCCTTCGGGACCGGGCATTCGGAGGCCCTGGCCATGGAGCTCGCCGGCCGCGCCGGCGGGCTGGTGCCGACCAACCGGATCGGCCTGCGCGACCTGGTCATCTTCGGCGGCGAGCCGACCGACGTCCTCGGCGACGGGCACCTGGAGCGCGACCCGTCGATCGCCCAGCGCCTCTACGACCTGGCCCGGCCATCGCCCACCGACGTCTTCGTCATCGGCTCCAACTCCGGCGTCAACGGCTCGGTCGTCGAGCTCGCCCAGCTCGTCAAGAACCGAGGGCACCGGCTGGTCGCGGTCACCTCCTTCACCCAGACGGCGGCGGTGGACTCCCGGCACCCGTCCGGCGGCAGGCTGATCGACCACGCCGACGTCGCCCTCGACAACGGCGCGCCCTACGGCGACGCCGTGCTCCCCCTGCCCGGCGGCGGCACCCTCTGCGCGGTGTCGTCCATCACCAGCGCCCTGCTCGCCCACCTGGTCGTGGCCGAGGTCGTCCGGCGGCTCCTTGAGGCCGGCGAGGAACCCCCCGTCTACCGGTCGGCCAACGTCCCCGGCGGCGACGAGCACAACAGCGTCCTGGAAGACCGCTACGCCGGCCGTATCCGACGCACCGCCTGACCCCACCGTCCCCTCAACGGAGAGGCGGCTGCGGTGGCGGGTCGGGGCGGAAGACCTGGTGCTCGAAGGCGTCGGCGGCTCGTAGGACGGTGGCCTCGTCGGCGTGGCGGCCGATCAGCATCATGCCGACGGGCAGGCCCTGGGACATGGCGCAGGGGACGTTCATGGCCGGGTGGCCGGTGACGTCGAAGGGGGCGGTGTTGGGGATCATCTCCAGGGCCCTGCCCACATACAGCTCCATGGGGCAGCCGGGGTCGGGCAGCTCGGTCGCCTTCAGCGGCAGGGTCGGCATGACCAGCAGGTCGTGGCCGGCCAGGACCTCGTCGTAGGCGGCGGTGGCGGTGCGGGCCAGGTTCTGGGCCTTGGCGTAGTAGCGGCCGCGGTGGGTCTCGGCCATCCACTGGCCGGCCAGGACGGTCAACTTGACCGTCTCCGACAGCCGGTCCCCCTTGGCCCGGCGGCCGTCGCCGAAGGCGTCGACCAGGCCGGTCGCGTAGTGGCCCTTGGCCCCGCGGGCCATGCTCTCGCCGGCGACCATGATGGCCGTCGCCCCCTCGACCGCGATGGCGTTCCAGACGGCCATGGCGTCCCGGTGCCAGGGGATCGAGACCTCCTCGACCTTGGCCCCGAGCCGCTCGAAGGCGCGGGCCGCCTCCCGGACCGCCTCGTCGACGTCGGGCTCGGACAGCCCGGCGATGCCGAACCCCTCCCGGACCACGGCCAGCCGCAGCCCGGCGACGTCGCCGGTGAGGGCGCCCAGGTAGTCCGCCGCCTGGAGCCCGGCCTGCTGGCGCGGGTCCAGTCCGTCCGGGCCGGCCAGGACCGACAGCAGCAGGGCCACGTCCCGGGTGGTGGCGGCCATCGGGCCGAGGTGGTCGAGGGAGGCCTCGATCGGGAACGCGCCGGTGTAGGGGACCAGCCCCCAGGTCGGCTTCAGGCCGTAGATGCCCGACCAGCAGCTCGGGATGCGCACCGACCCGCCCTGGTCGCCGCCGATGGCCATGTCGACCTCGCCGGCCGCGACCAGCGCCGCCGACCCGGTCGACGAGCCGCCGGTGGAGCGGGCCGGGTCGTAGGGGTTGCGCACCGGGCCGCTGTCTGCCGTGTGGCTGCCGCCCGAGAAGCACAGGCTCTCGCAGACCGACTTGCCGAGGATGGCGCCGCCGGCGTCCAGGACCCGCTCCACCACGGTGGCGTCCTCGTCGGGCACGTACCCCTCCAGCAGGTCCGTGCCGTTGCGCATGGGCACCCCGGCGACGGCCACGTTGTCCTTGATGGCCACGGTCCGGCCGGCCAGCGGCCCGTCCCCCGCTCCGTCGATCCGGACCCGCCAGGCCCAGGCCCCGAGCCGGTTCTCCTCGGGCCGGGGCGCCACCCCGCCGTCTCGCTGGTAGCGCGGCTGCCGCCTGGGCTCCTCGAGCTCGTCCAGCCGGTCATAGGGGGCCAGGAACCCCTCGATCAGCCCCTCGAAGGCCGGCATCCGCTCCTGGGGGATGCCGAAGTGGAACTGACGGGCGATTCCGACCAGGTCGTCGGGTCCGGGACGCTGCACGGCCATGGCTACCCCCAGGGGGACGAGGCTCCTCCTCCTTGCCTACGCGACCCCGCCCCCGGTGTCAATCGTGTGCCGTCGGTCACCGGTGCCTGGTGTCGCCGGTCACTGACCGGGTTCCCGGCCGGTGGTATCGCTAGGGCGAAGCGTTCGACCGAGTTGAGCGGGCCGGGAGATGTCGATGACAAGGATCCGCCAGGCCGCCCTGGTGGCGTTCACGCTGCTGGCGCTGGTCGCGGCGGCCGGGTGCACCGGCGCCGCCGGGCAGGGCGGGGACGACACCGCGCTCCAGGCCGACAGGGCGTCCGGGGCGGCCCCCGAGGGCGGGGGACCCAGAGCCCCGGGGGCGCCAGGGGCGCCCGGGCCCGGCGGCCCGGACGAGAACGCGCGGGCCCCCGGGTCCCCGATCACGATCCCGGCGTTCACGCAGATCGGCGGCCAGCCGGTCGAGAAGGTCCGCCGGGAGATCGAGGCCGCCATCCGGCAGGCCTGCACGCCTCGTCACGACCTGTGCGTGACGACGCTGGTTGAGGCGGTGGAGGACGAGGACAAGCGCGCCGATGCCCACGCCATGACCACCACCCGGGACGGCGCCGACCCGGCGGCGGGGACGGCCGCCCCGGCTCCCGAGTCCCGGCCCGACGAGGAGGCGCCGGAGCCGCTCACCTCCGGCCTGCCCCAGCTGGTGCGCCTGCTCGGCACCGTGGTCGCCCCGACGACCCTGCTGACCTCGCTGCTGTTCTACTTCGGCTGGTCGCACGCCTACTACTTCTACGACTACTTCGGGGTGAACTCGACCCTGCTCGGCCTCACCACCCGCGACTACGTGCAGAAGGCCGTGGACGGGCTGTTCGTCCCGATGATGGTGGTGGCCTGCGTGGGGCTCCTGGCCCCGTGGGCCCACTCGCTGCTCCGGGCCCGCCTGGCCCAGGGACCGCATCCGCTCCTGCTCCGCCTGGTCGCCGCCATCGCGGCCGTGGGGCTGGTCCTGGCGGTCGGTGGCTTCTGGAGCGTCTTCGCGGCGACGCCGCTGCGACGCTACCTCTACGGCACCGCCGCACCCCTGAGCCTCGCCCTGGGGGTGCTGCTGCTGGTCTACGCGGTCCACCTGGGGCGTGCGGTCACCGGCGGGCGGCGGGCGGCCGGGCCGCCGTGGGGAAGGGTGGCGGAGTGGGCGGCCGTGTTCGTCCTGGTCGGGTTGAGCCTGTTCTGGGCGGCCAACAACTACTCGGTCGCGGTCGGCCGCCAGCGGGCCTACCAGATGGTCCTCGACCTTCCCCGCGAGCCCGGTGTCGTCCTCTTCAGCGAGCGGAGCCTCAGCCTGGCCGCCCCCGGGGTCCGGGAGGTGCGCTGCAAGGACCCTCAGGCCGGCTACCGCTTCCGCTACGACGGCCTGAAGCTCCTGCCCCAGTCCGGCGACCAGTACCTGCTGCTGCCGGCGACGTGGTCACGCCGCAACGGCGTCGCCATCCTCATCCCCAGGAACGACTCCCTGCGCCTGGAGCTCGCCCCGGCATCGGCCCGCGCCGCCGCGCGGCCCCCCACATGCTGACCGGGTCAGCCGACGGCGCGGCCGGTGGCGGTGCGCCGGCAGGCCGCCGCCCACAGGTCGGGGTCCAGGGCGGCGTCGCGGCTCGGGTTGCGACCGGCCAGTGCCACGCAGGTGTCGATCGCCTGGACCAGCAGGTCGCGGAGCATCCCGTCGGGGTCGGGCACACACGCCTGGGCGACGCCCTGGGCGGCGTTGCGGACGATGGTGGGGGCGGCCTGCTGGCGGAACCGCTTGGCCGAGAACGCCCGCGTGGGGCCGGCGCCGATGAACCGGTCGGCCCACCGGGCGGCGTGCGGGACCTGGGCCAGGGCCGAGCGGCTCTGGTCCTCGAGCGCTCCCACCGGCCGGCCGTCCAGCTCGGCCAGCACCCGCTCGCACGACAGCACCGCCACGGCCAGCACCCCCTGGCGTTCGGCCGCCACCACCGGCAGGGCCAACCTGGCCGAGCCCAACGCGATCCGGGCGTCGATGTGGAGGTCCTCGCCGGTCAGGCCGATCACCGAGGGGATCAGCTCGGCCAGCCGGGCCCGGCCGGCGTCGGAGGTGTGGTCGTTGACGTGGCGGGCCATCGCGGCCAGCAGCGGGTGGGTGCAGGCCGGGTGGTCGCTCCAGGGCTCGCCGGCCAGCAGGGAGGCGAACTCCATGAAGCACGCGCCCCTGCGGGGGTTGCGGTGCTTGCCGCGAGACAGGATCGGGAGCAGTGCCGGCTGATCGTCGTGGTGCAACATCGGCCACTCCAGGAAGACGCGGGCCTGGCGTGGCTAGTCTGCGCCCACGCCGGCATCCACGCCAGGGCAGAATTCGCCCGTGCCGATGGTCGGCGTCCCGGAGCCGGGGAAAGGGGCTGAGGATGGACACATCAGCGCAGCGTGCCGCCACGACCGGAAGGGACCTGCTCCGCGAGCGGCCACGGCGCCGGTCCGAGCCCGGGCGATGGACCCATCATGTGGCCGACCTCAACAGCGGCGAGGTCCACACCAACGTCCTGGACCGGCCGCCGACGTCGAAGTCGCGCCTCGAGGGGCTGTCACGGCTCGGCTCCATCGGGGACACGACGATCTTCGGCGGCCCCGTCTACACCCTCACGACCAGGGTCCCCTACCTGGCCTCGCCCGAGGCGTGGGTGGTCGCCTACGTCGACTACTTCAGTCCCCGGGTCGGCATGCAGTGGACACCGGGGGACCATCCCGAGGACCTGCGCGAGCTGAGGTGCTACTTCTCCCAGCTGCCGGCCGAGCGGTCCCTGCTCAGCATCTCGCTGGAGGCCGCGGCCACGGTCGGTCACGTCTCGGTGGGCTGGGTCCCGCTCGACCAGGGTGGGCCGGTGCAGGGCGTGGTCCGGTTCCCGATCCAGGGCCCAGACCGGGAGTACACCCTCGACTTCACCTTCGACCGGCAGGGCATGGCCCCACCGGAGTTCGTCATGACCCTCGAGCCCGGCATCGACTGGATGCTGTTCAACTCGGCCACACTCCAGACCGCCCCCCTGGTCACCTTCCCGGGCGTGTTCTGAGCCGCTGGCTCCGCACCGCGTGGGCGACCTGCTCCTGGTTGGAGGCCGGGTAGTCGACGTCGATCAGCGCGTCCCGCAGCTGCCGCTGTTCAGGGCACGTTCAGCGCCCTGGTTCCACAATGGTGGGGCACGGATCGCGGTGCCGCCCTCGTGGGTCGAGGGCACCGCTCCGGATGGAGGCGACCCGCCCTTGCGCCGACGCTTCTCGGCCCTGGCCGTCGTGCTGGCGGTCGTGCTGGCCGTCGCCGGCTGCACCATGCGGGGCCGCCGGCAGGGCCCGAGCCGGCCGCCAAGCCTGGGCGTCTCGAGCGCCCCGACGACCACCGCCGGCACGGCCAGGGCGACGCTGGCCCGGCCGGGCGCCGGGTCGACCCGTGGGCTGCCCGGGATGCCGGCGGTGCCGGACCCGGGCGACGTCTATGCGGCCGCCCGGCCTGGCCGGCTCAGCCCGGTGGTCCGGGGGTTCCCGGCTCGGGTGTATGTGCCCAACAGCCGGGACGACACCGTGGACGTGCTCGACCCGCGGACGTTCCGGCGTCTCGCCCGGTTCCGGGTGGGCCGGCAGCCGCAGCACGTCACCCCGTCCTGGGACCTGCGGACCTTGTGGGTCGGCAACAACCAGGGCAACAGCCTGACCGCCATCGACCCGGCCACCGGCCGCCGGGGCCGGACGGTCCCGGTGGCCGACCCCTACAACCTGTATTTCACCCCCGACGGCCGCCGGGCCATCGTGGTCGCCGAGCGGCTGCGGCGGCTCGACTTCCACGACCCGCACACCATGCGGCTCCGCCACAGCCTGCCGGTGCCCTGCTTCGGCGTGAACCATCTGGACTTCAGCGCCGACGGCCGCTCCCTGCTGGCCAGCTGTGAGTTCAGCGGGCACCTGGTCTGGGTGGACGTGGCCGCCGAACGGGTCACGGGCCTGCTGCGGCTGCGCGCCGGCGCGATGCCGCAGGACGTCAAGCTGGCCCCCGACGGCCGCGTGTACTACGTGGCCGACATGGGCTCGGGTGGCGTGTCGATCATCGACGCCGCCCGGCCGCGGGTGCTCGGGTTCCTACCCACCGGCAGGGGCGCCCACGGGCTGTACGTCAGCCGCGACGACCGCTACCTGTACGTCTCCAACCGCGGCGAGGGGTCGATCTCGCTGGTCTCCTTCGCGACCCGCAAGGTGGTGGCGACCTGGCGTATCCCCGGTGGCGGCAGCCCCGACATGGGCGGGATCTCGGCCGACGGCGGGGTGCTGTGGCTGACCGGCCGCTACAACGGCGAGGTGTACGCGCTCGACACCGGCAGCGGCCGGCTGCTGGCCCGAATCCCGGTCGGCCGGGGCCCCCACGGCCTGTGCGTCTACCCCCAGCCGGGCCGCTACTCGCTCGGCCACACCGGCGTGCTCCGCTGACGGCCGAGGGCTGCCGCCATCAGGCGGCGTCGGCCGGGTCGGCCGGCCGGTCAGCCGCCGGCGACCGCCAGGACCAGCTCGGTGGCCACGCCGAGCAGGAACCCGGCCAGCAGCCCCCAGAGCGTGACCTCCCAGGACAGCCGGCGGCCGAGGGGCAGCAGCTCGCCGATCACATACAGCAGCGCCCCTCCGGCCAGGGCCAGGCAGCCCACGTAGAGGTAGCTGGAGGTGAACGAGGTCCCCACGATCGTGCCGAGCAGGGTCGGCCCCCCGCCGATCAGGCCGGCCAGGCCGAGCCAGCCCCAGGGGGCGCGCACGCCGGTGGCGGCCAGCGGGCCGACGATCCCGAAGCCCTCGGTGGTGTTGTGCAGCGCGAACCCCACGATCAGCAGCACCGCCAGGGTCAGCTCCCCGCTGGTGGCGGCCTGGCCGATGGCCAGGCCCTCGGAGAAGTTGTGGAGGCCGATCCCGGCGGCGATGGCCATGCCGGTGCGGAGCGCCGCCGACTGGGCGTCCGAGCGGGACACGGTGACCTCGGCCACCGACATGGCACCGGGGCCGACACCGGCCGGCCGGGGCGGCGGCCGCTTCCACAGGCGCCCCAGGTACAGCAGCGACAGCAGCCCGACCCCGAGGCCGGCGGCGTAGACCAGCCCGAGCCCGGCGAACTGGAGCCAGCCGGCCTGGCCGTCGGCGGCCTCCTTGACCGCGTCCTCGACCGGCTCGGTGGCATGGCCAAGGATCTCGACCAGCAGGAACAGCAGAATCCCGGCGGAGACGGCGTTGAGGAACGCCCTGGTCCGCAGGCTCCCGACCTGCACCCGGCCAAGGGGCAGACCCAGGTAGATGGTGAACCCGGCGATGGCGCCGAGCAGGATCGTCTGGGTGGTGGACAATGGACCGGGCCTCCTGGCTCGCCGGTGGACTTAGGCAGACCTAAGCCGGCAACCTAGCGCCGCCGCGTCTTCCGTGCAAGGGCCCTGCCGGCTCCTCCCGCGATGTCCCAGATTGACACCTCGGTTTCGGAGCGAGCAGAGTCCGGTCGGCCCAGTGCCCGGAGCATTGCGCTTGACGTCGATTGAGGAGGCAGCCGCGTGCTGATTCTCGGACTGATCCTGCTGCTACTCGGATGGCTCACCGGCATCGGGATCCTGACCACGCTCGGGATCATCCTGTTGGTCATCGGTGCCGTCCTGTGGATCCTGGGGGCGGTGGGCCGCCCGGTCGGCGGCCGCCGGTACTGGTGGTAGCGACCTGCCGGCCATAGGCACTACCGGCTCGGCGTAGGCGACGCACCCCTTCCATCGACCGGGCTCGCCGACCTGGGGGCGGACCGCCGCCCTGGTTCGGCATCGTCTCGGGAGCTCCCGCGTCCGTAACGTTGCCGGGACGCAGGCACGTCACACTCGCGGCCGATCCGCGACGCTGGGAGGTGGCGTGCCGCGTGCAGCTGGGACCATGGCGCTGACTCCGGCCGGCCCGGGGGTCGGGGCAGGGGCCGGGTCGGACCCGGCCGCCCGCCGGTCCCGCCGTCTGGTCGGCTGGCTGGTGGCCTTCATCCTGGCGCGGCCTCCATCACCGCGACCTGGTCACGGCCATCGACGGGGTGGCGCTCGGCGGGGAGGGCGGCTGGTGGTCGTCGGCCCAGCGGCCCGGCGACCGGCTGGTCTACCAGGTGGTCCGCGGCGGGCAGCCCCGAGAGGTGCCGGTCATCCTGCGGCGGGCCGGGCCAGGCCACCGGGGTGCTCCTGGTGCTGGAAGCGGGCTGCTGAGCAGCGACCTGGCGCTCGAGATCGGCGTGACCGGTGGTGTGCGCCGGGTCCGGTGGTGTTGGTGGTCGCGCTGGCGCTGGCCGCGCTGGGCGGTGTCGGCCTGACCCAGTGGGTCGGTCGCGTCATCGCCGCGGAGACCTTCGTCTCCATAGCGGCGCTGGGGACCGGGATCGTGCTGGCCATGGCCCGCTACCTCACCGCCACCGACCCGATGGGCCGCCAGCAGCTCAAGTGGTTGGCGGGTGGGGCGTTCGTCTCGGGCTCCCTGGCCCTGGTGGTGTGGTTCCTGCCGCAGCTGCTGTTCGGCAACGGCTTGCTCCCGGAGGCGTGGCTGCGACCACAACCCGGGCGCCTCGCGCATCCCACCCCTTGACGCGGACCAGCCCGTCACAGCACCACGCTGCTTCTCCCTGGCGCGCTCGTTTCGATTGACGATCGCGACCGGAGCGAGGCGCTTTCGCGCCGGCCGCGATGCTTTGCCGTCGCCAGCCTGTGACCAGCCCAAGCCAAGCTGAAGGCCACGATCCATCCAGCGTCGCGCTCGTTCGGGGGAAGCACCATGCGACCAACCAGGATCATCGCCGCCGTCGCCCTGACCGCCGCCGTGGGGGCCACCGGTTCCTACCTCGCCGTCTCCACCGCCACCCATCCGTCAGCGGCGTCCCAGCCACCGGCGACCGCCTCGCCCGTGAGCTCCGCACCGACCGGCACGCCCAGGTCTGGCGCAGGACCGGACCTGCCGCCGTCGACCATCAACTCGTCGGGCGACCAGCCCACGCCCGGCCGCTGCGCCGCCTCGGCGCTGCAGGGGTCGGTCCAGGGCCAAGAGGGCGCCGCCGGCACCATCTACACCACCGTCGGGCTGCGCAACGTCTCGGCCAAGACGTGCACGGTGAAGGGGATCCCCCAGGTGCGGCTGCTGGGCGCCCAGGGACAGCCGGCGACGGCGCCATCTGTGCCCGGCGGGCCGGCCGGGTCGGTGGTGGTGCTGCGGCCAGGCAAGGTGGCGCGCTTCACCTTCAGTCAACCCAACGCCTGCGACGCCCGTGTCGCGGGGTCGCGTCTGCGGGTGACGCTACCCGGGGGGCAGGGATCTGTGACCGTGCCGCTGGGTGCGGTGACGTCGTTCGGCACGTGCTCGAGCGTCCGTGTCCAGGCCCTGGAGGCGTCGAGTGCGCCGACCATCCCCACCACGCCCCTGGTCGACCGGATCTCCGATCCCCAGGTGGCCGCCGACCGGCTGGTCGCCGCCTGGCTGGAGGGCGATCAAGCGGCCGCCCGCAAGCTGACCAGCCAGGCCGTCACCGACCGGTTGTTCAGCGAATCCCCACCCGACCACCGGCCGGTGGCCCAGCCGTGCCGGCTGGCCGACCTGGGCGTGTTCGTGTGCTCCTACCCGCTGGCCAAGCATGCCGAGCTGTCGGTCTTCGTGGTGGGCGGCGCCTCGGCCGGCTACGGAGTCCGCGGCGTCGAGTTCGGCGACTGAAGGGGGGGCCGGCCGCCGCCGGTGGCCGCTTTCCCCAGGGCATAGAGGACCGGCACGAGCCGACCGAGCACGATCTGCAGCCGCCAGGAGGCGAACCCCAGGGCACGCCGGTACCAGATGGGGCCGAGGACGGCCTCGGCCCGGTCGCGGTCGCGGGTGAGCCGGGCGATCTCGAGCAGATCCTCGGTGAGGTAGCCGGGATCCTGCTCGAGCTGGTACTCGGACCATTCGCTGGCGATGCGCTCGCGCCGGACCACCTCGAACCCGGCCGCGGCGATGGCCGCCTCCACCGTCGGCTGGTCCATGCTCGCCGACGAGTTCCCAAGCCCCTCGACCAGTAGCGCCCGGTCCCCGGGGGCCAGCTTGTCGGTGGCGAACACCGCGTACAGCACCATCCCACCGCCGGGCCGCACCACCCGGGCGCACTCGCGAAGCATCCGCCCGGCATCCTCGACACACGACAGCGCGTCGCGGCACCACACCAGATCACAGACCCCATCGGCGACCGGCAGCACCTCCAGGTCCCCCTGCAGCAGCTCCACCTTGCTGGCCAGACCAGCCGCAGCCGCGTCGGCCCGCCCCCCGGGAAGCCACGATCCCACCAGGTCGACGCCGAGCACCCGACAGCCGTAGCGACGCGCCAGGCCAATGGCGTGGGTGGCGTCCCGGCAGCCAGCCTCCAGAACCAGCCGGCCGGCGTCCAGTCCCAACCAGCCGGGTGCCTCCATCAGCAGCTCCGGCCCCCTGGGCCCGAGGCTCCGGTGCAGCAACTCCTCACCCTCGGCCGGCCACCCCTGGCTGGCATAGAGCTCGGTCATGGCCCGACGGGCGGCTGTGCTGGTCATGGCGCGACACTGGCAGAGCCGACGCCCCGGGTCGAGGGAGTTTCCCATGACAGCGGTTGACCGCTGGGAACCGCTGGCTGCCGAATGCTGGCCACGAACTGAACCAGGGCCTCGTCGTCCGCGGGCCCCTCGCCGGGGAGCTCGGAGCCGGTTGTGGCCGGTCTCAGTGGCGAGATGGACGACCTGCTGGTTGTCGACAATGTCGTTCTTCAACCGCTGCGACGGACGGGAGCGAACCTGGGGCGATGACCCTTCGCTCCTACCCTGGCAGGACGTTGATGGCCCGGGCGATGACCAGGATCGCGATGACCAGCGACAGGGTCGACTGGACCATCATGGTCAGCTTGGCCCACCGCCTGATCGGGAGGGTGTCGGTGGGGCTGAAGGCGGTGGCGTTGGTGTAGGCCAGGTACAGATAGTCCGGGTAGGCCGGCCGCCACCCCGCCGGGGCGAGCTCGGGGGTGGCGTTCTCGGGGAAGGCGAAGCTCGGCGGGCTCGCCGAGCCGGCCGCCCGCTCCGCTGGCCCGCCCCGGTCCATCTGCCAGTACCACAGGCTGAACAGGATCACGTTCTCGACCCAGATGGCGGCGCCCCGGCCCAGCAGCACGGTCGCGGTCACGCCCTTGACGGCGACCAGGATGTCGACGGCCAAGACGATCACGGCCAGGATGGTGCCGAAGGTCATGACGACCAGCAGGGCCAGCATCAGGCGGTTCAGGGTCGGCGAGCGGCGGTCGATCCGGCCCGGGTCCTGGGCGATCAGGAACCCGAGCAGCACCAGTTGCAGCAGTGGGGCCAGCCACCATCCGGGGATGCGCCCGCGATGGGGCGTGACGACGAACAGGAGGGTCGCGACGAGCACCGCGGTGGCCATCGGCCAGCGCCGCTCGGCATGGACACCGGGGGGTCCCGGGGCCTCGGCGTCGCCGACGCCGGTCCCGGTCGCCTCGCTCATGGAACGGCACCTCCTCTAGGTCGAGAGGCTGATTGGGAAGGTCGCCACCCACACGAGGGTGCCGACCAGCACCGCACACCCGACGCCCAGGAGGACGGCACGCGGGCCGGGACGTTGCAGGCGGGTGCTGATCCCGCAGAAGAACAGGGCCCGCCGAGAACAGCACCACCGCCAGGACGTAGTCGTTGACGCGTTGGATGTCCCGGCTGGCCTCGGCGGCTGCGGCCTCGGCGGCCACCTCCAGCCGGTCGGCCTGGGCGGCCGCTGCCAGCCGGTAGTTCGGCATGGCGAACGGCGTCAGGGGCGCGTTGGCGTTCCTGAGGGGGTGGGTGGCGGCCCAGGCGGCCACGGCCGGCTGGAACTCGTTGCGCAACCGCCGGCGGTAGAAGTCCGCCAGCCGGGTCTCGTGGCGGGCGTAGGCGTCCACCCACTGGCTGAAGGTGGCCACGTCGGTCTCGGTCTGGGCGTTGGCCAGGTCGGACGCGCGGGTCGACTCAACCCGTGCGGCGTTGGCGTGACTGAAGGCGATCGCCTGCTCGCCGTGCCAGCGGCTGGCCTGATAGCCACTCCAGGCGGTCGCGACCGCCGCCAGGGCCAGGATCACGGTCGCGACGGCCTCGACCCGGCTGGCCTTCGGGCCGCCGCCGTCTCGTCCCGCGGGTCGCGGGTCGCTCGCGGTGCCGCCCGCCGCGGGCACGACGCCGCCCCTAGGCTGGAGGATGCGTTCACCCGACACCTCCCAGGTCGTTCGGCTCTTCCAGCGCGGCCTCCAGCACCATTCCGGCGCATGGCGGGGCGAGCTGCATCCCACCGATGGGAGGAAACCGGGTCGTCAGCCCTCCAGGAGCCCCAGTTCGCGGGCCCGGGTGACCGCCTGGCTGCGCGAGGAAGCAAACAGCTTCCGGTAGAAGGGATCCGACAATGGCTGAGCAGGTGTCGTCCGGATACCGGGCGAACAGCCGGGAACAGAAGGGCGGCGACGTGCCCGTTGGCGGCAGAGTGGCACCTGACCGGTTGAAGGTCATCCTCCCAAGAGAATGATGGGGCTCCCCCTGGCCGCCTTGCCGTGCTCCTGCTGATCCTGGCTACCCAGGGTCGGCCGGATCCCAGGGCCGTACCTGGCCGGGCAGCGCCCGGTGACCGGCCTGCTCATCGGGGCCAACCTCGGGGCGTTCGTCGTCGCCTTCGTCGCCGGGACGGTCGGGATCATCGCGCTGGGTCGCACCAAGTCGGGGGCGGTGGTGGGGTGCGCTGGTGTCGATCACCACCATCCCGGCCCCGTGCGGCTTCTCCACCCACCGGATGGTCGTGTCGTCAAGACGGTCCCGATCGGTAGGCCGAACGTCGTCACCGCGCCAAGGTCAACGACTCAGGGGCCGTCGACGTTGACCCGGACTTCGCCCTCGCCCACTCGAAAGACGATGGCTTCGTTCGCTTCGGTGCCGGGATTCCCCTCGCGGTGGACCACGCCCTTGGGTATAAGGACGAAGTCGCCCGGTCCGCCCTCGACGCTCTCGGTGCCACCGGTGCCGAACTCCAGTCGCAGGCGGCCCTGCGTCTGGAACACGTAGGTGTCGTGGCCCGGGTGGACGTGCCAGCCGGACCAGGTGCCGGCTTCGATTCGGGACCGGCCGGCCCAGACGTGGTCGTCGGCGAACGCCTCGCGGCGGTCCACCCCGGGGGTCTCGGCAGCGGGACGGTGAAAGGCATCTG
>JBJMHP010000052.1:0-17752 GCA_045807325.1 Actinomycetes bacterium | reverse complement strand
GGCCTGGAGGGCGGCCGGAAGATCGACCAGGCGCAGCATCCAGTGCCAGCGGTCGGTCAGGCGGGCGAAGCGGTCGCGCAGGGCCCAGATGGCCGCCGGGTCGGGGTCGGGCCCGCTCCAGGCCACCATCCCGTTCATGGGAGCGTAGCCGGCGAACAGGGCGAACAGGGCGGCGTCGGCCCCGGGCAGGCAGCCCCAGTCGGCGACCTCGACCCGGGTCTGGAACGGAGCCGGGTCGTCGCGGAACTCGAGGGTGGCCACGGCCCAGCCGGCCGGCCCGTCCGGGCCGTCGAGCACGAAGGCGGCGGTGGTCTTGTCCCTGGCCAGGCGGGCCAGCTGGCGCCAGAACCGCTGGCCGCGGTCGAGGGCGCCGTGCCGGGAGGGAGCGACCCGACGGTAGACGTCGGCCAGCTCGGCCGGGTCGTCCAGGGACACCGGCCGGGCCCGGTAGGGGGCGATGCGGCCGGGCAGGTGCTCGGCCCGGGCCTCGTACATCGTCCAGCTGCCGGCGACCTCGAACCCGGCTCCCCGGTAGAACGGGTAGTTGCTTGGGGTCAGGGTGGCCAGGGGCACCCCGCCGGCGTGCAGCTCTTCGAGCAGCCCGGCCAGCAGCCGCGCCCCGTGCCCGGCCCCGCGGTGCTGGGGCGGGGTGGCCAGCTGGAGCACCTGCGCCGACGGCAGGGCCCGCCCCAGCCACCACTGGGCCTGGCGGTCCAGGCGCAGCAGGCTGACGATCTCCCCGCCCTCCTCGAGCACCCGGAACTCCCCGGGATCGGTCCGCTCCACGTACTCGTCGACCTTGGCCCCCACCATCAACCCGAGCACCATCTGCTCGGCCACGGCGTTGTGCTCCGAGGTGTCGATGCCGCGGTACCGGCTGCCGGCTGGACCGTTGTCAGTAATAGTCGGGGCTCCAGGGCTTGGCGCCGGCGTGCATGGCCTGGAGGAACTCCACGCCGGCCTGGTCGAGGCCGCGGACCACGCCCAGGGTGGCCAGGTCGCGGGGGTCGAGGTGGCCGGCGAACAGGGCGGCCAGGCCGGCGGCGGTGGTGTGCGGGTCGGCGTCGTCGCCGACCCGGACCGCCTTGCCCTCGCCGCCGTCGACCTCGATCGTCCAGGTCCCGTCGACCCAGGGGCAGGTGGCGTCCTCGACCCCGATGGTGATGCGGCCGCGCAGCCACGGCGGGTAGCCCCTGGCCGCGAACGCCCCGGGGACATCGACCACCCTGGCCATCCAGCGGTCCTGGCGGAGCTGGCGGATGTCCTGCTCGGGCAGGAGCAGGGCCAGCGGCTCGGGGTCGGGTCCCTTCCAGTGCACGGTCGCCTCCAGCGAGGAGAACCCGCCGGCCAGGGTGAGCAGCGACCGCCAGGCGGCCTCGCCGGCGGCGCCCCAGTCGACCACCTCGACGCTGGTGCGGACCTCGCTGGCCGACAGGTTGTTGCTGACGGTCATGACCGCCCAGCCGCCGGGGCCGCCCGGGCCGTCGACCAGGAACACCTGGGGCGGCCCGCTGCCCCGGTCGGCGAGCAGGAAGTGCCGCCACCAGTCGGCGTCGCGGTCGACCTGGCCGCTGCGGCCGGCGGCGACGCGAGCGAACCGCTCCTGGAGCGGGGCCGGGTCGTCGGCCGGGACCGACCGGGCCCGCCAGCCGTCCGGCCAGCCCGCCGGCAGGTGCCTGGCCGCGACCTCGTACAGGTTGCAGGTGCCGGCGTACTCGTAGCCGGCGCGCCGGTACAGCTGCACGGCCGCCGGGAACAGAGTGGAGATGGCTGCCCCGCGCTCGTGGACCTCGGCCAGGTAGTTGCGGAGCAGGTCGGTCGCGACTCCCCGGCCGCGGTACTCGGCCCCGACCGAGAGCCCGGACACCTGGCTGGCCGGCACCGGCCGGCCGCCCCAGAACACCGGCCGGTTGCGGGCCAGCAGCAGGCCGAGACGGGTCCGGCCCTCCTCCAGCACCCGCAGCTCCTCGACCCGGGTGCGGGCCACCGAGCGGTCGATGCTGATGCTGGTGGTGGAGTCACCGAACGCCTGGGCGTCCTGGACCATCAGGGCCCGGTGCTCCTCCGGCCGTGCCACCCGGTACCTGCGCGTCACCCACAACCTCCTCGACGTCCACCCACGACCCTATCAACCCTGGCCGACAGGGCCAGCCGAATCCGTTACGGCGGCAGAACGGCCAGGAAACCTGCCGGCAACACCGCTGCTGTACCAACTGGGCGTGCCGGTTACGACTCCGAAGCAGAAAGGGGTACCGCCTTGGATTCTGGCGATACCGCATTCGTTCTGATCTCCGCGGCCCTGGTGATGTTCATGATCCCCGGCCTGGCGCTGTTCTACGGCGGCATGGTCAGGGCCAAGAACGTCCTGGCAACGGTCATGCAGAGCTTCTTCACCATGGGCCTGGTCTCCGTCCTGTGGGTGCTGGCGGCCTACTCGCTGGCCTTCTCGCCAGGCAACGCCTTCATCGGCGGCCTCCACTGGGTCGGCTTCTCCGGAGTCGGCCAGGAGCCCAACCCCGACCTGTCGGCCACCATCCCCCACATCGCCTACGCCTGCTTCCAGCTGTTCTTCGCCGCCATCACCCCGGCCCTGATCACCGGTGCCTTCGCCGAGCGGATGAAGTTCTCGGCCTTCGCCCTGTTCACCACCCTGTGGCTGTTCCTGGTGTACGCGCCGCTGGCCCACTGGGTGTGGGCGCCCGGCGGCTGGCTGCGTGAGCTGGGCGCGCTCGACTTCGCCGGCGGCACCGTGGTCCACATGAACTCGGGCTTCGCCGCCCTGGCCGCCGCCATCGTCATCGGCAAGCGGCGCGGGTTCCTCAAGGAGGCGATCGTCCCCCACAACCTGACCCTGACCATCCTCGGCGCCGGCATCCTGTGGTTCGGCTGGTTCGGCTTCAACGCCGGCAGCGCCCTGGCCGCCAACGGCCTGGCCGCCCAGGCGTTCATCGCCACCAACACCGCCACCGGCGCGGCCGTGCTCGGCTGGTGCCTGACCGACTACCTGCGCCGGCGCAAGACCACCACGCTGGGCGCGGCCTCGGGCGCGGTCGCCGGCCTGGTCGCCATCACCCCGGCGGCCGGCTACGTCGGCCCCATGGGGTCGCTGGCCATCGGCCTGGCCGCCGGGATCGTGTGTGCCCTGGCCGTCGGCCTGAAGTACAAGGCGGGCTACGACGACGCCCTCGACGTGGTCGGCGTGCACGCCGTCGGCGGCATGCTCGGCGCCCTGCTCATCGGCGTCTTCGCCAGCACCGCGTTCAACGAGGCCGGCGCCGACGGGCTGCTGGCCGGTGGCGGCCTGTCCCTGCTCGGCAAGCAGGCCGTGGCCGTTGGGGCCACCCTGGTCTTCTCCTTCGCCCTCAGCTTCGGGATCCTCAAGGTCGTCGACCTGGTCGTCGGGCTGCGGGTGACCGAGGAGGAGGAGCTGGCCGGACTGGACGTCACCCAGCACGAGGAGGTCGGCTACGCCTTCTCCGAGGGCGTCGGGTCCGCGGCCCCGGTCCCGACCGGCGCCGCCGCCTCCGAGCGGGCCCCCTCAACCGTCCGCGTGCCTCAAGGAGATCTGGGCTGATGAAGCTGGTCGTGGCGGTCATCAAACCGTTCAAGCTGGAAGAGGTGAAGGCGGCGCTGGAGGGCGTCGGCGTCCAGGGCCTGACCGTGACCGACGCCCGCGGCTTCGGCCGCCAGCGGGGCCACACCGAGGTCTACCGTGGCGCCGAGTACCAGGTCGAGCTGCTGCCCAAGACCCGGGTCGAGGTCCTGGCCGATGACGACGCGGTCGAGGACGTGGTCAAGGCGATCGTCGACGGGGCCCGCACCGGCTCGATCGGCGACGGCAAGGTGTGGGTGCAGAGCGTCGAGCAGACCCTGCGCATCCGCACCGGCGAGATGGGAGGCGATGCCCTCTGAGTCGGGGGGCCCGGGGGGCTCATGCCTAGCCCCCCGGCGAACCAGGGCTCCGCTGAGCTGACCGGGGTCCGGGCGGCTGCCGAGCTGAGCCTGAGCGAGGGCGGCCGGCCGGCCAGGCGCCGGGCGGCCGCCCTCGACAACGCCCTGGCCGCCCTGGTCGACACCGTGCCCCTGCCCCGCAGCAGCGTGGCCGTGGTGGCCGTCGGCGGCTACGGGCGGGGCGAGGTGTCGCCCCACTCCGACGTCGACCTGCTCGTGCTGGTGGACGACAAGCGCCGGCCCAGCCCCGAGGACCTGCGCGGCCTGCTGTATCCGCTGTGGGACGCCGGCTTCCAGGTCGGCCACGCCGTCTGCTCGCCCAAGGAGGCGATCGAGCGGGCCAGGGGCGACCTGGAGGCCGCCACCTCGCTGCTCGAGGCCCGGCTGGTGGCCGGGCCGGTCGGGCTGATGGACGAGATGACCGGCCGGCGGCGGCGCTGGCTGGAGCGGGACGGGCGCCGGCTGGCCCGGCGGCTGCTCGAGGTCACCGCCGAGCGGCACCTGCGGGTCGAGCGGGCCGGCTGGGTGCTCGCCCCGGACCTCAAGCAGGACGTCGGCGGCCTGCGCGACCTGCACGCGGTCGGCTGGCTGGCCGCGGTCGACGGCTGGCCCCGGCCGGACGGGCGGCCCGAGATGGTCCGGGCCGGCGAGCTGCTGCTGGCCGTGCGCGAGGCCCTGCACGGCCAGACCCGGCGCAAGACCGACCGGGTCAGGGCCGACCTCCAGCCGGCCGTGGCCAAGGCCCTCGGCCTGGACGGCGCGGACGGGGTCGACCAGCTGATGGCGGGCGTGCACACCGCCGCCCGCACGGTCGAGTACCTGGCCGCGGTCGAGACCCGTACCCTGGCCGAGCGGCTGCTCGGCGGCCCCCGCCGCTCCGGCCTGGTCCGCCGCCTGGAGCCAGGCGGGATCCGCCTCGAGGACGGCCTGCTGGTCGTCGACCCGACCCAGATGGGGGACTCGACCCAGGTGGGGGACTCGGCTCAGGCGGAGCGCGCTCGTACGCCAGCCCCCGATGTGGGGACCCCTTCTGGGAGGGTAGCCCAGGGCGGGATGGAGGGCTCGCCGCTGTCCACAGGCACCCCGGGTCCGGAAGCCCCAGGTCCGGCAGCCCCGGGCCCGGAAGCCGCGGCCGATCCCGAGGCCGAGGTGCTGCTGGCCATGCGGCTGCTGGCCGCCAGGGCGCGGACCGGGCGTCAGATCGCCCGCCCGACTCTGACCTGGCTGGAGCAGACCTTCGACCGGGCGCCGCTGGAGTGCTGGTCGGAGCCGCTGCGGGCCGCGTTCATGACCGTGCTGCGCGGCCCCGAGGCCGTCGGGGCCTGCGAGCTGCTGGACCATGTCGGCGGCTGGACGGTGCTGCTGCCCGAGTGGGCGCCCATCCGCGGCCGGGTCCAGCACGACCCCTGGCACCGCTACACCGTCGACGGCCATGCCTTCGCCTGCGCGGCCGAGGTGTCCAGGCTGCTCGAGCAGGACGAGCGGGCGGCCAGGACGGCCGAGGCCGCCGGCGACCTCGACGCCCTCTACCTGGCGGCCATCTTCCACGACATCGGCAAGGGGTCGGGCGAGGACCACAGCGTCGCCGGGGAGCTGCTGACCCGCCGGGCCCTGGCCCGCATGGCCCTCGGCGCCGACGAGCTCGAGGAGGTGGCGGTGCTCGTCCACCGCCACCTGCTGCTGGTCGAGACGGCGATCCGGCGCGACCTGGACGACCCCAGCGTGGTCGAGGGCGTGGCCGCGGCGCTCGGGTCGCCGCGGCGCCTGCGCCTGCTGCACCTGCTGACCGTGGCCGACGGGCTGGCAACCGGCCCGGCGGCCTGGAACGACTGGAAGGGGACGCTGGTGGCCGACCTGGCCGCCCGGGTCCTGCACGTGCTGGAGCGGGGGACGGCGCCCGGGCCGGGCGACCCCGAGACCCTGGCCCGCAAGATCGAGGCGGCCCGCCCGGCCCTGGCCGGCCGGGCGGCCAGGCTGCTGGCCACCCTGCCCGACTCCTACCCGTCCGCTGTCGACGTCGACGAGCTGGCCGAGGAGCTGGAGCTGCTGGCCGACCCGCCCGGCCCGGGCGGGGTCCGCTACCGGGTCGACCCGTCGGGCGAGGGGCACGGGCTGGTGACGGTGTGCGCCGCCGACCGGCCCGGGACCCTGGCCCGCACCACCGGGGTGCTGGCCCTGCACCGGGTGTCGGTGCTGCGGGCCCATGCCTGGTCGACCAGCGCCGGGCTGGCCCTGCAGCGCTTCGCGGTCCAGGCGCCGGCCACCCTGCGCTGGGAACGCCTCGGGGCCGACCTGGACGCCGCCTGGGCGGGCCGGCTGGCGGTCGAGGCCCGCCTGGAGCGCAAGGCCCGCGACTACCGCCCGCCCTCGCCGGTCGAGCCCGACGTGCGGGTGCTGCCCGACGAGTCCGCCCACTCGACCGTGGTCGAGGTGCGGGCCGCCGACGCCCTCGGCCTGCTCCACGCCATCGCCGCCGCCCTCGGCGACCTCGACCTGGACGTCCGCGTGGCCAAGATCGACACCCTGGGCGACCGGGTGGTCGACACCTTCTACGTCCGCTCGCCCTGGGGCGCCAAGCTCAGCGACGACCAGGCCGACGAGCTCGAGCTGGCCGTACGCTACCGCACCACCCGCCTCCTCGGCGGCTGACGGCCGTGGCGGCTGCGGGCTCGGCGGTTGAGGGCTGCGGCGGCTGCGAGCCTCGGCGGCTGTCCCGGGCACAGCTCACCACCCGGTCCGCTGCCGAGTCCCCCGGTGGGGGAGCGTAGCCGAACGCCGAGCCAGGGGCGGTGGGTTGCCCACAGCCCCCGAGGGGCGTGGGTTGTCCACCGCCCCCTTGGGGCGGTGGACTGTCCCCAGAGGGAGGAGGTCGCCGGGTGGGACGGATCCAGCCGTCCACAGGTAGGCTCCGCTGACGCGGCCCGGTGGGTCTTCGAGGAAGGAGCAGGTCATGTCGCAGCAGGTGCCCCCGCCTCCGCCCGAGCCTCCGGTTCCGCCGGCGGGGCCGCCGCCGGGTGGGCCGCCCGCCGGAGGTCGGCCCGCCGGGCCGCCCATGTCGCCGGACCAGGAGCGGCTGTGGGGGATGCTCGCCCACCTGCTGTCGTTCGTGGCCGCCTACCTCGCCCTCGGATTCGTGGCCCCGCTGGTCGTGCTGCTGGTGTTCGGCCCCCGCTCGGCCTACGTGCGCGCCCACGCCGTGGAGTCGCTGAACTTCAACCTCAGCTGGCTGCTGTACGCCATCGTGGGCGGGATCCTGCTGATCATCGGGATCGGGGTGCTGATCCTGATCGCCCTCGGCATCGCCTATGTGGTCCTGGTCATCATCGCCTCGGTCCAGGCCAACAACGGCCAGTTCTTCCGCTACCCACTGACCATCCGGTTCATCAGCTGACCGGGCAGTCGCAGGGGGTGGACCCGCAGCGGGGGCAGTCGCCGCTGTAGCGGGCCACCGCCTTGGCCAGGTCGACCCCGACCAGGTTGGCCACGCTGGCCAGCCAGGCCAGGGCGTCGCCGAGCTCGTGCTCGAGGGCGGCCGGGTCGTCGCCGCGCAGCGCCTTGGCCACCTCGCCGACCTCCTCGACCCACCACCGGAAGGTCCCGTCCACCCCCCGCGCCCGGTCCCGCGCCCCGTACAGCGCCTCGATCCGGCTCTGCAGCTCTGCCAGCTCCACGTGTCCTCCCCTCGGTGTCCTGGCGGCCCTCTATTCTCGCCCCATGCCGCTGCTCAAGGACGAGCTGCTCAGCCGTCTCGCCGAGCATGCCAACGTCGCCCAGTTCATCAGCTTCGGCCCCCACCCGGAGCTGCCGCAACGCCATGGCCGCCTGCGCGGCCACCGGCCCGACCACCGGTTCGCCACCCCCGAGGCCGCGGTCGACGCCCTCCTGGCCGCCGCCGGCGGCTCGGTCAACGTCCGCAGCTTCAAGGCCGGGGCCGGGGGCGGGCCGTTCACCTACGGCCTGACCCGCCGCGACGACGTCCTGGCGGTGCTGCGGGCCCGGGCCGGCGCGGGCCTGCACACGATCGCCAACGAGACCGTCGACGTCCACGACGGCGGCGTCTCCGGGGTCGCCATGGGCGGCATGGTCGAGTTCGCCCCCGGGGACACGCCCCGGGCGGTCGAGCGCCCGGGCACGGTCGCCCTCGGCCACGACGCCGCCCTGGCCCTGCTGGGCACCGTCTACGGGTTCACGCCCGACCTGGCCGGCCACCCCGGCCAGCGGGTCGAGTTCAGCGTCCATCCCGTGGTCGCCGGCGTCCGCCAGACCCACACGATCCTCTGGGAGCTGGAGCCGGCGGCCCCGGTGGCCCTGGCCCGCCGACTCAGCTGGCCCAACCGCTTCAGCCGCCTCCTCGGCGACAAGGCGTTCGGGCTCGTGGTCGCCGACCTGCTCGGGCTGCCCGTACCCGCGACCACGGTGGTCGGCCGCCGCGTCGCCCCCTTCCGCTTCGGCCGCCCCACCGGCGGCGGCGAGCCGTGGCTGCGCACCTGCCCGGCCGAGCCGGTGCCGGGCCGGTTCCCGACCCAGCGGGGCTGGCGCGACCCCTTCGCCCTGCTGGCCGAGGACCCGGAGGGCACCGAGGTGGTGGCCGTGCTCGCCCAGGAGGGCGTCCGCGCCCAGTGGTCGGGCGCGGCCGTCCCCGCCCTCGACGGGGGCCTGCTGGTCGAGGGCGTCGCCGGCTTCGGCGACGAGTTCATGCTGGCCAGGGTGGCCCCGGCCAGGCTGCCGGAGCGGGTGGTGGACGACGTCCGCCGGGTCGGGGCGCGGGCCGCCGCCCTCGGGCCGGTCCGCTTCGAGTGGGCCCACGACGGCGGCCAGGCCTGGGTGCTCCAGCTCCAGCTGGCCACCGTGGCGGCCTCGGCCACCACCATCCATCCCGGGACGGCGTCGCGCTGGCACCGCTTCGACCCGTCGCTCGGGCTGGAGCGGCTGCGCGAGCTGATCGCCAGCGTCGGCCAGGGCGAGGGCATCGAGGTGGCCGGCGACATCGGCGTGACCTCCCACGCCGGCGACCTGCTGCGCCGGGCCGCCGTCCCCTCCCGGCTGGTCGGCTCCCCGCGCGGCTGAGCGGCCTGTGCTATAAGGGTTGCCGCCGTCCCCCGGAGCAGCGAGCGTGGCGCACCGCCTATGAAGCGACCGAAGCTGGTGACGGTCGTCCTCGTCGCCCACGGGGTCGAGGGCGCGATCGCCTCGGTCGTCCGCGACCTGGCCGTGGCCGCCTACGCCCTGCGCTCCCGCGACATGGAGCTGGACGTGCTGGTGCTTGCCGGCGGTGGGGACCGCACCGCCGCCATCGCCACCGCCACCGCCCGGCAGCTCGGCCTGGACCTGACGGCGGTCCCGGCCCCGGCGGAGGGGCCCGGCCAGGCATTCCTGGACGGCTTCCGCCGGGTGGCCCACTACGGGCCGGCCGACCTGGTGGTCACCATGGACGCCACCGGCCACCACGACGCCACCCAGATCCCGCACCTGATCGACCAGCTGGTCGAGCGGGACCTGCACGTGGTCGTCGGCTCCCGCTGGGCCCGTGGCGCCGGCACGCCCGGGCTCAGCACCCGCCGCTGGGCGCTGGGCCGCGCCGCCAACTCGGTGTTCCGCACCCTCACCGGGGCCCGCGAGATCCGGGACGCCACCACGAGCTTCCGGGTCGCCCGGGCCGAGGTGGTGCGCGACTTCGACATGACCGGGATCGCGGTCAACAGCTACAGCGTCCAGACGTCCTTCGTGGCCATGGCCATCGCCGGCGGCTACCGGGTGGGCGAGGCCCCGATCATCTACTGGCCGGCGGAACGGCCCCGCCGGCCCGAGCTGCACACCGCCGCCGACGTCCGGAGGTTCCTCGAGCACCTGCTGACCCTGCGGGGCGAGGTCCGCCGGACACGGCAGGCCCGGCTGGCCGCGCCGGGCAGAACCTTCAGCGACGACCACTTCGGGGCCGCCGACGACCTGGAGCGGCTGGGCACGGCCGAGCGGTTCTTCAACTGGGTCCTTGACGAGTTCCACCCCTACCTCAGGGGCTCGGTCCTCGAGGTCGGCGCCGGGACGGGGACGATCACCCGCCGGCTCGTCCGGCGCTACCCCGAGCTGCGGGTGACCGCGCTCGAGCCGGCCGAGAACGTCGTCGGCGACCTGGAGTCGTTCGCCACGGTCACCCCGCAGGTGACCGTGCTCCGCCAGACCCTGGCCGCCGCCGGCTCGCTGACCCGGGGCGGCTTCGACGCCGTGCTGTACCTCAACGTGCTGGAGCACATCGAGGACGACGCCGGCGAGCTGCGCCGCGCCGCCGAGGCGCTGCGGCCCGGCGGGGCGCTGCTGGTCTTCGGCCCGGCCCTGTCGTGGCTGTACGGCGAGCTGGACTACAAGGCCGGCCACTACCGCCGCTACAGCGTCGACGGGCTCCGGGGCCTGGCCGAGGCGGCCGGGTTCGAGGTCAGGAAGGCCGGCTACCTCGACGTCCTCGGGGTCCTGCCCTACTGGCTGCTGTACCGGCTGGGAGGCCGCGACAGCATCGGCGGGACCTCGATCTGGGGCTACGACCGGGTGATGGTCCCGGTCAGCCGGCTGCTCCAGCGGGTCGCGCCCGACCGGCTCCTCGGCAAGAACGTGCTCCTGATCGCCACCAGACGCTGACCGGGGCTGGGGCTAGGCGGCGGTCACCGGCTCGGGCCGCCGGCGGCGGTCGGCCACGGCGAAGCCGACCAGCACGGCCGCGGTCACGGCCATGAGCGCCGCCGTCACCGCCACCGACGGGCCAGGCTGGTTGAGCCGCATCCGGTCGGGCGGGGCCATGTCGAGCAGCGGGGTGAGCAGCTGCAGGCCCAGGATGGCCAGGACGACCGCCCGCACCCGGGGCCGCAGCCGCTGCAGGGTGAGGGCGGCGGCGGGGATGGCGACCGGGAACGCGTAGAGCAGGAACCGGCCCCAGTCGCCGCCGAACACGAACTGGCCGAAGACCGGGACCAGCCACCACAGCAGCGGCCGGACCCGTTTGTCCCCCAGGCTGGGCACGGCCAGCACCCACCAGCACCCGAACGACAGCACCACCGCCACCACCAGCAGGTACCCGACCCCGCCGCGGTCGGAGAACCACGAGCCGAGCCCGAAGATGGTCTGGTCGAGGAACCCTCCGCCTCGGCCGCCCGTGCTGGGCACGGTGCGCACGATCCACTGGTGGACCAGCCAGCCGGGCAGCACCAGCAGCCCGGCGGCGAGCGCGGCCCGCAGCGTTCCCAGCCGGCCCCGCAGCCAGCCGAACGCCGGCGCGGCCAGCCCCAGGTACAGCTCCCGCACCCCGGCGAACACGACCCCGACCAGGGCGACCACCCACACCCGCCCGCTGACGATGGCCAGGAACGCGGCCGCCACCAGCAGCATGGCCGCCGGATCGGCCAGCCAGGGGTCGTAGAGGTAGAACACCCAGGCCCGGCTGGAGAGCAGCCCCACCATGGCCAGCAGGGCCGCCCAGTGCACGGCCCCGAGCCGGCGGGTGGCGGCGTACACCAGCGGCCCGGTCGCGACCATGCAGGCCAGCGAGATCCGGTCGAAGGTGAGCTTCGGCGGCCCCCCGAGCAGGCGGGTCAGCCACGGAACGAAGACCCGCGAGGAGTAGGGGCTCCGCACCGCATGGCTCGGGTCGGCGGCCATCGTCAGGTACACCCTGGCGTCACAGCAGCGGGGCACCGACAGCGGCAGCACCTTGCGCCAGATCGTGGTCACCACCAGCGCGACCACCAGTGCCAGGAGCCACTGCCCGACGGTCACCCGCCCCGACACCGCCGGCTCGGACCCGTTCGCGGTCCGCCCGGGGCTGTCGGGAGGTTCCTGGCTCATTGGCTCCCCTGGTCGGGATGCCGGGATTTGAACCCGGGGCCTCCACGTCCCGAACGTGGCGCGCTGCCAAGCTGCGCTACATCCCGTTTCGAGGTGGCAGTGTACCGCAGGCGGGGCGGTCAGCCGGCGGCCACCCGCACGGCTCAGGCCTCCGCCGGGGCGCTGTCGGCGTCGGGGACCACGAACCGGTAGCCCATCCCGGGCTCGGTCAGCAGCAGCTGCGGGGCCGACGGGTCGTCGAGCTTCTTGCGCAGGTTGGCCATGTAGACCCGCAGGTACTGGGACTCGTCGCCGTAGCCGGGGCCCCAGACCCGCTCCAGCAGGAACCGGTGGGTGCAGAGCCGGCCGGCATTGGTGGCCAGGGTCTCCAGCAGCCGGTACTCGATGGGGGTCAGCCGCACCGGGGCGCCGGCCCTGGTCACCAGCTTGGCGTCCAGGTCGATGGCCACCTCCCCGGCGCGGACGACCCGCGGCCGGTCGGCCCCGGCGGGCCGGGCGTGGCGCAGGGCGACCCGGATCCGGGCCATCAGCTCGGCCACGCCGAACGGCTTGGTCACGTAGTCGTCGGCCCCCAGGTCCAGGGCGGTCACCTTGTCCCGCTCGCCGTCGACGGCGGTCAGCACCACCACCGGGACATCGGTCCAGGTGCGCAGGCGGCGCAGCACCTCCAGGCCCTCGATGCCGGGCAGGCCCAGGTCGAGGACCACGCAGTCGGGCTGGTGGGTCTCGGCCGCGGCCAGGGCGGCCTCGCCGCTGGCCGCGGTCAGCACCTCGTAGCCGCGGACGCGCAGGTTGGCCGCGACCGCGCGGACGATCGGGGGCTCGTCGTCGACCACCAGGACCCGGGTCACGGCCGGGCCGCCTCCTCCTCGGCCGGGGCCTCCGGGACCGGCTCCGCGGCCGGGGCCGGCCGCGGCGACACCGGGAGGGTGAGCACGAAGGTGGCCCCGCCCCCTGGGGTCGTCTCGACCCGCAGGGTGCCGCCGTGCGCCTCCACGATTCCGCGGCAGATGGCCAGGCCCATGCCGGTGCCCTCGGGCCGCCGGCCGCCGCCCTTGAGCCGGTAGAACTGGTCGAAGACGCGCTCGCGCTCCGGGCCGGGGATGCCGGGGCCGTGGTCGACCACCCGCAGCTCGACCGAGTCGCCGGCCCGGCGGGCGACCACCTGGACGGGGCTGGCCGCGGCGTAGCCGCGGGCGTTGTCGAGCAGGTTGGTCAGCACCTGGTCGAGGCGGACCGGGTCGACCAGCACCGGCGGCAGCTCATCGGGCACGTCCACGTCGACCCGCTGCCTGGAGGCGGCCCGGGCCCGGCGCACGACCGGGCCCACCACCTCGGCGACCGTGCTCTCGACCAGCCGCGGGTCGAGCGCGCCGGCCTCGATGCGGGACATGTCAAGCAGGTTGTGGACCAGCCGGGTGAGCCGGTCGGCCTCGGTGTTGATGGTGGCCAGGAACTCGTCGCGCTCGGCGTCGCTCCAGCGCACCTCCCGGTCGAGCAGGCTCGAGGCCGACGCCTTGATCGAGGCCAGCGGGGTGCGCAGGTCGTGGGAGACGGAGTTGAGCAGGGCGGTGCGCAGCCGGTCGGTCTCCTGGAGGGCCAGGGCCCGGTTGCGCTCCTCCTCCTGCTGGCCCTGCTCGACGGCCAGGGCGGCCTGGTTGGCGAAGGTGGCCAGCACCCGCCGCTCGGCCTCCCCGAACCCCGAGGAGCCGGGGCCGCCGGCCACCACCACCAGCGCCCCGACCACGTGCTCGCCGCTGCGCATGGGCACGGTCAGGGCCTGGCCCGGCTCCAGGTCGGCCCCGGCCGGCCCGTGGACCTGCACCGAGGCCTGGGCGCTGCGTACCCCGACGAAGCGCTCGTCCAGGTCGTCGGGGACCTGGCCGTCGGCCGCGGCCAGCTCGATGCCGTCGCCCGAGGGCAGCACGATGGCGCAGCCGGCCAGGTCGAACAGCGACCGCACGGTCGAGACCACCCCGCGCAGGGTGTCGGTGAGGCTGCCGTGGGCGACCAGGCTGGTCGACAGGTCGAACAGCATGCGGGTCTCGTGCTCGCGGCGCTCGGCCTGGGCGCGGCGGCGCTCGCTGGTCGCGACCAGCAGGCTGACCACCACCGCGACCAGCAGGTAGACGCCGAGCGACAGGTAGTCCTGGGGGTCGTCGACGATGATGTGGTGGTAGGGCTGGAGGAACAGCACGTCGAAGGCGAGGAAACCGAGCCCGGCGGCGGTGATGCCGGGGCCGAGCCCGCCGGCGGCGGCGGCCGCGGTCACCACCAGCAGGTAGGCCAGGACCACGGTGGTCGTGGACGCCTCGCTCCGGATGGCCAGCAGCGGGGCCGTGACCAGTACCGTGCCGCCGATGGCGACGGCGTAGCCGAGCGCGCCGCGAGGCCCGCCCACCGCCAGCCGCCGAGGGACGTCCATGCCACCAAGCATAGGACGCCCGCAGCTCAAACCTGGTCCTCGACACCCTCACCGGCCGATGATGGTCCGACGAGCCCGAAGCTGGGGATCGCGGCCACGGCCCACGCTCTGGCCAACGCCCGCTGAGGGCGTACGATCCCAGCATGGGACAGACCCGCCGGCGAGGCAGCCGGCCAGACTTCAAGCCGGACTGGGAGCCGTTCAGCCTGCCCGAGGACGAGGTGCTGCGGCGCGGCGGCGCCATGTTCGACGACGGCATGTACTGGGAGGCCCACGAGGTCTGGGAGGAGGTCTGGCGGATGCGCAGGGGCCGCCCCGACCGCGACTTCCTCAAGGGCATCATCCAGGGCGCGGCCGGCATGTGGCACATCACCCAGGGCAACTACAAGGGCGCGGTCAGCGTGCTGACCAGGGCGGTCGAGTACCTGGAGCCGTACCGGCCGGCCAAGGACGGCATCGACGTCGACCGGCTGTCGGCCGCCCTGCGGGAGGCCGCCGACGCCTCGGCGGCGGCGCGGGACGGCGGCCCGGCCCCCCAGGTCCGGATGATCCGGCTCGACCTCGGCGGTGCCAGGTGAACGACGAGATCACCTCCATGGGCAACGCCAGGGCCAGGGTCCGGGGCCGGTTCGAGGGCCAGATCCGGCGGATCCGCATCCAGCCCCAGGCGGCCGTGCCCACCCTCGAGATCGTCCTGGAGGACGGCACCGGGCGGGTGTCGGCGCTGTTCATGGGCAGGCGCGGCATCGCCGGGGTGGAGTGCGGCGGCCGCCTGGCCATCGAGGGCACCCCGGTGGCCGGGGAGCGGGGCCTGACCCTCTACAACCCCGCCTACGACCTGCTGTAGTCGTCGACCTCGGCGTCGCCGGCCTCGGCCGGCGGCCGCTGGTCCTCACCGACCAGCAGCTCACGGACCTGGCTCTCGCTGCCCTCGGAGGCGACCACCAGGACCTCGTCGCCGCCGGCGAACACCGTGTCCTCCTTGGGCACGACCACATGGCCCTCCCTGACCACCGCGACCACGGCCGCGTCCATCGGCAGGGCCAGGTCGCGCAGGGTCCGGCCGACCGCCACCGACCGGTCGGCCAGGTTGACGGCGTGCAGCGACACGTGGCCGCGCTCGAACTGCATGACCGTGATCATGCTGCCGACGGTCACGGCCTCCTCGACCAGCGAGCGCAGGATGTGGGGGGTGGAGACGGCAACGTCGACTCCCCAGGCCTCGGTGAACAGCGCGTGGTTCTTGGGGTTGTTGACCCGGGCCACCACCCGGGGCACGGCGAACTCCTGCTTGGCCAGCAGCGAGATGACCAGGTTGTCCTCGTCGTCGCCGGTGGCCGCGACCATCACGTCGGCGTGGGCGACCCCGGCCATGACCAGCGACAGGACCTCGCAGGCGTCGAAGGGGAACCACTCGGCCTCCTTCAGGGCCGGCCGGGCCACCTCCACGACGTGCAGGTCCTTCTCGATCATGGTGACCTGGTGGCCGGCGGCCAGCAGGTCGGCGGCGATGAACTGGCCGACGTTGCCGGCCCCGGCGATGGCCACCCTCACCGGTGGGCCTCCTCCGCCGCCTCGGCCGGCAGGTCGCGGTGGTCGCGGCGGGCGGCCAGGACGCGGGGGCGCAGCTCGTGCAGGCCGTCCTCGTCGACGGCCAGGTGGACCTGGTCGCCCTCCTGGAGGACCATCCCCGGGCCGACGATCCGGGCGTGCCCGGTGCGGGTGACCCCGACCACCCGGCGGTGGCCGTCGGCCTCCAGCTCCTCCACCTTCCAGCCGGCCCACTCGTTGGGCAGGACCAGGGTGATCAGGGCGATCTCGGCGTTGGGGTCGCGCCAGTCGGAGGCGATCTGATCGGGGATCAGCACCCGCATGACCTGGTCGGTGGTCCACTTCACGGTGGCCACGGTCGGGATCCCGAGCCGCTGGTAGATCTCGGCCCGGCGGGGGTCGTAGATGCGGGCCACCACCAGCGGGACCTCGAACTTCTCCCTGGCCAGGCGGGCGGCCACGATGTTGGAGTTGTCGCCGCTGGACACGGCCGCGAACGCCTCGGCCCGCTCGATGCCGGCCTCGCGCAGGATGTCCTCGTCGAAGCCGTAGCCCTCGATCTTCTTGCCCTTGAACTGGTAGCGCAGGTTCCGGAAGGCGGCGGGGTTCTTGTCGATCACCGCCACCGTGTGGTCGCCCGACTCCAGCCGGGCGGCCAGCTCGGAACCGACGCGGCCGCAGCCCATGATCACGACGTGCACCAGGCACCTTCCTGCTCGGAGCGTTCGCGGGCCATCGTATCGGGTTCTTGACCGGTTCCCTCGCCGGCGCCCACGCGGTCAAGGGGACTTGATGGCCAGGAACTCGCTGGTGTCGTCGCCCTTGCGGTGGTCGTCGCCGGGGACCCGCTGGTCGCCCAGGCGGCGGGGACGGCCGGCGACGCTCCAGCGCTCGGCCAGGTGGGGCTTGGCGGCGAGGAAGACCTCGGCGAAGGAGGCGATCCGCTCCTCGGCCCGCTCGGGAGTGTCGTCGGCGGCCTCGTGCACGAAGGTGGCCGTGCGGGCGAAGTACAGCGGGATCATCGAGGAGACCAGCCGGTCGTGGTCGATCACCTGGGCGTTGTAGGCCACCAGGTAGTCGTAGCAGATGCGGGCCCACAGCTCGACGCCGAGCACCAGCCCCTCGGGCCGCTCGCCCGCCTGGTGGATGGCCTCCTTCACCCCGTCGAAGTGCTGGGCGGCCAGGACCTCCCGCCACAGCTCGTGCTCGGCCACGTACCCCTCCACGAAGCGCCAGACCAGCCGGTCCAGGTTGACCCGGATCTCCTCGGTGGAGGTGGCCGTGCGGAAGCCGAAGGTGGGGACGTCGGCGATGGCCTCGACCGCGGCCCAGCGGTCGACGTAGCGGCCGGCCAGGGCGAACAGGCTGCCCACGACCTGGCGGAACATCGGCCCCAGGTCGCGGCCCGGGTCCTTGGCGTCGTGCAGCTTGGCCCCGAGCACGCTCTGGCAGACGGCGAAGCCCTCGCACAGGGCCACGGTGGTCATCCAGATGTCGACCCCGAAGCGGGCCACGTCGGTGCTCCACACCCGCTTGCCGGCCCAGTGGGCGGCCAGCCGGCCCGAGAAGCCGAAGTCGCCGCCGATCGGCTGGCGCAGCCGCCGGCCGTACAGGGCCGCGGTCAGCGGGAAGGCGATCGAGTTGGTGATGGTGCCGTCCAGCTTGTGGCGGGCGTACAGCGGGGTGACCAGGTCGTAGCTGTGCTGGAGGACCGGCCCGACCAGCCGGTCGACCCAGGTCGGGCTGACCGAGCGCAGGTCGGCGTCCAGGACCGCGCACGCCCTGGCCTCCATGGCCGCGGCCAGCTCGAAGATGGCCCGGAAGGCCGAGCCCTTGCCGGACAGGCCCACGTAGGTGAGGGCCAGCCTGTCGGGGCGGTCGGCCTTGGGGTCGAGCAGCTGCAGCTCCTCGTCGCCTTCGATGGTCGCGGCCATGGCCGCCGCGACCGTGCCGTCGGTCGAGTTGCCGTCGGAGACGGCGATCAGGCAGCGGCGG
>JBJMHP010000051.1:0-7080 GCA_045807325.1 Actinomycetes bacterium | reverse complement strand
CCGAGGCCGGGGCGCGGCGGATCCTGGCCGACATCAACCGCAAGATCACCGAGGGCAACCGCAGGGCGGCCGAGGGCCCCCCGCTGAACCTGATGCCCTTCGACACCGAACGGGTCGTCCGGACCTGGCGCGAGCGGCAGTGACCCCGGTCGGCGGGGTTGGGCGGCACCGGTGGCGGCCGGGCGTGGTGGCGTGGGCGCTGTCGGGGGTGGCGATCCTCGGCGTGGCCACCCTTCCCTGGTTCGACCACCTGCTGCGCCAGGCGCACCGGCCCGAGCTGACCCAGCTCGACGCCAGCACCGTCCCCTCGGTGCTGGCCGCGCTGGTCGCGACCACGGTCGGGGCGGTGCTGGCCAGCCGCCGGCCCCGCCACCCGGTGGGTTGGCTGCTGCTCGGCCTGGGGCTGGCGGTGACGGCGTCGGGGGTCGCCGACGGCTACGCGCGCTACGGACTGCTGGCCCGACCGGGAGCGCTGCCCGCGGCACGCTGGGTGGCCATCTACAGCCCGGCCACGCTCGGCTCGGCTCGGCTCGGCCTCGGGTTCGTCTGCGTCGGCTTCATCCTGCTGCTGACCCCGAGCGGGTCGCTGCCGTCGCCCCGCTGGCGCTGGTGGGCGCGACTGATGGCGGCCGGACCAGCCCTGTTCCTGGTGACGCTGGCCGTCGGCCCCGGGCTGGTGATCGCCCCATACGACGCGGTCATCGACCCGGTCGGCCACCCCACCCTGGCCGGCGCGGTGCGGGCGGCGATCGCGGTGGCGATCGCCATGGCCGCCGGCGGCCTGGTGGCTGGGGCCTGGTCGCTGGTGCTGCGGTTCCGGCGGGCCACCGGCGTCGAGCGCCAGCAGCTGCGCTGGGTGGCGTTCGCGGCCGCCCTGACCGTGCCTCCGGCCGCGGTCGTCCTGGCCGGCGCGGCCACCGGCGCCACCGCGGCGGCCCTGGTCGTGCTGGCCGCCGGCGTCTGCATGGCCCTGCTGCCGCTGGCCACCGGGGCGGCCATCCTGCGCTACCGGCTGTACGACCTGGACCGCATCATCAGCCGCACCGTCACCTACGGGCTGCTCACGGCCCTGCTCGGCCTCGGCTACGCGGTGGTGGTGCTCGGGCTGGGCCGGCTCCTGCCCCAGGGCTCCGGCCTGGTCGTGGCCGCGGCCACCCTGGCCGTGGCCGCCGCCTTCCAGCCGGCCCGCCGCCGCATCCAGCGGCTGGTCGACCGGCGGTTCAACCGCCGCCGCCACGACGCCGCCCAGACCATCGCGGCCTTCAGCGCCCGGCTGCGCCAGGAGGTCGACCTCGACACCTTGACCGCCGAGCTGCTGGCGGTGGTCGACCAGACCATGCAGCCGACCGCCGGGTCGCTGTGGCTGCGGCCCTCCGACGGGCGACCGGTGCGCGCCCCCGGCGGCGTCGGGTAGAACACCGGGCCGGTCGTCAACCAACACCGGTCAGCAGGCCGAGCTCGCTGGCCCGGCGGGCGGCGTCGGCGCGGGAGCGGCAGTCGAGCTTGGCCAGGATACTGCCGACGTGCATCTCGACGGTGCGGGGGCTGAGGAACAGCTCGCGGGCGATCTCCCGGTTGGTGTGGCCCATGGCGACCAGCCGGACGACCTCGACCTCGCGGCGGGTGAGGCCGCCGTTGGCCACCTGGACGACCGCCCGCCGGCCGAGCCGCCGCTCGGCCTGTTCGCCGAGATCGGCCAGGCGGCCGGTGAGCCGCTCCACCAGCGGCCGGGCGCCCAGCCGGCGGGCCGTGCGGTGGGCGGCGACCAGCTGCTCCACGGCCTCCTCCCGCCGGCCGAGGGCAGCCAGGGCGGCCGCCGCCCGGCGCTGCGACTCGGCCCGGTCGAAGGGGACGTCCAGGCCCTGGAGCAGCGCCAGCGCCCGGGCAGGCCTTCCAGGTAGGCAAGGGCCTGGTCGAAGGCCTCGCCCAGCGGCCGCTTCCAGTCGGGCTCGTTCACGGCGGCGCTCCCCTCCTGGTGCGGTCGATGCCCCTGGCCGCAGGCTAGGAGGCGGGGTGGCGGCCAACATCCGGGAAACCACGGGGTTTCCGGCCATAGGGCCGACCCCGTAGTCGCCGTCGGCCGGGAGCTAGCCGGGCAGGCACTCGGGTGGGAGCACGAACCAGCGCAGGGCCTCGAAGTCGGCCGACAGCCCCGGCAGGGCCTGGCCGTCGGGGTCGGGGGCCTCGGGTCGGCTGGCCAGGAGCCGGCGGGCCTCCTCCAGGTAGCCGGCGAGGGCGTCGTCGCCGGCCTTGGCGTGGGAGGAGGGGTAGCGCAGCCGCCCGGTGTCGTCGTAGTGGAGGGCATCCAGGCGCAGCGGCGGCTCGACCGGTCCCTGCCGGTGCCGCCACAGGCCCCGGGCCACCTCGAAGCGGTAGTCGGGCAGGAGCCGGTGGCCGTGGTCGGCGACCAGGTGGACGGCGTCCAGGAGGTACCCGAAGACGGCCTCGGAGATGAAGTAGTTGAAGTTGACCCGGACCCACCCGGGCTTGATGCCCTCGCAGCCGCGGGCGATCTCGCGCTCGAAGGAGTGCGACCGGTCGATGTCGATGCCGAGCAGCCGGTGGCCGTAGGGGCCGGCGCACGAGCAGCCGCCCCGCGACTGGATGCCGAACAGGTCGTTGACCACGGCCACGACGAAGTTGTGGTGCAGGTAGCTCCGGCCGTGGCGGACGACGAAGGACACGATCGACAGCCGCTCGGCCTCGGTGTTGCCGAGCAGCTCGATGTTCGGGTTGGCGCTCCAGGAGGCGATGGCCCGGCCGATGAGGGACCGCTCCCGCGCCTGGATGGCGTCGGCCCCGACCGCCTGCTTGAGCTGGAACACCAGCCCGGCCCGGATCGACTCGACGATCGCCCGGGTGCCGCCCTCCTCGCGCTCGACCGGGTCGTCGAGGTAGCGGTGCTCGGCCGGGTTGACGTAGGCCACGGTGCCGCCGCCGGGCACCGTCGGGACCCGGTTGCGGAGCAGCTCGCGCCGCACCACCAGCACCCCCGGGGTGCCGGGGCCGCCGATGAACTTGTGCGGCGACAGGAAGACCGCGTCCTTCCAGGTCAGCTCCGCCTCGGGCCCGTCGCCGGCCGGCCCCATGTCGATCTGGACATAGGGGCCGGCGGCGGCGAAGTCCCAGAACGACAGGGCGCCGTGGCGGTGCAGCAGGGCGGCGATGGCCCGGGTGTCGGAGACGATGCCGGTCACATTCGAGGCGGCCGAGAAGCTGCCGATGCGCAGGGGGCGGTCGGCGTGGCGGACCAGCTCGTCGGCGAGCTGGCCCTGGTCGATGTGGCCGTCGGCGTCCTCGCGGATCACCACCACCTCGGCGATCGACTCCCGCCAGGGCAGCTCGTTGGAGTGGTGCTCGAACGGGCCGGTGAAGACCACCGGCCGCTCGCCGGGCGGGATCCGGGCCGACAGCCCGTAGCGGGCGTCCAGGTCGGCCGGGATGCGCAGGTTCAGGATACCGATGAGCTTGTCGATGGCCCCGGTGCTGCCCGACCCGCAGAACAGCACCGTCGTGTTGTCGTCGCCGCCGACGGCGTCGCGGATGATCCGCCGGGCGTCCTCCCGCAGCCTGGTCGTCTGCAGGCCCGTGCCCGAGCTCTCGGTGTGGGTGTTGGCGTAGCGGGGCAGGACCTCGTCGCGGATGAAGTCCTCGAGAAACGACAGGGCCCGGCCCGAGGCGGTGTAGTCGGCGTAGATGATCCGCCGCGGGCCGTACGGCCCGCCCAACACCTCGTCGTCGCCGATGACCGACGTCCTGATCCGCTCGACCAGCGGCGACCCTGGCTGGGTGTCCACGCCAGGCAGTCTACGTGGTGGCCGGGGCCTGCTCGTCGAGCCGCTGGAACACCGGCTTGAGGGCGTAGTAGACGTCGCGGTAGCGGCGGTAGGCGTCGGTGTAGCGCTGGTGGCGCTCGGGGTCGGGGACGTGCTCGTCGGGCTGGTAGTCGACGAAGGCGGCCACGGCGTCGGCGACGCTGCCGTGTAGCCCGGAGCCGACCGCGGCCAGGATGGCGGCGCCGGTGGCGGTGGTCTCGACGCTGGTCGGGACGCGGACCGGGAGGCCGGTGACATCGGCCTTGATCTGGCGCCACAGGGCGCCCTTGGCGCCGCCGCCGACGATGGTGAGCCGGCGGACCTCCAGGCCGGCGTGGCCCATGCCCTCCAGGATGTCGCGCAGGGCATAGGCGCTGGCCTCCAGCAGCGCCCTGGTCAGGTGGGCCCTGGTGTGGGCCAGGGTGAGCCCGTAGAAGACGCCGCGGGCGGCCCCGTTCCACTCGGGGGCCATGGCCCCCTGCATGCAGGGCAGGAACACCAGCCCCTCGGCCCCCGGCGGGACCTCGGCGGCGGCGGCGGTCAGCAGGTCGTAGGCGTCGCCCTGGCCGCGGGCCTCGGCGTCCCGCTCGGCGGGGGCGAACTGGTCCCGCCACCAGCGCAGGTTGCCGCCGGAGACGAACCCGGGGTTCTCCAGCAGCCACACGTCGGGGTCGGCGTGGGGGTGGCACTCGACCAGCATGGCCGGGTCCTCGCCGGGCTCGGCGGCGGCGGCGCACACCGGCTCGGCGGTGCCGACCACGTCGCACACCTCGCCGGGGGCGAACACGCCGGCGCCGAGGGTGGCCGCCATCTCGTCCCCGCAGCCGACCACCACCACCGTGTCCGGGGACAGGCCGGTGCGTTCGGCGAAGGCCCGGGTGACCGGCCCCACCGCCTGGGTGCCGGGGGCGAGTGAGGGGAGCATGGCCGGGTCGATGCCGACGGTGTCAAGGACCGGGGTCGACCAGGTCCGGGTCCGCGGGTCGAGCAGGGCCAGGGAGGAGGCGTTGGACCAGTCGACGGCGAGCACCCCGGCGGCGTCGCGCAGCACGTAGGTGCCGGGGGCCAGCAGGTGGGTGGCCTTGGCGAACACCTCGGGCTCGGTGTCGCGGACCCACAGAGCCTTGAACACGGCGTGGGAGGAGTCCAGGTTGGCCCCGGTGTGGTGGTAGAAGTCGGCCGGCGAGAGCCTGGCCGCGACGGCGGCGGCCTGCGGCTCGGCCCGCCGGTCCATCCAGATCATGGCCGGGCGCAGCGGCTCGCCGCCGGCGTCGCACACCACCATCCCGTCCAGCTGGGACCCGAACGACAGGGCCTTGACCGCGGTCGGCCCCTCGGCGACCTCGGCCAGCAGCCGGGCCACGCCGGCGGCCACGGCGGCGGTCCACAGCCGCGGGTCCTGCTCGGCCCAGCCGGGGTGGGGGAAGGCGACGTCGTAGGGCTCGTAGGCCGACGCCACCAGGCGGCCGTCGGCGGCATACAGGGCGGCGTTGGTGCCCTGGCTGCCGACGTCGCAGCCGATCACGTACGGGCCGGTCATGGGACCACGACCATCTTGAGGCCGGCCCCGGAGCGGATGGTCTCGAACGCCTCGCCGATGCGGTCCAGGGGGAACCGGTGGGTGACCACCGGGGCCAGCTCGTCGCGGCGGCGGGCCAGGTAGTCCATGGTGATCCGGTACTGGCGGTGGGTGGCCCCGTAGGCGCCGAGGATGGCCAGCTCCTTGTAGTGGAGCTGGTTCATGTCCAGCGGGCTGACCGGGTCGTGCTTGGGCAGGCCGGCGAAGTAGACGATCCGGGCCCGCTTGGCCGCCATCTCCAGGGCCGCCTGCTGGGCCTGCTTGGCCGGGGCGGCCACGCTGATCCGCTCGGCCCCCTTGCCGCCGGTGCGCTCCAGCAGGCCGGCCAGGCCGTTGTCGTCGCCGGCGGTCCAGGCGTCGTCGACGAACCCGCCCACCGCCGCGCAGGCCAGGTCGAGGCGCTGGCGGTTGACGTCGCACAGCAGCACCCGGCCGGCCCCGCGGTCGCGGGCCATCACCGCCTGCCAGCAGCCGATCGGGCCGGCGCCGAGGATCAGGACCGTGTCGCCGAGGTCGACGTCGAGGACCTCGATGCCGTTGAGGGCGCAGGCGAACGGGTCGACCACGGTGGCCAGCTCCGAGGGCAGGTCGGGCGGGAGGGGGATGAGGTTCCTGGTGGCGATCGGGGGCACGGCGGCCCAGTCGGCGTAGGCCCCGGGGAACGGGTCGTAGCCGTACAGCAGGTGGTGGTCGCAGAGGTTCTGGTGGCCGTCGACGCACGGCTGGCACTGGGCACAAGACAGGATCGAGCCCAGGAACACCCGCCCGCCGGGTTCCACCCCGGGGGGCAGGACGGCCTCGGGGCCGACGTGCTCAAGCACCCCGACCGGCTCGTGCCCGAGGACCCAGGGGGCCGGGGCCCGGGGGTCGCCGTTGAAGAAGGTGCGGGCGTCGGTGCCGCAGATCCCGCACGCCTCCACGCGCAGGACGGCCCCGGCCGGGTCGAGGGGCGGCTCGGTGGCCTCGCGGACCTCGACCTGGTTCTGGCCGGTCATGAAGGCGGCCCTCACGAGGCCACCTCCTCGGGGGCCGTCTCCTGGAGCTCGTCGAAGGCCTTGTCGGCGCTCCAGCGCTCCCGGATCACCCGGGACAGGGCCCGGGTGATGGCCTCCGGGGAGCGGTGCATGAAGATGTTCCGGCCCACCGAGCAGCCGATGCCGCCGGCCGCGGTGGCCGCCTCCATCCGCTGGAGCAGCTCCCGGTCACCGACCCGGGAGCCGCCGGCCAGCACCAGGGGGACGCCGGCGGCCGCCTCGACCAGGCGGGCGAAGGCGTCGCCGTCCCCCGGCCAGTTGGTCTTGACGATGTCGGCGCCCAGCTCGGCGCAGAGCCGGACGTTGCGCCGCAGGTACTCGAAGCCGTACTGCTCCGAGAGCTCCTCCACGGCGGCGTAGGTGGTCGGGAACTCGGCCTCGGCGATCAGCGGCATCCCCATGGCCGCGCACTCAGCTCCGACCTCGGCCAGGGTGCGGATCATCCCCGCCTCGCTGGCGCCGCCCAGGGCGGTGAACAGCACGACCGCGTCCGCGCCGAGGCGGGCCGCCTCCTCGACCTGGGCGACCTGGACGACCTCGGGCACCGGCTCGGCCGGGTTGGCCGAGGCCGACAGCAGCAGGGCCAGCGAGGTCGTGGGCGCAAACGCCGGCTCGGCCAGGCGGATCATGCCCTTGGACATCATGATCACGT
>JBJMHP010000050.1:0-41159 GCA_045807325.1 Actinomycetes bacterium | reverse complement strand
AAGGCGAACGCGTTCGCCGAACGATGGGTCCGCACCGTCCGCGCCGAGTGCCTGGACTGGCTCCTAATTGTCGGACGAGGGCATCTGGAGCAGGTCCTGCGAATCTATGTCAAGCACTACAACGAGCACCGTCCGCACCGGGCGCTGGGGCTCGAGGCGCCGGATCCACCTGCCGGGCTGGCCGTCGTCGGTGAGGACGAGTCGGGCTGGGTGCGCCGACGTGACCTGCTCGGCGGTCTCCTTCACGAGTACCAGCGAGCTGCATGAACGCCCTTTGCGCACCCGTCAGGCTCGATACGGCCCCGCCCCGTGACGGTTCGTGGCTGGTCCTGGTCCCAATCGGTGACGGGACTGGGCAACGGCAGATCTCCGGCTGCGCTCGGCCCGCCCCACCAAGGCAGAATGGCGGCATGGATCTGGGATTGCGCGACAGGGTCTACCTGGTGACCGGCGGCAGCCGCGGCCTTGGGTTCGCCGCGGCCCAGGCACTCGTCGCCGACGGGGCCCGCGTCGTGCTCAGCGCTCCCCACCAGGCGACGGCCGCTGCGGCCGCGACCCGCCTCGCCCAGAACGCCGCCGCGGCTGACTCCGCCGCCTGGGTCGCCGCCGATAACGCCGATCCCGCCACCCCAGGCCGGCTGATTGCCGCCGCCAAGGAGCGGTTTGGCCGCCTGGACGGTGCACTGCTCAGCGTGGGCGGAACGCCAACAGGGACGGTGGCGACCACCACCGACCAAGCGTGGCGGTCCGGGTTCGAAACCGTCTTCCTCGGCACCGTCCGGCTGGTGCGGACGCTTGCGACAGCGCTGGGCGGCGAACGCCGGGATGGTGGCGCAGCTGGCTCGATGACCGGGACGGGCGGCGCCATTGTCCTGGTGCTGGCCTCGTCGGTGCGCGTGCCGCTTCCGGACCTGGCCATCTCCAACGGGCTGTTCCCGGGCTTGGCCGGTGTGGTGAAGATGCTCGCCGACGAGGTGGGCCCGACCGGGATCCGGATCAACGGGGTGCTGCCGGTGAGGATCGCCACCGACCGGGTCCGTGAGCTTGATGCCCTCCGCGGCGATCCCGATGAGGAGCGTGCCCGCCAGTCTGCGCACGTCCCACTGCGCAGGTACGGCGAGCCCGAGGAGTTCGGGCGGGCCGCCGCCTTCCTGCTCTCCCCGGCCGCGTCGTTCATCACGGGCGCGATGATCCCGGTTGATGGCGGTGCCATCCGCTCGATCTGAGCACGCAGCCGCTGGCACCGCCGCCAGGACCCGGGTGTCGGGCGAGTCCGCCGGTGATCACAGCATCTGGGTGGCGCGTCGACGGGGCTGCGGTCGGGGTGACCGGTGAGCAGGTCGTAGACCGCCCAGCCGTCGGGCTGGCGCACCAATCCTCGAGGAGGGCGGAGGGGCCGACCACCACCAGGCTGCCGGGGGCGGGCAGGGTGGTGGCGAGGGGCTGGCCGACCAGCAGGCCCAGGTAGCAGTCGTCCACCGCGCCGGGGGACAGCTCCTCGCCGAAGCTGTTGGGACCAAGCCGGCCTCCTACGTCGAGTTCATGGGCTACACCCAGCCCTGGTACTCGGTGCGGGGCGTGGAGGCGCCGGTCGGCGGAGAGATGGGGCACATCGTCTGTTTCCTGCGCGACGGCGACCGCGTGTTCCTCACCTACGCCACGACGGGCCGGGGTAACGAGCCGGTCAACGGGTCCCTGGGCCTGCTCGACATGACGCCCTACGGCCGCCGCGAGGCGTGGGTGGACAACCCCGAGGGCTGGCCCCTGGCCCCTCAGGCCGACTCGCCGGTCGGTGGGCATGGCTCCCCGATCTGCTGGTACTGGCGCTCGGACGCGGACGGGAACGCCACCTGGGGCCCGACCAGCCGGCCCGTGCCGCAGTGGACCCGCCCCGGCGCGACCCCCGTGGAGTCCCTCGGCCGCCAGGGCCACCACCACTGAGGCGCCTTCGTCGACGGCGTCGGCAGATGGTGCGTTCCGCATCACCGCCGCGCTGCCCGAGGCGTTCTCCACGATCACCCTGGTGTGGGCCGACGCCGGGTACCCAGGCCGGTTCGTCCGCGACGGGGGCAAGATCTGGGACCTGGCGGTGGCGATCGTCAAGCGCCCCGACCAGGCCAAGGGCTTCGTCCTGCTCCACCGCCGCCGGGTCGTGGAACGCTCCTTGGCCTGGCTGACCAAGTTCCGCCGCCTCGTACGCGACTGCGAGACCCTCCCAGCCACCACCAAGCCATGATCTGGACCGCCGCCACCTGGCTGCTCAGCAACCGCCTCAGCCGCTGACCCAGTTCACCGACGCTCTCTAAGGCCTAGGACCGCCGCGGCGCCAGCTCGTCGGCCAGGGCGCCCAGGAACAGGCCCACGTCGGTGACCACGCCGGTGGCCTGGGCCGAGCCGCGGTCGGCGAGCTTGGTCACGGTGGCGGGGTTGATGTCGACGCATACGAGCGGGACCGAGGCCGGGAGCAGGTTGCCGGTGGCGATCGAGTGGAGCATGGACGCCACCATCAGGGCGTAGCCGACGCCCGGGAGCAGCGAGCGCATCTGGCGCTGGGCCTCGACCACGTCGGTGACGGTGTCGGGCAGGGGGCCGTCGTCGCGGACCGAGCCGCCGAGGACGAAGTCGACGCCGTGCTGGACGCAGGCGTGCATGATCCCGGAGGTGAGGACGCCCTGCTCGACCGCCTTGGCGATGGAGCCGCAGCGGCGGATGGTGTTGAGGGCCCGGATGTGGTGCTCGTGGCCGTGCTCGACCCCGGTCCCCTCGGCCAGGTTGACCCCCAGGGAGGTGCCGTACAGGGCGCCCTCGATGTCGTGGGTGGCCAGGGCGTTGCCGGCGAACAGCACGTCCATGTAGCCGGCCTCGATCAGCCGCACCACCGACGGGCCGGCGCCCGTGTGGACCACCGCCGGGCCGCCGACCCACAGGATCTTCTCGCCCCGCTCCCGGGTCGCCCGCATCGCCCCGGCGACCCGGCGGACGATCAGGCCCTGGGGCTTCTCGCTGGACACCTGGGAGGACATGAACTCGAAGACCTCGCCCGAGCGGCCCCGGTCCAGCGGCTGGACCCGGATGCCCTGGCTGCCCACCACCACCTGCTCGCCCTTGACCACGTCGGCCATGGGGACCGTGCGGGCCCGGTCGTCGCGGACCACGATCGCGCAGTCCATCTCCGGGTTCTCGACCCCCACCCAGGAGCCCCCCACCCGCACCTCGGTCTCGAGGTTGGTCGAGGAGTAGAAGCCGTCGGGCAGCACCCCGTCCATCTCCGCCGGCTGGAGGGTGGCGTCGCCGGTCTGGAGCCGCTGCATGCCCAGGCCCATGAGCGACTGGACCAGCTCCTCCAGGCGCGCGGGGTCGTCGGCGCAGATCTGCAGGCGCGCGTACGACGGGTCGACCGGGGTGCGGCCGACGTCGAAGCGCTCGATCTCGTAGCTGCCGCGCAGCTCCAGGACCTGGTCCAGGATGCGGGTGAACAGCATGGAGTCGATGATGTGGCCGTGGATCTCCAGGGTCTCGGTGTGGGAGAGCATGGCTCCTCGGTGCGGGTCGCTGATGGCGGACAGACGATTGTCGCACGGCCCCGCGTAGACTGGCCGCGATGACCGTCGACCTGCGCTCCGACACCTTCACCCGGCCCACCCCGGCCATGCGCCGGGCCATGGCCTCAGCCGAGGTCGGCGACGACGTCTGGGGCGAGGACCCGACGATCAGGCGGCTGGAGGCGGTGGTGGCCGAGCGCCTCGGCCACCAGGCGGCCCTGTTCGTTCCCTCGGGGACCATGGGCAACCAGATCTGCCTGCGCCTGGCCGCCCCGCCGGGGACCGAGTGCCTGGCCAACGAGGACAACCACATCCTCTGGTACGAGGCCGCGGCCGCCCCGGTGCTCAGCGGGGTCCAGCTCCACCCGGTCCCCGGGCCGCGGGGGATGCTGGAGCCGGCCGCGGCCCGGGCCCGGGTCCGCACCGCCACCTACGGGGTGCCGACGAGCGCGCTCGCGGTCGAGCAGACCCACAACCGGGCCGGCGGGGCCGTCCAGCCGCTGGAGGTCCTGGAGGGGCTGCGGGCGCTGGCCGACGAGGCCGGGCTGCACCTGCACTGCGACGGGGCCCGGGTCTGGAACGCCTCGGTCGCCACCGGGACCCCCCTGGACCGCTACGGGCGGCTGTTCGACAGCCTGTCGGTCTGCTTCTCCAAGGGCCTGGGCGCGCCCGTCGGGTCGGCCGTGGTCGGCGGCCGCGACCTGGTCGCCCGGGCCCGCGAGGTCCGCCACCTGTACGGCGGGGCCATGCGCCAGGCCGGGGTGCTGGCCGCGGCCGCCCTGGTCGCCCTGGAGCAGCAGGTCGACCGGCTGGCCGACGACCACGCCAACGCCCGGGCCCTGGCCGAGACGGTGGCCGCGGCCGTCCCGGGCAGCGTCGACCCCGCCGAGGTCGAGACCAACATGGTCCTGCTGGACGCCGGGGCGTTCGGCACCGACGGGCCGGGGCTGGTCGAGCGGCTGGCCGGCCTTGACGTGCTGGCCGCCGACACCGACCCCGGCCGGGTCCGGCTGGTCTTCTCCTACGAGGTCAGCGCGGAGGACGCCGAGCGGGCCGCCAAGGCGGTCGTCGCCGCCGCCGGATGAGCCGGACGTCCACCCCCTTCTCGGTCCTGGACGTGGAGCGGGCGGCGGCCCGGATCGCCGGCCACGTCCACCGCACCCCGCTGGTCACCTCCCGGCTGCTGGACCGCGAGCTCGGCTGCCAGGTGGTCGCCAAGGCCGAGCACCTGCAGCGGGTCGGGGCGTTCAAGGCCAGAGGGGCGTTCAACGCCCTGCTCGCGCTGGACCCGGCCCGGCGGGCGGCCGGGGTGCTGGCGGTCTCGTCCGGCAACCACGGCCAGGCGGTCGCCCTGGCCGCGGCCGAGACCGGGGGCCGGGCGGTGGTGGTGATGCCGGCCGGGTCCAACCCGGCCAAGGTGGCCGCCACCCGGGCCTACGGCGCCGAGGTTGTCAGCGTGGGGGTGACCGGCGAGAACCGCGAGACCTTCGCCGCCGACCTGGCCGCCGAGCGCGGCCTGCACCTGGTCCACCCCTTCGACGACCACGACGTGATGGCCGGGCAGGGCACGGCCGCCCTCGAGCTGCTGGAGGAGGTGGCCGACCTGGACCTGGTGCTGGTCCCGGTGGGTGGGGGTGGGCTGATCGCCGGCACGGCGGCCGCGGTCAAGGGGCGCTGGCCCCGGACCCGGGTCGTCGGGGTCGAGCCGGCGGCCGCCGCCGACGCCCAGGCGTCGCTGCGGGCCGGCCGGCGCATCCCCCTGCCGGCCGCCCCGGCCACCATCGCCGACGGGGTCCGCAGCCTGTGCGTGGGGGAGCGGCCCTTCGCGGTCATCCAGGCCCTGGTCGACGACATCGTCACCGTGACCGACGCCGACCTGCTCGACGCCCTGGCGCTGTGCTGGTCGCGGACCAAGCAGCTCATCGAGCCGACCGCCGCCCTGCCCCTGGCCGCCCTGCGGACCGGCGCCGCCGCTGGCCGGCGGGTCGGCGTGGTCCTCACCGGCGGCAACGTCGACGCCGCCGCCCTGGCCGCCTGCCTCGTCCCCGTCCCTTCGGGGGGGCCGGCGCAGCCCCCCCGGCCCGGGCGGTAACGTTGTAATCGCACACCCGGGGGGGAGAGGAGGCGGCCATGCCCACGGCGACCAGGATCCGCGACCACTGCCTGGCCCCGGGGCGGGCGGTGGAGGAGCCGGCCGGCGGCGACTACCGGCGCCTGTTCCCGGAGCTGGAGGCGCTGGACTGCGAGGACGACGCCCTGCACGGCCTGGGCCGGGCCGGCGGGGTCTGCGACGCCGCGGCCGCGGCCGTCCAGGTCGGGACCGACGCCGTCAACCCCGATGCCGAGGGGGCGGCCGGGTGGCCGGTGTTCGGCCAGTTCGTGGCCCACGACATCACCGCCGACCGCTCGCCCCTGACCCACCATGCCGAGCTGGCCGAGGTCCGCAACGCCCGCCGCCCCCGGGCCAACCTGGAGCCGGTCTACGGCGACGGCCCGGCCGGCATGCCGTTCCTGTACGACCGCGACGACCCGGCCAAGCTGCTGGTCGGCCGCAACGACGCCGGCCAGCCGGCCGACCTGCCCCGCAACCCCCAGGGGGTGGCCCTCATCGCCGACCCCCGCAACGACGTCCACCTGCTGATGAGCCAGCTGCACGTGGCCATGCTGCACGTCCACAACGGCCTGGTGGACCGGCTGCGCGGCGACGGGGTGGCCGAGGCGGAGCTGTTCGCCGAGGCCCGCCGGGCCGCCACCTGGCACTACCAGTGGGTCCTGCTGGAGGACTTCCTGCCCAGGGTGGTCGGGGCCGACCTGGCCGGCGAGCTGCTGGCCGGCGGGGCCCGCTCCTACCACCCCGCCCCGGGCGAAGCCTGGATCCCGCTGGAGTTCGCCGACGCCGCCTACCGGTTCGGGCACAGCCAGGTCCGCGACCGCTACCAGGTCAACCGCGACGCCGAGCCGGTGCCGCTGCTGCCCGACCTGCTCGGCTTCCGCCCGGTCCCGGCGGTCATGACCGTCGACTGGTCGTTCCTGTTCGACCTGCCGGGGCGGCCGCCCGCCCAGCGGGCCAAGCGGATCGACGGCCGCCTGGCCGGCAGCCTCATCCAGCTGCCCCGGGCCATCACCGGGGTCGACGGCGACGACGACTACGGGTCGCTGGCCGTCCGCGACCTCCAGCGCGGCCAGGGGGTCGGGCTGCCGTCGGGCGAGGCGGTGGCCCGCCGCCTCGGGGTCGAGCCGCTCGGCCCCACGGAGGTCGGCCTGGGCGCGGTCGGCTGGTGGCAGGAGACGCCGCTCTGGTTCTACCTGCTCAAGGAGGCCGAGCACCGCGGCGGCGGCGAGCGCCTTGGCCCGGTCGGCGGCCGGCTGGTGGGCGAGGTTCTGGTCGGCATCGTCGACGCCGACGGCGAGTCCTACCGGGCCGTCGACCCCGGCTGGCGGCCCACCCTCCCCGCCGCCCAGGTGGGACGGTTCGGGCTGGCCGACCTGCTCGCCTTCGGCGCCGAGGTCGCCGAGGCGGCCGCCTGAGCCGCCCGGCGGGGCGGGTCGCGGGCGGCCGGTGGCCGGGGTAGCGTGGCCGCCATGCGAGACCAGTCGCCGTCAGCTCCGACCACAGCCGGCCCGGCCGCCCAGCCCGCCCCGGCGCCCCGCTGGGCGCGCTGGTTCGTGGGCGCCTTTCTGGCCCTGTTCGTGGTCTGCGGGGTGGCCGGGCTGGAGGCCTGGCCGCTCACCGGCTGGCGGCTGTTCGCCGACGCCCGCCAGGCCAGGCAGCCCGGCTTCCAGGCGGTCACGGTCGACCGGGCCGGCCGCGAGACCCCGATCCCGTTCCGCGACCTGCCTGTCGGCTACCACGGCGACGTCCAGGTCCTCAAGAGCTTCGGCGGCCTGCCGCGCGACCGGCAGTCCGCCGTCTGCCGGGCCTGGGCCGAGGCGGTCCGCGCCCGCGGCGGCGAGGTCGCCGAGGTCCGCATCTACCAGACCCTCACCGACGTGTCCCAGCGGGTCGGCGACCGCGGCGCCCCCCCGACCCGGACCCTCCGCTACACCTGCCGCCCCGGGAGCCCCGATGTCGGCGGCTGAGGCGGCGGTCCGGCGGGTCGAGGGGTGGCTGTTCGCCCCGGGCGACCCGCGGCGGCTGGCGGCGGTCCGCATCGGGCTGTGTGGGCTGCTCGCCATCCGGCTGGCCAGCGGGCCGTACGCCGAGCTGGCCACCCAACCGGCGGCGCTGTTCCGGCCGATCTCGTTCCTGCGCCTGCTCGACCGGATGCCGTCGCCCGAGGCCGTGGCCGCCCTCCAGGCCCTGGCCCTGGCCGCGGCCGTGCTGGCCACCGTGGGGCTGCTGACCCGGGTCACCCTGCCGGTGGCCTGGGTGGCGGCCCTGCCCCTGGTGGCCATGACCTCCAGCCTCGGCAAGGTGGTGCACAACGACGTGCTGCTGCTGCTGTGCCTGGTCCCGCTGCTGCCGTCGCGGGCCGGGGCGGCCTGGTCGCTGGACGCCCGCCAGCGCCCGGCGGCCGGCCCGGGGCCGCTGTTCGGCTGGCCGGTGCGCACGGCCACGGTGGTGGTGGCCGGGGCCTACTGCTTCACCGGCCTGGCCAAGCTGCTGCACGCCGGCCCGGCCTGGGTGACCAGCGGCAACCTGCGCTGGGTGCTGTACGCCTCCAGCGACGCCCAGCCCCAGCCCAACCCGTTCGCCCTGTTCGTGGCCGACCGGCCGCTGCTCGCCCACCTGGTCGCGGCGGCCACCCTGGCCGTCGAGCTCGGCTTCCCCCTGGTGCTGTGGCGGCCCCGGCTGGCCTGGCTGTTCGTGCCGGCCGTGCTGGCCATGCACGCCGGCATCGGGCTGGCCATGCACCTGGACTACTGGCCCATGGCCGCCACCGTGCTGGTGGTCATGGTCGACTGGCCCGCCCTGGCCGACCGGCTGGCGCCCGTCCTCGTCGAGGAGCGACGATAACCCAGGCCGACCTCCTGATCGTCGGGGCGCCGGTGTACACCGCCGACCCGGCTCGCCCCTGGGCCGACGCCGTGGCCGTGCGCGCCGGCCGGGTCGCCGCCGTCGGCCCCGAGCGGGAGGTGGCCGTCCTGCGCGGCCCGGCCACCCGGGTGCTGCGCCTTCACGGCGGGCTGGTCCTGCCCGGGTTCCAGGACGCCCACGTCCACACCGCCACCGGCGGCCTGGAGCTGGCCCAGTGCGACCTCCACGGGGTCGAGCCCGAGGGGTACGCGGCGGCCGTGGCCCGCTATGCCGCCGGCCGGCCCGACGCCCCCTTCATCCTGGGCGGCGGCTGGGCCATGGACGCCTTCGGCACCGACGGCCCGCACCTGGCCACCCTGGACGCGGTCGTTCGGGACCGGCCGGTGCTGCTGGAGTCCACCGACGGCCACAGCGCCTGGGTCAACAGCCGCGCCCTGGAGCTGGCCGGCATCACCCGGGCCACCCCGGACCCTCCGCGGGGCCGGATCGAGCGCGACGCCGCCGGCGAGCCGACCGGCGCCCTCCACGAGACCGCCATGGCCCTGGTCGCCGACCTCGCCCCCCGGCCCGGGCAGGCCGAATGGGAGGCCGCGATCGAGCGCGGCCAGGGCCACCTGCACCGGCTCGGGATCACCGCCTGGCAGGACGCCGCCGTGGGCCCGGAGATGCTGGCCGCCTACCGGGCCCTGGCCGAGCGGGGCCGGCTCACCGGCCGGGCCGTGGCCGCCCTGCGCTGGCAGGTCGAGGCCGGCGAGGCCCAGCTGGCCGACCTGGTCGAGCGCCGCCGGGCGGCCGGCGTGGGTCGGCTGCGGGCCAGCGCGGTCAAGATCTTCGCCGACGGGGTGTTCGAGAACCGCACCGCCGCCATGCTGGCCCCCTACCTGGACGGCGACGGCCGCCCCAGCGCCAACCTGGGCATCGGCATGCTCGGCCCCGAGGGGCTGTCCAGGGCCGTCACCGCCCTGGACACCGAGGGCTTCGACGTGCACGTCCACGCCATCGGCGACCGGGCCGTCCGCGACACCCTTGACGCCTTCCAGGCCGCGGCCGCCGCCAACGGCCGCCGCGACGCCCGCCACCAGATCGCCCACCTCCAGTTCGTCCACCCCGACGACCGGCCCCGCTTCCGCCGCCTCGGCGTGGTCGCCAACGCCCAGCCGTTCTGGTCGTGCCTGGACGGCTACATGCGCGAGCTGACCCTGCCGTTCCTGGAGCCGGAGCGGGCCGGCTGGCAGTACCCGTGGGCCAGCCTGCGCCGGGCCGGGGCGGTGCTGGCCTTCGGCAGCGACTGGACGGTGTCCACCGCCAACCCGCTGGAGGAGATCGAGGTCGCGGTGCGCCGGGTCGCGCCCGACGACCGCGACGGCGAGCCGTTCCTGCCCGCCGAGCGGCTCGACCTGCCGGCCGCCCTGGACGCGTTCACCATCGGCTCGGCCTACGCCCTGCGCCTGGAGGCCGAGACCGGCTCGGTCACCCAGGGCAAGCTGGCCGACCTGGCCGTCCTGGACCGCGACCCGTTCGACGAGGCCGCCGGCCCCATCGGCGACGCCCGGGTCCTGGCCACCCTGGTCGAGGGCGAGCCGGTCCACGCCGACCCGTCCCTTGACCTGACCGGCTAGCCGGGACGCAGGGCCGGCTGGTCGACGGTCAGGGTGCGGGCGTCCGCGTCCAGGGTGGCCGTCATCCCCAAGGGGAGGGTGGCCAGGTGCCTGGCGTGGCCGACAGGCAGCTTGTACAGCACCGGCACCCCGAGCGGCTCCAGGTGCTCCTCCAGGACCTGCTCCAGGGACTTGGTCCGGGGCCACTCGGGACGCTGCTCGCTCCAGTCGCAGCGCTCCAGGTCGCCGACCGCCACCCCGACCACGCCGGCCAGCTTGCCGGCCTGCCCGAGCTGGGTGAGCATCCCGTCGATGTGCCAGGGCGGCGCGTCGACCTCCTCGAAGAACAGGATCGCCCCCTCCAGCTCCACCTCCCAGGGCGTGCCCATGGTCTGGAGCAGCAGCCACAGGTCGCCGCCGGCCAGCGGCCCGGTGGCCCGGCCGCCGCGCAGCGGGCGGATATAGGGGTCATCGGGCTTGGCCGGCAGCGGGCCGGCCCCGCCGCCGCCCAGCACCGCCAGCAGCCGGTCGCGGGTGAAGTCGCTGGCCTCGGTCCAGCCCATGGTCATCAGGTGGGGGCCGTAGAAGGTGGCCAGCCCGGCCCGCTGGCGCAGGGCGACGTGCAGGGCGGTGATGTCGGAGTAGCCGCAGAAGGCCTTGGGGTGGTCGGCGATCAGCTGGAAGTCGAGGTGGGGCACCAGCTGCATCGACCCGAACCCGCCGGTCAGGCACTGGACCACGTCGACCTCGGGGTCGGCGAACATCGCCTCCAGGTCCCGCGCCCGGCGCCTGGGGTCGCCGGCGACGTAGCTGTCACGGGCCTCGATGCCGTCGGCCAGCTTCACCCGGTAGCCGCGGGCCTGCCACCACTCGACCCCGCGCAGCAGGTCCGACCGGTTCTCCCAGGGGCTGGCCGGCGCGGGGACCCCGATGCAGCCGCCCTCGGGCAGCGGCCGTCCGAATCTGGTCGCCACGATCATCGCGGCATCGTCCCACACCCCACCGGCTCCGGGGCCGGGGCGGCGATGCCTGGTAGCTCCCGGATTGGCCCGCGTGGGCGGATGCTCGATATGGTGCCCAGCCGTGAAGGAAGACCTCGGACGGGACACGGCCCAGAACCGGCGGGCCGCGCCCCACCGCGCCCACCGGACCGGGCGCCGGCGACGCTGGGCGGTCGCCGCCACCCTGCTGGTCCTGGCCGGCACCGCCACCGCCGGCGGCCTCGTGCTCGACCGCGACCCCGGCCCCGATCCCGACCCGGCCCCCGGGGCGGCCCCGGCCGCCCAGCCGGCCACCACCGTGGCGGTGACCACCACCACCACCCCGCCGCCCCCCGAGCTGCCCCGCGGCGGCCGCCAGCTGTTCCCCCGCTACCGGGTGGTCGGCTTCTACGGCATGCAGAACCTCGACGTGCTCGGCGCCGGGCCGGCCGAGGTGGTCGCCCAGCGGCTGCTCAAGGTGGCCCGCCCCTATGCCCGCCCGGGCCGGCCGGTCATGCCCATGTTCGAGCTGATCGCCACCATCGCCCACCCGTTCCCGACCCCCAGCGGCCTGTACCGGACCCACCAGGAGGACGCCATCGTCCGGTCGTTCCTCAAGGCGGTCCGCCGTATCGACGGGGTGCTGGTGCTGGACGTCCAGCCGGGCCGGGACGACTTCCTCAGCTCGCTGCGCCACTGGGAGCCGTACCTGCGCCAGCCGGACGTCGGCATCGCCCTCGACCCCGAGTTCTCCATGGGCCCCGGGCAGGTGCCGGGCAGGCACCTGGGCCGCACCGACGCCGCCGCCATCAACCGGGCCTCGGCCTATGTCGCCGGCATCGTCCGCCACCAACGGCTGCCCCAGAAGCTGTTCATCATCCACCAGTTCCACGACAGCATGATCCGGGACAAGGCCAGGATCGCGATCCGGCCCGGCCTGGCCATGACCTGGAACGCCGACGGCTTCGGGGCCCGCTCGGCCAAGCTCGAGGACTACCGCTCCTACACCCGGGACCGGCGCTTCCACCCCGGCCTGAAGCTGTTCTACGAGAACGACGTCGACATCATGAGCCCGCGCGAGGTCATGAGGCTCAAGCCGCCCCCGCGGGTCATCAACTACCAGTGACCGGCCGGCGCCGCTCCGGCGGCGGCTTCTCCAGCAGCTCGTCCACGTAGGCCACGCACTCGGTGACCGCGGCCTCCAGCAGGGCCCGGCCCTTGTCGGCCGTGCCCAGGGTGGCGTCGCCCTGGACCCCGGAGCGGCTGAACGACGACCACCACGGCATCAGCTTCAGCGGCCCGTCCGACCAGTCCAGCCAGGCGTGCTCGCCCTCGGGGTAGGACCGCTCGTCGACGGCCAGCTCCATGGCCACCGCCGCCGGGTCGATGGCCAGGTAGATCGAGGTCTCCAGCTCGCAGGCGTGGGCCATCCCGCCCCTGGTCGAGGTCCGCACCCGCCCGATGACCTCGAACGCCGCCGGGCTGGCCAGGTAGAAGGCGGCCGCGGCCAGCACCTCGGGCCGCTCCACCATGACCAGCCGGGCCGCCGTCTCGACCAGGTTCTGGTTGGAGCCGTGGCCGTTGAGGAACAGCATCCGCCGGAAGCCGTGGTGGGCCAGGGAGCGGCCGACGTCGGTGCAGTAGCGGACGAAGGTGTCCCAGCCGACGCTGATCGCGCCCGGGAAGTCCATGTGGTGGGGGTCGTAGCCGTGGGGGATGGCCGGCAGCAGCACCACCCGGTCGGCCGCCCTGGCCGCGGCCCGCTGGCAGATCTCGGACACGATTCTGAGATCGGTGTCGACCGGCAGGTGGGGGCCGTGGTCCTCCAGGGTGGCCACGGGAATGAGGGCGACCCGGTCCTCGCCGGCCGCCCGCGCCACCTCCGGCCAGGTCAGGCGCTCGTAGCGCAACGGCCCGGTCTCAGACCACACCGGCCAGGTCCACCTCCTCATAGGCGGTGACACAGGGGCTGCCCGGCGCCACCCACATCCGTCCCAGGTCCAGGTCGCAGATCATCGAGAAGACGATCGCCGAGGCCTCGTCGGCCGGGTCCTCGGTGCCGTGCTCGCAGATGGCCTGGGGGCCGTCGCCGCCGTGGTCGGCCAGGATCTCGCCGATGGCCGCCGGGGTGGCCGGGGACCGCTCCTCGACCAGGGCCTGGAGGCGGGCCAGGCGGGCCAGGCTGCCCTGGCTGGGTGGCGGGGCCCGCTCGGCCAGCTCCGGGTCGGTGTAGTGGTTGGTGTGGCAGCCGGGCAGGCCGTTGACGGCGAACCGGGTGGCGCTGGTCTCGATGTTCATGGCGCTGCCGGAGCCGAAGGCGAAGCTGTGGCCGTAGCCGCCGGCCCGGCCGGGCAGGGTGGCCCGGCGCAGCGCGTCGGGGGGGGAGGAGGCGACCAGGGCGTGCCGGGAGACCAGCACCCTGGGGATGCCGACGCCGTCGTCGTTGGCGGCCAGCGACTGGATGCCCTGGGCGACCCGGTACTCGTTCATGCCCACCGCCGGCAGGCAGCAGGCCAGGGTGGGTGAGACCAGGGCCGGTCCGTCGTCGGGCAGCTCCACGACCACGGCCACGTGGCCCACGTCGCCGGCCAGCCACTGCTCGTTGTGGCCGAGCAGGGTGTAGCCGGGCCCGGAGATGGTCACCGTCGAGCAGCGGTCCCCGGGCGTGCCGGCGGCCCCGGAGGGCTCGGCCGGCCCACCCGGCCCCCAGCCCGTTCCGGTGACCTGGCCGAGCGACCGGCCGCTGCGGGCCTCCAGCCGCGGCTCGAGCTCCTCGAAGGCGTTGATGCAGAACAGCTCCCAGAACGACACCCCGGCCCCCTCGGCCATCCCGGTGACCAGCTCGACCAGGTCGGGCAGCTCCCGCTCGGCCGCGGCCAGGTAGGGGGCGAGCAGCCCGGGCAGCTCGCCCGCCCCGACGCCCCGGCGGACCAGGTAGCGCCAGTAGAACTCGAGTGAGCCGCGGATCAGGTCGGCCAGCTCGTAGCCGACGGTGCGGCCCCGCTCCAGCGGGTCGCCCCTGGCGACCACCACCCGCACCGGGCTCACGGTTCCTCTCCGGCCAGGCCCGCGTAGGCGAGCAGGAACGCGGCCGCGCCCACGATGTGCTCCTGGAGCCCGGCCAGGGTGGCGTACTCGTCGGGTCCGTGCGCCCCGGCGGCGTGCCCGACCCCGCCGGAGGCCCAGGGCAGCCCGAGGATGCGGTCGAACACGAAGTAGGGGGCGCACCAGGGGGCCAGTGGGTAGGGGAGCGCCGTGCGGCCCAGGGCCCGGTAGGAGGCACGCATGGCCGCCTCGGACCGGTTGCCGGGCGGCGCCTTGGCCCACGGGTAGGCGTCCAGCAGCCTGACCTGGACGTGCGCGAAGCCGTGGTCGTCCAGGTGGCGGCGGACGGCGGCCGCGGCCGCCTCGGGGTCGCCGCCCACCAGCCGGATGTCGACCCTGGCCACGGCCCGGCTGGGCGTGATCGTCTTGCCGCCCGGGCCGACATAGCCGGCCGACAGTCCGGAGATGTTCAGGGTCGGCCGGAACAGCAGCGCCTCCAGCAGCTCGGCCGGCCCGCCGTCCAGCCGGTAGCGGGCGGCGTTGGCCTCGCGCAGGTGCTCGGCCGGGTTGAAGCCGGCGGCCAGCTCGGCCAGCAGCCGCCGGTCGCCCTCGCCCGGCCCGGGCCCGCCGTCGAGGCCGGCCACCCGGATCTCCTCGTCGGGGCCGGTCAGGGTGGCCAGGGCCTGGACCAGGGCCCACACCGGCGAGGCGATCCAGGCCTGCTCACTGGAGTGCAGGTCGATCCGGGGGCCGCCCCAGTCGCCGGCCTCGCAGGACAGCTCCAGGTCGCACAGGCCCTTGCAGCCAAGGATCAGCTCGGGCTGGCCGTCAAGGCCGGCGGTCAGGTCGAGGTCGAAGGCGCCCTCGGCGGCCAGGTCGCCGGCCCTGGCCCTGACCGCGTCGGCCAGATGCGGGCTGCCCAGCTCCTCCTCGCCCTCGATCAGCAGGGCCACCGTCACCGGCATGGCGTCCAGCTCGCGCAGCACCTCCACGGCCAGGAAGAAGCAGGCCAGGCAGCTCTTGGAGTTGGCGCTGCCCCTGGCCACCACCGCCGGCCCGACCCCGGGCAGGTCGCGGACCTCGGCCGCGAACGGCGGCGAGGTCCAGTCCGGCTCCTGGGCCGGCTGCACGTCGTACATGCCGTAGCGCAGCAGCCGGGGCGCGCCCGGCGGGCCGGGCAGCTCGCCGATGACCAGCGGGTGGCCGGGGGTGGCCTGAAGCTCGAAGGACCCGCCGGCCCCCTGGATCCAGACGCCGGTGGCCTCGGCCACGGCCCCGATGCCCTCGCCGGTGGCGCTGACCGACGGCATCTGGAGGTAGGCGCGGATCCGCTCCAGGTCGGCCGGGAACCGGTCGGCCACCCGGGCCTGCACCTGGGCCAGCATGTCGTCCATCCCCGTATTCTCTACAGCCAGCCCTTGCGCTTGAAATAGACCCACAGGCCGGTGGCGGAGACCAGCATCAGGCCGAGCGCCCAGGCGTAGCCGAACCGCCAGCCCAGCTCGGGCATGTGCCGGAAGTTCATCCCGTAGATCCCGCTGATCATGGTGACCACGGCGAAGATGGCGGCATAGGCGCCGAGGTTGCGGGCGACCGTGCCCACCCGGTTGGAGACGACCGCCAGGCTGGCCTCCAGCGCCCCCGAGGCCAGGTCCTGGTAGTCCTCGACGCTCTCCACGACCCGGATCATGTGGTCGTAGATGTCCTGGAGGTAGCGCTGGGACTCCCGGGTGAACAGGCCCAGGTCGCGGCGGAGGAGCACGATCAGGGAGTCCCGCATGGGCCCGGCGACCCGGCGGATGGCGATCAGGTCGCGGCGCAGGGAGAAGATCTGGCTCTGGACCTCGCCGGCGGCCTCGAACACCGCCTCCTCCAGGTCCTCGATCCGCTCGCCGATCCGGTCCAGGGTCGGGAAGAAGGTGTCGACGACCTCGTCAAGGACGACATAGAGCAGGAACCCGGCGCCGTGCTTGGCCAGCTCGGGGTGGGCCGTGACCCGGCGGGCCACCGTGCCGGCGTCGATGGGGGCGCCGCCGTGGAAGGTGAGCAGGAAGTTCTGGCCGGCGATCACGTCCAGCTCGTGCAGGTCGACCGGCTGGCCCTCGCCGGCCGGCTTGGAGGCGTAGGCGATCAGCAGCACCTGCCCCTCGTACTCCTCGACCCTGGGCCGCTGCTTGACGCCGGGGGCGCAGCTGGCCAGGGCCATCGGGTGGAGCTGGAACTCCTCGCCCATGGCGGCCAGCTCCTCTGGGGTGGCCGAGATCAGGTCGACCCAGACCAGGGTCCGGGGCTCGGTGCGGACCTGCGACAGGTCGGCCACCGGGATGTCGGTGACCTCCTGGCCCTTGCGGAACACGTGCACCTGGATCATGGCTGGGCTCCGTTCGGTCTCGGCTGGCCGGGGGCGGCCGGGTGGCGGCCGCCGAGCTCGGCGACCAGCATCCCGGCCAGGATGAGGCCGGCGCCGAGCCAGCCTCGCCCGGACAGGCGCTCGCCGGCAAGCACGAACCCGAACAGGCCGGCGAACACCGGCTCCATGGTGAGGATGACGGCGGTGCGGGTCGGGGACACCTCGCGCTGGGCCCGGGTCTGGACCAGGAACGCCCCGGCCGAGGCGGCCACCGAGGTGATGGCCAGGGCGACCCACACCTGGGACGAGGCGGGGGCGACCAGGTCGCCGGCCAGCCCGGCCCAGGCCAGGGCGGCCAGCCCGGCGGTGGCCAGCTGGACCACGGCCAGCCGGTAGGTGGAGAAGCGGGGGGCGTAGCGGCCGAGCAGCAGGATGTGGGTGGCGAAGGCGACCGCGCAGCCGAGGACGAGGGCGTCGCCCTGGCGGACCTCCAGGCGTTGCAGCGACAGCAGGCCCAGGCCGACGGCGGCCAGGCACGCCCCCAGCACCGGCCACCGCCCGGGGGGCTGGCGGAGCAACAGGCCCGCGAACAGGGGCGTGAGCACCACCGACAGCCCGGTGATGAAGCCGGCGTTGGAGGCCGTCGTGTACTGGAGCCCGACCGTCTGGAAGCCGTAGCCGGCGAACAGGGCCAGCCCGGCCGCCACCCCCGCGGCCACCAGCCCCGGCTGCCCGCCGGCGGCCAGCCGCGGCCGCAGGGCGGCCAGCAGCACGGCCGCGGCCAGGAACCGGTAGGCGATGAAGGTGAACGGCGGGAACTGGGCGACCGCGTCGCGGACCAGCACGAACGTGGAGCCCCACACGGCGGTCACGGCCACCATGGCCAGCTCCCAGCGGTAGGCGCCGACCCCGCGCCGGGTGCTGAGCACGAGGTCCTCCTCTGGTGGTCCGGTCGCTGGCGGTCCCGACGACCCGACGATCCTACGGCCTGGGACCGTCGGCCCGGTGGCGGCCGCCCCAGGGTCGGCGAGGATGGCCCCGCGGACGGCAAGCACGTGCTCGAGGCCGCCGGCGCCTGCCAGGTCCTGCTCGTCGCAGCGGCCGATGACCCGGTGCAGTCCCAGCCCGTCGAACCCCAGCCCCACCACCCCGGTCTCCCGCAGCACCACCGCCAGGGCCAGCCACCTGACCCTCGTCCTCCAGCACCGTCTGACGCGTCTTGGCGTCCAGCACCTGCCGCACCTGCTCCAGGTCACGGCCCTCCCAGTAGAGGAACCGCGCCACCTCCGCCCGCGAGTGGAACGCGTACAGCCCCTCGAGATCCCCCGGCGAGAACGGCCGCAGCTGGAGGCGCGCCGTCTCCAACGGATACGCAGGTCGCAGCACCCGCGGATCCTACCGCCGGGGGGTGGGGCGGCGGAGGTGCTTGAGGCGGGTGAGGTCGGTGGCCATCTGGTCGGGGTCGCCGGTGGTCTCGGTGATGACGGGGAGGGTGGCCAGGCCGGGGTGGGAAAGGATGGCGGCGAAGCCCTGGTCGCCGATGGTGCCGGTGCCGATGGGGCAGTGGCGGTCGCGGCCGGCGCCGACCGGGTCGCGGGAGTCGTTGGCGTGGACGAGCACGACCCGCTCCCCGAGGGTGGCGAACAGCTCGTCGAGGGCCTTGGCGACGCCGGCCGGGTCGCCCAGGTCGTAGCCGGCCGCCTGGGCGTGGCAGGTGTCCATGCACACCTTGAGGCGGGGGTGGTGCTCGCAGGCGGCCAGCAGCTCGGCCATCTCCTCGAACCGGGCCGCCAGCGCCCCCCGCGTGCCGGCGGTCAGCTCCAGGACCAGGTCGGGACCGGCCGCGTCGGCCAGGGGCAGCAGCGCCTCGCGGGTGGTGGCCAGGCCGGCGGTCCGGCCGCTGGCCAGGGCCGCCCCCGCGTGGACGACGACCCCGGTGGCGCCGATGGCGGCCGCCTTGGCCAGGGTGGCCGCGACCACCTCGCGGGACCGCTCCCGGGTGAGCGGGCTGGCGCTGGCGAAGTTGACCAGGTAGGGGGCGTGGACGAACAGCGGGCCCAGCCCGGCCGCCTGCAGGTCGGCCCGGAACCGCTCGTCGGCGGCCGGGTCGACCGGCGGCGGGGCCCAGCCGCGGGCGTTGGACACGAACACCTGGAGCGACTCGCAGCCGACGGCCGTGGCGTTGCCGACGGCCCGCTCCAGGCCGCCGGCGACCGACACGTGGGCCCCGATGCGCACGTCAGAACAGGTTGAGCAGGAGGCGGACGCCGCTGCCGCGCTTGGCCTTCTCGCCCGGGCCCGGGCTCTGCTCGACGACCCGGCTGCCCACCGGGAACACGTAGTGGGCCTCCAGGCCGGCCTCACGCAGGCGCTGCTCGGCCTCCTTCTTGGAGAGGCCGACCACCCGCGGCACCTCGACCAGGTCGGGCCCCTTGCTGACCCGCAGGACCACCGCCGACCCCCATGGGACCTCGGAGCCGCTGCCGGGGTCGGTGCTCACCGCCCGGCCCTCGGGCACGTCGTCGGCGAAGACCCGCTCGGGCCGGACCTTGAGGTGGGCGTCGGCGAGCGCGGCCTCGGCGGCCTCGGCGCGCCGGCCGGCCACGTCGGGGACCTCGACCTTCGGCTTGCCGGCGCTGACGACCACGGTGACCACGTCGTCGGCCTTGAGGACGGTGCCCTGGTCGGGGCGGGTCTGGATGACGGCCCCCTTGGGGACGTCGACGCTGGTGGCGGGCTCCTTCTCGAACCGGATGTCGAGCTCGTCCAGGCGGCCGGTGGCCGCGTCGGCCGGCCGCCCGGCCAGGTCGGGCAGGACGATCCCGAGCGACGGCTGGATCACCACCGTGTCGCTGCGCCGGGCCCGCTCCCCGCCGGCGATGGACTGGGTGGCGACCAGGCCCTCGTGGACGTGGTCGGAGGCGACCGGCTCGCCCGTCCGGACCCGCAGGCCGCGGGCCCTGAGGTCCCGGGTCGCCTCGGCGACCTCCAGGCCGACCACCTCGGGCACCCGCACCGACCCGCCGAGCAGCCCGCCGGCCCGGGTCAGCAGCCCGGCGGCGAGCAGGCCGACGACCAGCAGCGCGGCCAGCAGCCGGCCCCTGCCCCCCCGTGGCCGCGCGGCCCGGGACTTGGGCACGCGCCCGGTCGGCGGCCGCGGCCGCAGCGGCGCCAGCGGCGCGGGCGGCACCCGGGTCGCGGGCGGCACCCGGGTCGCCGCCGGTGCTTGGGCTGCCGGCGGCGCCTGGGTTGCCCCGGCCGTCACCGCCGGCAACGCGTTGAGGCTCCGGGTCTCCGCCCCCTGCGCCTGTCCGGCCCACCCGTTGGTCGTCTCGCGGGCCGCGGGTGGCCAGCTGGTGGTCGGGGCCTCGGACGGGCTGTGGGCGGCCGCGGCGGCACCGGCCGCCGGGGCCCAGGCGGTGGCGGTGTCGGGGCCGGCGGGCGGGACCGGGGTGGTGGCCCGGAGGGTCTCGTCCATCCGCCGCCGGCGTGGCGCCCCGATGGCGGCGGCGAAGTCCGAGGCCCGCAGGAACCGCCCGGTCGGGTCGGGGTCGGTGGCCCGGGCCACGGCGGCGTCGAACGGCTCCGGGATCCCGTCGACCACCTGCGAGGGCCGCGGCACCCGGCCGCCCAGGTGCTGCTGGACGACCTGGCGGGCGTCGCCCTCGAACGGCGCCCGGCCGCAGACGCACTCCCAGGCGACCACCGCGAGGGCGTACACGTCGGCCCGCCCGTCGACCACCCCGCCCCGCAGCACCTCGGGCGCGCAGTAGTGGACGGTGGCGGCCAGGGCCTGCCCGTGGCCGCGCTGGGCGGCCGCCCGGACCAGCCCGAAGTCGGCCACCTTGACCGTCTCGCTGGTCAGCAGGAGGGTCTCCGGCTTCACGTCCAGGTGGACGACGCCGGCGTGGTGGGCGTGGTCGAGGGCGTCGGCAACCGGCCCGAGCAGCTCGGCCGTGGTCTCGGGGCTCAGGCGTCCCTGGTCGTCGAGCACCTCGCGCAGGGTCCGGCCGCTGACGTGCTCCATCACGATCCAGGGCAGGCCCTTCTCCTCGCCCGAGTCGTAGACGGCGACCACGTTGGGGTGCGACAGGCGGGCGGCCGTGCGGGCCTCGCGCCGGAACTGGTCGGAGAACTCGCGGTCGCGGGCGAACTCCGGGCGGGGGACCTTGATCGCCACCACCCGGTCGAGCTGCCGGTCGTGGCCGCGGTAGACGATCGCCATGCCGCCCTGGGCGATGCGGGCGACGACCTCGTAACGGCGGCGGCCGAGGGTCCGGCCGACGAGGGCGTCCAGGTCGGCGGTGTGTCTGGCCAAGGTCAGTCCCGATGTCGGTCGCCGTCCGGCGGACACCGGCCGGCACAGAATTCTAAGCAGGCCCTCCCCACAAACGCACGGAAGGCCAGCGCTGGCGCTTCCCGGTGCGGCCCGGGAGAATGCCCGGGACATGGCCTTCGACGACGAGCTGGGGCTGCTCGGCTTCCGCCTCACCCTGGAGAAACGGGACGGCACCCGGACCTTCTCCCTGGCCCGCAACCGCTACCTCACCTACTGGCTGCACGTCCCCGCCGACGACTCGCCGGCCCTGTTCACCTGGGAGTTCGCCCTCGGCGAGTACATGGACGAGTACGGACTCCAGGTGGGGGCGAACGAGCCGCTCAACCAGTTCCTGTTCCCCCAGACCGACACCGAGGTCGCGCAGGACATGGCCGAGGTCGTCAAGGCCATGGAGCGCACCGAGGCGATGTTCGCCGGCATGAATTTCGGCCACCGCGGGTGAGCGGGGCGCGCCGCCGATGCTTGACCGGCGTTCGGCTGGGTAGGCAGGGCAGCCGGACGTTGGAGTAGGCTCCGTCCCCCTGGCCACCCGTTCGAGGAGGCAGCATGCGCCGCGGTGGTTCGCTCCTCATCACGATCCTGCTGCTCGTGGCCGCGTTCTGGGCCGGCATCCAGTACGAGCGGAACAACTGCAGAATCGACCTGCCCAGCACCGCCGGACAGGTCGACCAGTCGGTCAAGTGCCGCGACTACAAGGGTGTCGACCTGCCCGGCTAGGACGTCCGACCAGCACCGCCGCAGGTCGGAGCAATGCGGCCCTGGAGCGGCACGCGGATGGGGGAGGGTCGGTGCTCGGGCGCGCCACCTACCTGGTCCTGATGGCCGCCTGCCTGCTCGTCACCCTGCCCCTGGAGCTGGTCCTCAAGGCGGGGGTCTACCGCCGCCCCCGCCGCTGGCTCGCCGCCCTGGTCCCGGTGTTCCTCGCCTTCAGCCTCTGGGACTGGCTGGCCATCCGCCGCGGCCACTGGACCTACAGCCCCCGCTACACCACCGGGATCGAGCTGCTCGGCCTGCCCCTCGAGGAGCTGGTCTTCTTCGTGGTCGTCCCGACCTGCGCCCTCCTCACCTACCAGGCGGTCGTCCGCCTCCTCCCGCCCCCCAACCGCCGGGACACGGCCCGATGACACTCCGGGGCGCCCCCTCGTGATCCCGGTGTACACCGCCGCCGCAGCCGCCGGGGTCGTCCTCACGGTCCTGCTCGAGCTACTGGTCCTGCGGACCGGCCTGTTCCGCGACCCCCGCTACTGGGTGGCTCTGGCCGTCGTCGCCGCCTTCCAGCTCCTGGTGAACGGCGTCCTCACCTGCCCCCCGATCGTCAGCTACAACCCCGCCGCGATCCTCGGCCCCCGCATCGCCTGCGCCCCCATCGAAGACCTCGGCTTCGGCTTCGCCATGGTCACCACCACCATCGCCCTCTGGCGCCACGCCGCCCCCGACCCCGACGGCCCCTGACCGACCTCAGAGCCCGTCTGGAACCCGTATGAGCCGGGGTCACGGTCGGGTCGCCCCACTCGCAATACGCCAGCATGCGCCCGTCGGCCAGCACCGCGATCCGGTCGATGGCGACCCTGGGTATCGGGAGCGGCTTGGCCGCGGCCAGGGACTGGCCGACCGCGATCCTCGACGCCGGCCACTTCCATCCGCTGGTCGATCCCGACGGCGTGGCCACCAGGCTGCTCGGCCTGCTGGGGAGGAGGTGACCGTCCGGGCGGTCAGGACTCCAGGCGGTGCAGGGCCTTGCGGACCCGCTCGGCGATGCCGACCGCGTCCAGGCCCAGCTCGGCCAGCAGGACCTCCCGCTTGCCGTGGGGCAGGAACTGGTCGGGGATGCCGAGACGGAGCAGCGGCGTCGCCACCACCTCGTCGGCCATGACCTCGGCCACGGCCGAGCCGAACCCGCCAGCGAGCACGTTGTCCTCCACGGTCGCGACCAGCCGGTGGGCGCCGGCCACGGACCCCAGGCGGGGGTCGAGCGGCTTGACCCAGCGGGGGTCGACCAGGGTCACGCTGATCCCGTCCTGCCTGAGCAGCCGGGTCGCCTCCTCGCAGGTCACCGCCAGCTTGCCCAGGCCCAGCAGCAGCACGTCCCGGCCCCGGGTGCGCACGTCCCAGGCGCCCAGCTTCAACCGGCGGACCGGGCCTGAGACGGTCAGCCTGGGCGTGGTCGAGCGCGGGAACCGGATCGCGAACGGCCCCGCGGTGTGGGCGACCGCGGTGGCCAGGGCGCGCCGCAGCTCGGTGCCGTCGCGTGGCGAGGCGATGGTCAGGTTCGGGATCTCCCGCAGGAAGGTGACGTCGTAGACGCCGTGGTGGGAGGAGCCGTCGGGGCCGGTGATGCCCGAGCGGTCGAGCACGAAGATCACCGGCAGCCTGTGCAGGGCCACGTCCATGATCACCTGGTCGAAGGCCCGCTGCAGGAAGGTCGAGTAGATGGCGCAGACCGGCCGCAGTCCCTGCATGGCCATGCCGGCGGCCATGGTCACCCCGACCTGCTCGGCGATGCCGACGTCGAAGACCCGGTCGGGGAGCTCCTTCTGCATCACCGTCAGCTTGGTCGGGCCCAGCATGGCGGCCGAGATGGCCACCAGCTCCGGGTGGCGGCGGGCCTCATCCAGCAGCGCCTGGCCGAACACCTCGGTGAACTGGACCTCGTCGTCGCCGCCCTTGGGCAGCGGCCGGCCCGTCTCGGGGTCGAAGGCGCCCGACGGCGAGTGGAGCTTGTCCTCCTCATGCTCCTCGGCCGGCGGGTAGCCGCGGCCCTTCTGGGTGATCACGTGGAGCATGACCGGGCCGGGCACCCGCATGGCGTGGTCGATGGCCTTCTCCAGGGCGCCCAGGTCGTGGCCGTCGACCGGCCCGGCGTACTGCCAGCCCAGGTCCTCGAACACCACCCGGGGGGCGACCAGCGCCTTGGCTCCCTCCTTGACCCGCTTGGCCGCCTCGACCATGCCCTCGCCGACCAGCGGCACCCGGCCGAGGGTCTCCTCGACACCCTTCTTCAGGGTCTCGTAGCCGGGGTGGAGGCGGAACGGGGCCAGGTGGCCGGCCAGGCCGCCGACCGTCGGGGCGTAGGAGCGGCCGTTGTCGTTGAGGATCACCAGCAGGTCCGGCTTGCGGTGGCCGATCAGGTTGAGCGCCTCGAGCGCGACCCCACCGGTGAGCGAGCCGTCGCCGACCACCGCCACCACCCGCCCCTCGCCCCGGCCGGCACGGCGGGCCTCGGCCAGGCCGAGGGCGTAGCCGAGCGCGGTCGAGGCGTGGGAGTTCTCGATCACGTCGTGGGGGCTCTCGGCGCGCGAGGGGTAGCCGGAGAGGCCGCCCAGGGTGCGCAGGTTGGCGAAGTCGTCCCGGCGGCCGGTGAGCAGCTTGTGCACGTACGCCTGGTGGCCGGTGTCCCAGACGATGCGGTCGACGGGCGAGTCCAGGGCCCGGTGCAGGGCGATGGTGAGCTCGACGACGCCGAGGTTGGGGCCGAGGTGTCCGCCGCGGACGGCAACCGCCCGGACCAGGAAGTCCCGGATCTCGGCGGCCAGCTCGGTGAGCTGGTCGCCGCTGAGCTGCCGAAGGTCGCGAGGTTGCTTGATCGATTCCAGCATGACGATTTGAGGATATGAGGTCTTGGGCATTCGTGCCCCTCGGGCTGTGGGAGCCTATCGCAGTGGGGGTTCGGCGTGGCGGACGGCCACCAGCAGCTGGGCGCAGCCGGCCGCCTCGAGCAGGGCCAGGGCCGCCAGGGCCAGGGGATAGCCGAGGTTCAGGGCCGCCCCGGCCAGGGCGTCGCCGCCCAGCTGGGCCGCCCCGACGGCCAGGCCGGCCAGGCCGAGCACGATCACCCGGGTCGGCCGCTCGCCCGGCGTGACCATCGACCAGGCGGCCGCCACCTGCCCGGCCTGGGCCCGCGCCCGCACGTACTCGAGCAGCAGCACCAGCCCGGCCGCGGCCGCCCCGGTGGCCACGGCCACCGGCCTCCATCCCGGATCGGCCTCCGTGGCGACCAGCACGACCGGCCCGGCGATCACGGCCAGATCGGCCAGCCGGTCGGCCGTCGAGTCCCACACGAACCCGAAGGCGCTGGCCCGCCGCTGCATGACCGCGACCGCCCCATCGACCGAGTCGGCCACCCCGGCCAGCAACGTGAGCACCCCCGCGCCCGCCGCCCACCCCGGCCCAACCGTGGCCGTCCACCCGGCCACCACCGCCACCCACAGCGCCCCCAACGTGACCAGGTCCGGATCCACCCCGACCCTGGCCAGCGGCGCCCCAACGGCATAGGGCAGCCGCAGGTACCAGGCGGCCAGCCGCCCACCCGGTTGCATCCCCTCCCCGAGCGAGTGCACCGCCCGCCACCCAGCCTGGTAGGCCTCGAAGGTCCAGTCAGGGTTGCCCGCACCGGACGGCGGGGCCGACCGGGGTTGGCCGGGCCGAGGATGCGACGCCGAGGTGCGCGTCACGGCGGTCCAGGCGAGGATGGCGACACCGGCCACCCCCAGCCCGATCCCGACCCAACCCGTCCAGCTCACCGCCCGACCCGCTTCACCCGCTCGACCCGTCCGTCCCGTTCACCGTCCAATCCCGCTGAACCGTCCCGACCCGTGCTGAACCGCCCCGACCCCGCGTCGGGTCCCCCGGTGGGGGAGCGTAGCCGACCGGGGAGAGGAGGGTCTCAGGCTGTCCACAGGTGCCCACCTGCCCATCAACTCCCGGAGCTCCCGGGCCCCCACCAGCCCGCGGCGCCCGACCGTCCGGGACCTCATTGCCGTGGCCGCCGGGGTTGCGGGGCTGGCCGGTGGGGTCTACAGCCTTGCCCGCCTCGGCCGGGCCGGGCGGGGGCGGCACCGGCTGGGGCCCCGCGACCCGGCGGAGCTCGGCGAGACGGTGAGCGTCGTCGTGCCGGCGCGGAACGAGGCCGGGCGGGTGGGGAGCTGTGTGGGCGCGCTGCTTGCTCAGGACGCCGCCGTTGTCGAGGTGACGGTGGTGGACGACAGCTCGACCGACGGGACGGCTGCCGAGGCGGCGCGGGCCGGGGCCCGGGTCGTCCAGGCACCGCCGCCGGGCCCAGGGATGGCCGGGAAGGCGGCGACCTGTGCCCACGGGGCGGCCGTGGCCGCGGGCGGGCGGTGGCTGGCCTTTGTCGACGCCGACGTGGTGCTCGTCCCGGAGGCGCTGTCGCGGCTGCTGGCCGCCTGCCTGGCCACCGGGGCGGCGGCGGGCAGCCCGCTGGCCAGGCAGGTCACCGGGACCTGGTGGGAGGAGCTGGTCCTGCCCGAGCTGGGCCTGGCCGTGGCCGAGCGGCTGGACCTGGACGCCGTGGCCGACCGGGACAGGCCGGCCGCGTTCCTGTCCGGGCAGTGCCTGCTGGTCAGGCGGGACGCCTACGAGGCCGTGGGTGGGTTCGCGGCGGTGGCCGGATCGCTGGTGGAGGACGTGGCCCTGGCGCGGCGGCTCAAGGCGGCCGGGCACCGGCTGGAGGTGCGGCTGGCTCCCGAGCTGGCCGCCGTGCGCATGTACGGCCGCTTTGACGACCTCTGGGAGGGGCTGGCCAAGAACCTGGCGGAAGTGTGGGGGGCGGATGCGGGGTCGCTGGCCCGCCAGGCCGCCCGGGCCCTGGCCGGGCTGGCCCCCTGGGCGGCCCTCGCCGTCCGATCCGGTCCCCGGGCCCGGCGGGTGGCCGTGGCCGGCGGGCTCCTCCAGCTGACCGTGCGGGCCGGGGGCCGGCTGGTCGCCAGGGCCGACCCGCGCCTCGCCCCTGCCTACCCGCTGGCCGACCTGGTGCTGCTGGTCGTCTACGCCAACTCGGTCCGCCGCCGCCGCACCGGCGCCCCGCTCACCTGGAAGGGCCGCACCTACCTGCCGCCCGAGTTGGGCGTCAGGCAAGATTCGCCGTGTTGACCAGGACGCACGCGGTGGTTGTCGGGTAGCGACCCGAGGGCAGAGGTCACGCTGTTGTGAAGTAGTGACCCTGGTCAAGGTCAGCGATGAGCGCGGTCGGAACGCCCAGGTGACGGCCGATGGTCTGGGCGATCTGCCGGACCGGAATGCCCTCGTCGCCCACGGCGTGCAGCCGTGATCCCTCCGGGGCCTTCTCAAGGGCCAGGCGGTAGAGGCGGCCGGCGTCCAGGGTGTGGCCGGCGGGCCAGCGGTCGGCGCCATCGTCGAGGTAGCCCGACCGGCCTGCGGCTCGGGCGCTGGCGATCAATGTTGGGATAAAGCCGTGCTTGTCCAGGGTGCTGTGCACGACCGGGGGGAGGCGGACGACCGAGGACCGGACGCCGCGATCGGCGAGCCCGATGATCGTGTTCTCCGCGTCGACCCGGGGGCCGGCGGCGACCGCGTCCGCATGGTCCCCCGCGCGCATGGCGTCGTGCTTGAAGGCGAGATGGATGACCCCGTCCGCGGCGGAAGCGGCTTCCCGGAGGCCATCCAGGTCGTCCAGGTCGCCGCGGTGCACGGCGGCGCCGACGGCGGTCAGGGCGGCCGCCGACGCTTCGGACCGGGCCAGGCCAACGACCTCGTGTCCAGCTTGGAGCAGTTCGGGGACGACGGCCGAGCCGAGGTGGCCGGTCGCGCGGTGACGAAGACCCGCATGAGTCGCCCTCCTGTCCTTCAAGGGTGCCTACGCCCGCTGGGCCGACCCGACCAACCAGCGGGAGTTCGCCGAACTGGGTCGTCAATCGCTGCAAGAGTTGCAAGCCGCGAGCGCAGCGCTCAGCTGAGGCGACCCTCTGGAAGGGCCGCACCCCTTGTCCGGCAGGCCGGTAATCGTAACGAGACGTTTTCCGATCGGGGTCCCGCTCGGTGGCTACCATGGCGGGCATGGCCTCGCCGATCTCGATCCGACTGCGGGCTGCCTCGCCGGGGCTGCTCGCCCTGCCATGGCTGGACCCGCTGGAGAAGTGGCCGGAGGACGCGGCCAGCTTCCGTGACCTCAACGTCGGGCCCAGCCGGCACCTGGTCCGCTTCGTGGAAGCCGACTACGTCCTGTACGCCCTCAAGGAGCTGCCCAGCCGGATCGCCGAGAAGGAGTACCGGGTCCTGCGCGATCTGGAGATCCGCGAGCTCCCGGCGGTGCTGCCCGTGGGCCTGGTCGACCAGCCCGACACCGGCAACTCGATCCTGGTCACCGAGTACCTGGAGCACTCCTGGCAGTTCCGGCGGCTGTTCCGGCGGCTGCCCCGCGAGCTCGTCAAGCACCGCGAGCGGCTGCTCGACGCGATCGCCGGCCTGCTCGTCGACCTGCACCGGGCCGGGGTGTTCTGGGGCGACTGCTCGCTGGCCAACACCCTGTTCAGGCGCGACGGCCAGCTGCTCCAGGCGTTCCTGGTCGACGCCGAGACCAGCGAGATCCACCCCGCCCTGACCGACGGCCAGCGCGCCCACGACCTCGACATCCTGGTCGAGAACGTGGCCGGTGACCTGGTCGACGTCTCCATGGAGCTGGGGGAGAGCGGCGAGCACATCGACGAGGACCTGGCCGCGGCCGAGAGTATCGCCGAGCGCTACCGGGCCCTGTGGGACGAGCTGACCCATGAGGAGACCTTCGCCAACGACGAGCGCTACAAGGTCGAGGCCAGGGTGCGCCGGCTCAACGAGCTCGGCTTCGCCATCGACGAGCTCGCCCTGGAGCCGGCCTCCGCCGACCGCAGCACCCTTCGGCTCAAGGTCGCGGTGGCCAACCGCCGCTTCCACGCCCAGGAGCTGCAGCGCCTGACCGGCCTGGAGGTCGGCGAGGGGCAGGCCACCATCCTGCTCAACGACCTGCGGGCCCACCAGTCCCGGCTGGCCGTGGAGCGGCCCGAGGCGGCGCGCAACCACGTGGCCGCCGGCTTCCGCTGGCGCACCGACGTGTTCGAGCCTGGCATGGCCAAGGCGGCCGCCGCCCTCGGCGACGTGGCCGACCCGATCCAGGCCTACTGCGACCTGCTCGAGGTCCGCTGGCTGCTGTCGGAGCAGGAGGGCCGCGACGTCGGCGAGGAGGCCGCCCTGTCGGCCCTGGCGGCCAGGCAGGCCCCCAAGGAGTCGGCCGCCCAGCTGGTGGTGGCCGAGACCGCCACCGCCAGCTTCCCCCAGGTCGGCGGCTAGGGGCGGCCGCTGAGCAGGAAGCTGGCCTGTTCCTGGTAGGTCAGGACGCCGACAAAGGGGGAGCGGACGCGGAGGCTGACCTGCCGTTCCTCCTTGACGGCGAGGCCGTCGGGGTTGAGCCAGAGGTCGCGGACGGCGCCGCCGGAGGACTGGCCGGACAGGGCGGTGATCAGGCGCAGGTGGCGGGTGGGGACCGGGCCGGTGAGGGTCTGGACCGTCTCGGGGCCGACGTAGATGGTGGTGTTGGCCGAGACCGAGCTGCCCTGGGCGCAGCGCCAGCGGCTGGCCGCGCCCGGCCGTTCGCCGGTCAGGAGCCGCCGGCCCACCGGGGCGCAGGCGAACCGCTGGGTGCCGGGGACCAGGAAGTAGGTCAGGCTGGTCGAGTAGGCGAAGTCGTCGGCGTCGGCGCCGTCGGCGCAGAAGTCGTAGGTCTCGGTGTGCTGGGTGAAGATCGGCACGGTCTCGCGCCAGCGGCAGCCGCCGCGCCAGCTGATCACCCGGACCGTCTCGGACGGGTAGGCGCGCTCGACCCCGAACCGGTCGACCCGTTCGTAGCCGCTGGTCCGGTAGCGGTAGACCCCGGCCGGCGGCCGCGGGCCCGGGAGCGGGCCGGCCGGGGTCGGGCGGCCGGCGAGGAAGCTGGCCGCCGCCCGCTCGGGACCGACCGGGGTGGCCAGCCCCCTGCCCCAGAGCAGGAACACGTTGAGCCCGGCCACGACGACGGCCAGGGCCAGCGCGACCCGTAGGCTCATCGCGCGCCTGGGGTGGTGATGGTGACCCGGCGTTCGGCGCGGGCGGCGGCGTGGGCGGTGGCCCAGTGGCGGCCGGCCACACCAAGGCGGCGGTGGTGGGGGACCCGGACCCGGCGGTTGAGGACCTGGTAGCCGGCCCGCTCGACCTCCTCCAGGATGGCTGCGTAGAGGTCGAAGGCGACCCGGACACAGGGCCGGGAGGAGGGGGCGAGCAGGTCGATCCCCGGCTCGGCGGCCCGGTAGTGGGCCCTGGCCCGGGTGACCTCGAAGGCCAGCAGCTCACAGACGGCCGGGCTGGCCTGGTCGGCGGCCAGGTCGGCCCGGCGGACCCCGAAGCGCTCCAGGTCCTCGGCGGGCAGGTAGACGCGGCCCCGCTGGAGGTCTTCGGCGATGTCGCGGATGAAGTTGGTGAGCTGGAAGGCCAGGCCGAGCTGGCGGGCGTGGGTCCGGGCGGCCGGCGGGTCGGAGGACTCCAGGATCGGGGCCATCATGGTCCCGACCGCCGCCGCCGAGCCCTCCATGTAGCCACACAGGTCCTGGTAGGTCTGGTAGCCGCCGCTCCGCAGGTCCATGGCCATGGAGTGGAGGAACCGCTCGAAGTCGCCGGGGTCCAGGTCGAAGGCCCGGACGGTGTGGAGCACGGCCGGCAGCACCGGGTCCTGGACCGGGGCCCCCTGGAGGCCGGCGAACAGCTGCTGGCCCCAGGCGTGGAGGGCGGCCGCCTGGCCGGGGCGGTCCAGGGTCGAGGCGAGGTGGTCGACGATCTCGTCGGCGTAGCGGGTGAACCCGTACAGGGCGTGCACGTGGCGCCGTTTCCAGCGGGGCAGGAGCAGGGTGGCCAGGTAGTAGGTGCGGCCATATCGGGCGTGCAGCAGCCGACACCGCTCATAGGCGGCGCTCAGGGTCCGCGGCTCCAGCACCGGCGGCCGGGCCTCCCGAGGCTCCGCCGGCGTGGCAGGCGCCAGCCTGGCCAGCCTCATCCGGCGCCGCCCTTGCGGGCCAGGACCCGCTCGGCGGCCAGGCGGCCCGAGATCAGCACCATCGGCACCCCGACCCCGGGCACCGTGCCCATGCCGGCGAGGAACAGCCCGGGCACGCCGGCCGAGGCGTTGCCGGGCCGTAGCCAGCCGGTCTGGCCGAACCGGTGGTCCAGCGAGAACGGCGTCCCCGCGGTCAGACCCATGGCCTCCCAGGCGGGCGGGTCGACGACCAGCTCGACGGCGCGGTCGCGGCGCAGGTCGCCGTAGCCGAGCGTGGCCAGGCGGCCGTACAGCCGCTCGCGCAGACGCGGCCCGACCTCGGCCCAGTCCAGCCCGGCCCGGGTGTTGGCCGTCGGCTCCAGGACGAACAGGGTGGCGTGGCCGGGCGGGGCGGCGTCGGGGTCCTCGGGCGACGGGTAGGTGACGAGCAGGCTCGGGTCGGGCTGGATGCCGCCGTGGCGGGTCAGGGCCTCGAAGGTGGCCTTCCAGTCGCGGCCCAGGTGGACGGTGTGGTGGGCCTGGCCCTCGAGCCGGCGGGTCAGCCCCAGGTGGACCAGGTAGCAGGAGGGGGAGAAATGGAGCCGGCGGCGCCGCACCCGCCAGTCCCGGGCCGCCGCAGGGAGCAGATGGGCGTAGGCGGCCGGCAGGTCGCCGGTCACGACCACGTCGTCGGCGGCCAGGCGCTCGCCGCCGGCCAGCAGCACCCCGGTGACCCCGCTCGGCCCGCCCTCGACCCGCTCGACCCCGGTCGACCAGCGAAACGACGCCCCGGCCTTCTCGGCCACCCCGGCCAGGGCAACCGGCAGGGCGTGCATGCCGCCGCTGGCCGGGAACCAGGCCCCCCCGACGGTGTCCATGTGGGCGACCACCGCGTAGACGCCGAGGGCGTCGAACGGCGACAGGCCGGTGTAGAGGGCCTGGAAGGTGTGGGCGCGGCGCAGCCGCCAGTCGGTCAGATGGGTGGCCACCAGGTGGTGCAGCCGCCGGAAGCCGCCCAGGCGGGCCAGCCGCAACAGGGCCAGCGGCCGGACCAGGTCGGCCGGGCCGTCGTAGTTGCGGTCGATGAACGGCCCCCACTCGGCCTCCAGCATCCGGCCCAGGTGGCCGCGGAAGGCCAGGTAGCGGCCGGCCTCCTCGGGGCCGGCGAGCCGCTCCACCTCGGCCGCCATCCGCTCGGCCCCACACACGACGTCCAGGCGGCTGCCGTCGTGGAAGGTCAGCCGGTAGGTCGGGTCGAGGGGCCGCAGCTCCAACCAGTCCTCCAGCTCCTCGCCGGCCGCCCCGACGGTCGCCCGGACGACCTCGGGCATGGTCAGCACCGAGGGGCCGGTGTCGAACCGGTAGCCGCCGACCGAGACCGTGCCGCAGCGGCCGCCCGGGACCGCCTCGGCCTCGACCACGACCACCTCGCGGCCGGCCGCGGCCAGGTGGATGGCGGCCGACAGGCCGGCCAGGCCGGCCCCGACCACCACCGTCCGCCCGGCCATGGCCGGCTAGGCGCTCCGGTCGGTGACGTGGTCGGCCAGCGCGGCCAGGGTGGCCCTTGCCCGCTCGTCGATCCCGCGGGTGGCGGCCAGGGCCGCCTTGGCCTCGGCCAGGAGCTCGCCGATGCGGGCCTCGGTGGCCTCAAGGGCGCCGCAGGCCTCCAGCAGCCGGCGCACCTCGGCCACCTCGTCCTCGGACAGCTTGGCGTTGCCGAGGGCCGCCTCCAGCAGCTGCCGCCCGGCCCGGCCGGCGCGCTGGCGGGTCAGCAGGACCAGGTAGGTCTCCTTGCCCTCGCGCAGGTCGTCGCCGGCCGGCTTGCCGGTCACCTCGGGCTCGCCGAACACCCCCAGGATGTCGTCGCGGAGCTGGAACGCCTCGCCCAGCGGCAGCCCGTAGGCCGAGTAGCCGGCGGCCAGGGCGGGCGCGCCTGCGGCCAGGGCGTGGCCCAGGTGCAGGGGCCGCTCGATGGTGTACTTGCCCGACTTGTAGGTCAGGACCCGGCGGACGGCGTCCTCGTCGGGGGCGCCCCGGCGGGCCTCGACCAGGTCGAGGTACTGGCCGCCCATGAGCTCCGAGCGGAGCCGGTTGAAGACCCGCAGGGCGGCGGCCAGGCGGTCGTCGGTCAGCCCGGCCTCGGCCAGGGCGACATCGGCCCAGGTGAAGGCCAGGTCGCCCATGAGCATGGCCGCGCCCTCGCCGAAGCCGGCCGGGTCGCCGCGCCAGCCGCGACGCCGGTGGAGGCCGGCGAAGCTGACGTGCATGGCCGGGCGGCCCCGCCGCACCTCGGAGCCGTCCATGATGTCGTCGTGGACGAGGGCGCAGACGTGCAGCAGCTCGACCGAGCAGGCGGCCTTGATGGCGGCGTCGGCCCGCGGCCCGTCGGCGGGGCCGCCGGCGCCCCGGTAGCCCCAGTAGACGAAGGCCGGCCGCAGCCGCTTGCCCCCTTCCATGGCGAAGCGGGTGAGGATGTCGGTGACGGGCCCGGCGTCGGGGCCGAGGAAGCCGAGGGCCGACAGCTCCTGGTCGAGCAGGGCGCCAAGGGCCCGGTCGACGCGGGCGCGGACGTCCTCGGCGTCCAGGGGGGACGCCGGGACGGGCTGGGCGGCCTCGGTCACCTGGCTGGGGCTTCCTGTGCGGCTGGTCATGGTGGTCATGCCTGCTACTTCGATGCCAGCATCCTAGTCGGATGCACCCGCCATCGCCCCGGATGGTCCCGGCACCCGGGTAGCCTGACGGTATGGGTACCGGCCCGCGGTCGACCGGCGAGGTGATCGCCGGCGGGTCGCCGCTCGGTCCCGACGAGGCCGACGGGCTCGGGATCCTCCACGCCGACCTGGACGCCTTCTACGCCAGCGTCGAGGTGCGGAAGGACCCGGCCCTGCGGGGCCGTCCCCTGCTGGTCGGCGGGACCGGCGGCCGGGGGGTCGTGACCTCGGCCTCCTATGAGGCCAGGGCGTTCGGCTGCCGCAACGCCATGCCGATGGCCAGGGCCCGCCGGCTGTGCCCCCAGGCGGTGGCCATCCCGCCCGACTTCGCCGCCTACCGCCGCCACTCGGCCGAGGTCATGCGCATCTTCCAGAGCGTCACCCCGCTGGTCGAGCCGCTCGCCCTTGACGAGGCCTTCCTGGACGTCCGTGGGGCGCGGCCGCTGTTCGGCGACGCCGTGGCCGCGGCCCGGCTGCTGCGGGCCCGGGTGCGGGAGGAGGTCGGCCTGCCCCTGACCGTCGGCGTGGCCGGCAACAAGTTCCTGGCCAAGCTGGCCTCGACCCGGGGCAAGCCGGACGGCCTGCTGGTGGTCCCCCCCGGCCGGGCCCTCGGGTTCCTCCACCGCCTGCCGGTCGACGCCCTCTGGGGGGCCGGGCAGGCGACCATCGACGTGCTGGCCCGCTACGGGCTGCGCACCGTCGGCGACGTCGCCGCCACCCCGAGGGCGACCCTGGAGCGGGCCCTCGGCCCGGCCGCCGGGGCCCAGCTCCACGACCTGGCCTGGGCCCGCGACGACCGCGAGGTGGTGCCCTTCGAGGCGGCCAAGTCGATCGGCTCCGAGGAGACCTTCGCCGCCGACATCGACGACCCCGACCAGCTGGGCCGGGAGGTGCTGCGCTGCTGTGTGCGGGTGGGCCGGCGGCTGCGGGAGGCCGGCCTGGCCGGCCGCACCGTCACCCTCAAGCTGCGCTTCGCCGACTTCCGCACCATCACCCGCGGCCGCACCCGGGCCGTGGCCACCGACACCGACCACGAGCTGCACGAGGTGGCGGCCGAGCTGCTGGCCAGGCTCCAGCTCGGCCGGACGGCGGTCCGCCTGGTGGGGGTCACGGTCAGCAACCTGCAGCCGGCCGGCGCCCCGGTGCAGCTGCGCCTCGGCCCCGACCGCCCCGGCTGGGAGGCCGCGGTCCGGGCCGCCGACGCCGTTCGGGCCCGCTTCGGCGAGGCCGCCATCGACCTGGCCTCCCTGGCCGCCGAGCGTCCGGCCGAGGCCTACCAGGAAGCCCGCCAGACCCCCCGACCCCGCCGCGACCCCCTGCTCCCCACCGACCCCGAACCCTGACAACGGATCGAGGTTTACAGCCTGACGCGAGTCCCCAGTCAAACTTCCGGAGTGGAGTCGCCGGCTGGGCCGCAGCCGGGTACACTCGCAGCACGACCACCACTGTACGACCTGGCCGGAGCCTCACATGCCGCTGTCCGAGCACGAGCAACGCATCCTGGCCGAGATCGAGCGGCGGTTGCTCGAAGAGGATCCCAAATTCGCCCATCAGGTGGGCTCGTCGTTCCGCGCCCATCTCGGTCGCCGGCTGAAGCTGGCCGTGGTCGGGTTCGTGCTCGGCCTGGTCGTGGTCGTCTCCTCGACCTTCTTCGAGAACGTCGCCATCGGCGTGGCCGGGTTCGTCATCATGCTCGCCTGCGTGTTCCTGTTCGTGCGGACCATGCGCCGGCGGGCCACGGTGGAGCGGCCGGTCGCCGGCCCAGCCCCCCCGCCCGGGTCGGCCCCGACCGGCCAGCGCCGCCAGGGCGGCAAGGGCGGCATCGACGCCTGGTGGGGTCGGATGACCAACCGCTGGCGCTCCCGCTGGGAGGAGCGCGGCGGCCAGGGCCCCCCCTGACCGGTCAGGACCGGGCGTAGGAGGCCAGGCCGCGCAGGATCACCTCGAGGCCCAGCTGGAAGCGTTCCTCGGCGCCGCCCCCGAACAGGTCGTCCAGGGTGGCCAGGACGTTGGGGAACTGGTCGGGCGGCATCGAGGCGTAGTAGTCGCGGAGCATGGCCACCGTCTCCTCGGGCGAGCGGGGCTCCCCGGTCGGTGACGCCACGGGCAGGGTGGCCTCGTAGCCGGTGGCGCCCACGTACAGGCCGAGCAGGTCGCCGGAGTAGGCGGCGATCCGGTCGGGGATGCCGGCCCCGCGAAGCAGGCTCAGGGTCCACTCGGTGAAGCGGACCAGGTTGGGGCCGACCGGGACGCGGCCCAGGGTGAGGGCGGCCACGCCCGGGTGGCGGTCGAACGCCTTCCTGACCTCCAGCAGCCAGTCGCGGAGCTGCTCCTGCCAGCGGTCGGGGTCGGGCTCGGGCAGGTGGATCTCGCCGGCCACCCGGTCGACGATCAGATTGATCAGCGCGTCCTTGTTGGCCACGTGCCAGTAGAGCGAGGCCGGTCCCGTGCCCAGCTCCTCGGCCACCCGGCGCATGCTGAGGGCGGCCGCGCCCTCGCGGTCCACCACCCGCATGGCCGCGTCGACGATCGCCTCCCTGGTCAGGGGCGCCTTGGCCGGCCGCCGCTGCCTCGGCGGGCTCCAGGGTGGTTCGGGGATGGCCATGGCCGGACTCTATCAGAGATCGAACACCATTCGCATCCTAGAACACTGTTTGACAACGCGGCTCGTCCGGTGCTAGAACACTGTTCAGTCACAAGAACACTGTTCGACCGGGAAGGAGCGCGAGATGACGCCGACGATCGAGGCGGCCGGGGTGCGCAAGCGGTTCGGCAGGACGGTCGCCCTGGACGGGCTGGACCTGGTCGCCGAGCCCGGGCAGGTCCTGGCCGTGCTCGGCCCCAACGGGGCCGGCAAGACGACCTTCGTGCGCGCGGTGGCCACCCTGCTGCGCCCCGACGGCGGGGAGCTGCGGGTGGCCGGTCACGACGTGCGCCGCGAGCCGGCCGCGGTGCGCCGGGTGATCGGACTGGCCGGCCAGCACGCGGCCGTGGAGCCGGCCATGACCGGCCGCGAGAACCTCCACCTGGTGGCCCGGCTGTTCGGCCAGGACCGCCGCGCGGCCCGGGCCAGCAGCGCCCGGGTGCTCGAGCTGCTGGGGCTGGGCGAGGCGGCCGACCGGCTGGCCCGGACCTACTCGGGCGGCATGCGCCGCAAGCTCGACCTGGGCGCCAGCCTGGTCGGGGCGCCGCGGCTGCTGCTGCTGGACGAGCCGACCACCGGGCTGGACCCGCGCAGCCGGATCGAGCTCTGGGACGCCATCGGCGGCCTGGTCGCGGCCGGCACCGACGTGCTGCTCACCACCCAGTACCTGGACGAGGCCGACCACCTGGCCGGCCAGATCGTGATCCTCGACCACGGCCGGGTCGTGGCCGCCGGCACCCCGGGCGAGCTCAAGCAGCGGGCCGGCCGCAACGTCATCGAGGTCCACACCCGCGACCGGGCCGACCTGGCCAGGGCGGCCGCCGGTCTGGCCCGCCTCGACCACGAGCGGCCGCAGATCGAGGAGGCCACCCGCCGGGTCCGGGTGGCCGCGGGCAGCGGCAGCGACCGGCTCCGGGACGCCCTGGGCGCCCTGGACGCGGCCGGGGTCACGGTCGAGGACATCTCGCTGCGGCCGCCCACCCTGGACGAGGTGTTCCTGGCCCTGACCGGCCAGGCCCTCGACCAGCCCGACACCGCCGCCGGCCAGCCGGCGGCCTGAGGAGGGAACCCGACATGACCACCACCGTCCCCGACCTCCAGCGGCCGGCCAGCCTGGCCGCCAGCACCGTCGGCATCGCCCGGCGGAGCCTGCTCAAGTTCCTGCGCACCCCGCAGCTGGTCCTCATCGGCACCGTCCAGGGCGCCATGTTCCTGCTGATCTTCCGCTATGTCTTCGGCGGGGCGATCGGCGCCGGCGGCCTCAGCTACGTCGACTTCCTCGTGCCCGGGTTCGTGACCGCCGGCGTCCTGTTCGGCGCCATCGGCGCGGCCACCGGGATGGCCGAGGACCTCGACCAGGGCTTCGTCGACCGGCTCCGCTCCCTGCCCATCCCCCGCAGCGCCGTCCTGGCCGGCCGTGCCCTGGCCGACACGGCCATGCAGGTCTGGGGCCTGGCCATCACCGTGGCCATCGGCTTCGCCGTCGGCTTCCGTCTTCACGGCTCGGTCGGAGGGGCCCTGGCCGCCTTCGGGCTGCTGGTGGTGCTGGGCTTCGCCTTCGAGTGGCTGTTCATCTGGATCGGCCTGCTCGCCGGCAACGCCCAGGCCGCCCAGGGCATGGCCTTCCTGGCCGTGGTCCTCCCCCTGACCTTCGTGTCCAGCGCGTACGTGCCGGTGGCGACCATGCCGGGCTGGCTCCAGGCGTTCGCCGAGCACCAGCCGGTCACGATCATGGTCGACGCCGTCCGGGTGCTCACCCAGGGCCAGGCCGCCGAGGCCCTGCTCGGCCACGGCGCCGGCTGGTACGTGGTCAGGGCGCTGGCCTGGTCGGCGGCGATCCTGGCCACCTTCGGCCCCCTGGCCGTGGCCCGCTACCGCCGGGGCTGACCGACCAGCTCCCGCTCCCGACCCGCCGCCTCCCGGGGTGCCGCCCGGGAGGCGGCGGCGCGCGTGCCGAGCAGGCTGCGGAGGCTGACCGTGGCCACCAGCCGCCGGCGCCAGCCGAGCCGGCGGACCAGCCGGGCCCGGGCGCTCCTGGCCAGCCCTCGGGCCCGGGCGGCCTGGTCGTCGCCGGGCTCGGCGGCGGCGTACTCGGCCCGCTCGAACAGGCCGGTCAGCTCGACCAGGGGGCCGGCGTCGCCGGCGTAGTCCTCGGACATGCGGCGGGCGTAGGCGGCCGGCGTCTCCGCCCGCCGGCGGCCGATGCCGGCGTCGCGGGCCCAGCCGGCCAGCTCGGCGTACGACTCGGCCACGGCGTCGCGGGGCCGGCGCCCGGCCCGCCGCCTGGCCAGGACGTTGCGGGCCCACTTGACCCCGGGGACCAGGGCGATGAGCAGCATCAGGGCCAGGCCGACCCGGACCAGCGGGTGCTCCAGCCAGCTCCGGTTGGTGTCGGCCCCGGCCAGCGGGTCGCCGTTGCCGGCCGGCTCCGGCTCGGGCGCCCGCGCGGCCGGGTTGGTGGTCCCGGTCGGGCCCGAGGTGGGCGGCCGGGCGGTCTGGCCCTGCTCGTCGGCCGGGACCCGCCCGGCCGGGGTGGTGTAGATGGGCAGGGTGACCGTGCCGTCGGCCCGCGGGGTGGGCTCGAACGGCACCCAGCCGGCCTTGGGGAACCACAGCTCGGGCCAGGCGTGGGCGTCGTGGGTGGTGACCTGGACCCAGTCGTTGTCGACGATCTCGCCGGAGGTGAAGCCGACGGCCACCCGGGAGGGGACGCCGACCTGGCGGGCCATCATGGCCATGGCGATGGCGAACTGCTCGCAGTAGCCCTCCCGGACCTGGGTCAGGAAGCGCCGCAGCTGGTTGCCGCCGGCCGACAGGGCGGGCACGTTGAGGTTGTAGCGGAACTCGCTCGAGCGCAGGTAGTCCTGGATGGCCAGGGCCTTGTCGAAGGGGGTGGTGGCCTTCTTGGCCTGGACCACCGCGTCGGCCCGCTCGCGCACCTCCCGGTCCAGGGTGCCGGTCTCGAGGTAGGGGGCCAGCTGCGGGAAGTCCCGGTAGTCGACCGGCCCCTCCAGGTCGCCGGCCTCGATGTCGGGGACCTGGGAGACGACCGTGTAGCGGAACCCCTTGCGGAGCCGCTGGTTGATGGTCAGGGCGGCGAAGGTCTCGTTGGCCAGCACCGGCCGGCCGGCGTCGGCCCGGACCGGGGTGGTCGCCGCCGGCAGCCAGAACGAGCCCAGCTCCTGGATCTCGACCTCCTGGGTGACCTGGGTCGCCGGCAGGTCCGGGTCCTGGTCGCCGGGGATCGGGCCCTTGAAGTCGACCAGGTTGGCCCGGGGGTCGCTGGACTGGGCGAAGTCGGTGCCGTCGAAGCGGTCGTAGACCATCAGCCGCCAGCGCTCGCGCTGGGTGGTCCTGGCCCGGAACATCGGCACGTCTTCCTGGGCGGTCAGCCGGGTCCGCATGGAGATGAACGGGTTGAGGGCCACGCCGGCGTCGGAGCCGGTGCCCTTCTTGACGTCCAGCACCCCCTGCTGGCCGTAGCCGGGCAGCAGCCAGGGCACGGTGAGAGCGCACAGACCGGCGGCCAGGGCCAGCCAGCGGCCGGTCTGGGCCGCCGGGGTCATGGGCAGCCGCCAGCCGGCCCCGGGGCGGCTGCGGGGACTCGACACCCAGCGGCCCCAGGTGGCCAGCCGGGCCCGGCCCTCGAACAGCAGCAGCCCGGCCACCCCGAGCAGGAACCAGGCCGTGTACCAGGCCGGGCTGGTCGGCCGGATGACGGCCGGGAACACGAACAGCCCCAGGGCCGGGACCAGCGCCAGCAGCGGCTGGCGGGCCCGGAAGGCCAGCCCGTCGGCGGCGGTGGCCACCGCCCAGGCGCCGGCGCAGGTGAGCAGGACGAACTCGGTCGTCACCTGCACCGGGGCCGCCTGCTCGCTGACCGCGGTCAGCGCCGCCGAGGCCGAGCTGGTCATCTCGGCCAGGGTCTGGCGGGTGGGGACGACCACCAGCAGGGTGTCCGGGAACAGCAGGATCCCGCCCACCACCACGAACCCGGCCGCCATCGCGGCCAGCGACAGCAGCTGGCCGACGCCCAGGCGGCGCAGCACCGCGGCCAGGCCGAGGGCGGCGGCCATGGTCAGCCAGGTCGGCAGCAGCCAGGCGTTGCCGGCGTACAGCCGGCTCAGCGACAGCGAGGCCCCGGCCAGCAGGCCGGCCAGGGCTAGCGCCTGCGCGTAGTCAGTGTTGCGCGCCCCAGGGGGGCCGTCAGTCGTCGCCACGGTTCATCCAGGGGTTGGGTACGGGACAGCATCGCGGTGCGCCATCCGGCCCGGTCGAGCAGGGTGGCGATGCCGGCGGCCTGGGCGTCGGCCGCGGCCACCTCGCGGGCGGCCAGGCCGAGCCAGCTGTCGGTGCGGACCAGCAGGCCGAGGGCGCCGCCGAAGCCGAGCCGGCAGCGGGCCAGGGCGGCCGCCTCGTCGGAGGACGGCACCCCGAGCACGGCCACCAGCAGACCCTCGCCGGCCGTCCGGGCCAGCCGGTTGGCCATCGGCACCAGCGACGTGGTCGAGGTCGGCTCGACGCTGGCCAGGAAGTCGAGCACGGCGGTGGCCTGGTCGGCCAGGCCGGCCGGCCGGACCTGGCTGCCGTCGTCGGCCACCAGGGCGATGTCGTAGCCCGAGCGGCCCAGGCGCAGGGCGATCGAGGCCGCCGCCGACACCGCCCGCTCGAACGACGCCCGGCCGCCCTGGCCGCGGTGGGCGGCCAGGCGCAGGTCGATGGCGATCACGGCCCTGGCCTGCCAGGGGCGCTCCTCCTGGCGGATCATCAGCTGGCCCTTCTTGGCCGAGGACCGCCAGTGGACCTTGCGCAGGTCGTCGCCGTCGCGGTACTCGCGGGTGGTGTAGAACTCGTCGCCCTGGGAGAACAGGTAGCGGATCCTGGTCGCGGCCGAGGAGGCCAGCTCGCCGCCCAGGCTGGGGGCGGCCAGGGGCTCGACCCGGGGGTGGACGATCACGTCGGTGGCCCCGGCCAGCTCCGAGGTGACCTGGGCGAGCCCGAACGGGTCGGCCAGCCGCACCGCCAGCGGGCCGATGGTGTAGCGGCCCCTGGCGGAGGCGCGCAGGTCGTAGTGGAGGATCTCGCGGTCGCCGCCGGAGATGCCCGGCACAACGAAGCGCGCGCCGGGGCCGAGCTGGTAGGGGAGCTTGTCCTCCAGCAGCAGCACGCCGGTCTCCAGCCT
>JBJMHP010000049.1:0-34626 GCA_045807325.1 Actinomycetes bacterium | reverse complement strand
GCGCAGGCCACCGTGGTCAGGCCGAACGCCCGCGCCCTGGCCACGGCCACGGCCACCACCCGGTCCTTGAAGGAATTGGTGGGGTTGCGGGTGTCGTCCTTGAGGAGCAGCGGGCCGGGCACGCCCAGCGCCTCGGCCAGGTGGGGCGCCGGGACCAGCGGTGTCAGGCCGGGGGCGAGGTCGCCTGGGCCGGGGCTGGCCGGCAGCACGGCCGCATAGCGCCAGATGGAGCGGGGGCCGGCCTCGACGGCCTCCCGGCTCAGGCGGGCGGCCACGGCCGCGGTGTCGTACTCGGGGTCGAGCGGGCCCAGGCAGCGCGGGCAGGCGAACTCCAGGGCGGCCGGGTAGGCGGTCTGGCAGCCGCGGCAGCGCAGGATGACGTGCTCGAGGGTCTGGTCGGTCATGGCGGTCGGCGACCTCCGGGGCTCGGCGTGGGGCGACGTCGCGCCGCGGTCGGTCGAACCGCTCGGGCGCATCTTCCCCCGCCACGATGGCGAGGCCGGAAGTGGCACCTTCCTCGTCCGGAGGAGGTTGCCGGGGCTTCGTCGGGCCGGTCCCTCCGCCCCTCTGGATGCGTCGCCTTTGGGTATGGAGTTGTGGTACCCCAGCTTGCCCTGGCACGCTGCTTGGCTGCAACACCGGAGGGGCATGAACAGGGGGGCCCGCACCGGGAGAACCCATGACCGACATCGACACCTGGGAGTGGTTCGGCAACCGGACCTTCCACCACAGCCAGTTCGAGCCGCCGGCCAAGCTGCGGGCGGCCAAGGAGCGGCTGGGGCTGAGCGTCTCGGTCTGCCTGCCGACCCGCGACGAGGCCGCGACCGTCGGCGGCATCGTCCGCAGCCTGCGCCGCAATCTGCTGGAGCGGGCCCGCCTGGTCGACGAGATCGTGGTGATGGACGCCGGCTCGGCCGACGACACCGCCGCCATCGCGCAGGCCGAGGGGGCACGGGTGTTCTTCGAACACGACGTCCTGCCGGGCGAGGGCCCGGGGTCGGGCAAGGGCGAGGCGCTGTGGAAGAGCCTGCACGCCTGCCAGGGCGACGTCATCTGCTTCGTCGACGCCGACATCCGCAACTTCCACCCCCGCTTCGTCTACGGGCTGCTCGGCCCGCTGCTGGACGACCCCGAGATCCAGTACGTGAAGGCCTTCTACGAGCGGCCCATCCGCGAGCGCAACGCCCTGCGGGCCACCGGCGGCGGCCGGGTCACCGAGCTGCTGGCCCGGCCGGTCATCAACCTGCTCTGGCCGGAGCTGGCCGGGATCGTGCAGCCGCTGTCGGGCGAGTACGCCGGGCGCCGCGAGACCCTGGAGCAGGTGCCGTTCTTCTCCGGCTACGGGGTGGAGCTGGGCCTGCTGGTCGACATCGCGGCCCGCTTCGGGGTCGACGCCATCGCCCAGGTCGACCTGGACCGGCGCGTCCACCGCAACCAGGACATGCAGGCCCTGGGCCGGATGAGCTTCGGGATCCTCCAGGCCGTGTTCCTGCGGCTGGCCGAGGAGGGCCGCTCGGCCCCGGGCAACTTCGCCACCACCCTGGTCCAGTTCTCCGCCCAGCCGTACGAGCACCAGCCGGAGCCGCGCGAGATCGTCACCTCCCGGCGCCCGCCGATCGTGACCGTCGACGACTACCGGCGGCGGCGGGCCGACCCCGTCGCCGCGTCCGAGTAGCCGTGGCCGGGGTGGTCCTGGCCGACGCCGGGCCGCTGCTGGACCGGCTCGCCCCGGCCCTGCTGTTCTCCGACGTGGACGGGACCCTGGTCGGCCGGGACGGCTCGCTCCTGGCCGACCTGGACGGCCGCCCCACCCTGGCCGCGGCCGAGGCCCTGGTCGCCGCCCACCGCGCCGGGCTGGAGGTGGTGCTGGTCTCGGGGCGCACGGCCGCCCAGCTCCGGGAGGCGGGCCGCCTGCTCGGGACCCGCGACGCCGTCGCCGAGCTGGGCACGGTGCTGGTCCGGGGCCGGGAGGTCGAGCTCCAGTGGGGCGAGGCCCCCCGGGACCTGGGCGACTGCCCGGCCCAGGCCCTGGAGCGCTCGGGCGCCCTGGCCGCGGTGCTGGAGGGGTTCGCCGGCCGCATCGAGCCCCACATCCCCTGGCACCTGGGCCGTCGGGGCACCTTCCTGCTCCGCGGCCAGATCGACCCCGCCGCCGCCGACGCCCTGCTGGCCGGGCGGGGGCTGGGCTGGGCCCGGCTGCTGGACAACGGCCGCCTGCGCGGCACCTACCCGCACCTGGGCCCGGGCCCGACCCACGCCTACCACCTGCTCCCGGCCGGGGTCAGCAAGGCCGGCACCGCCGCCGCCTACCTGGCCGGCCGCGGCCTCGACCCCAAGAACGCGGCCGCCGTCGGCGACAGCCCGGCCGACCTCCAGCTCGCGACCGTGGTCGGGGCCATGTTCCTGGTCGCCAACGGCGCCTGGGCGGCCGCCGACGGCGATCCCGCCACCCCGGTGATCGTCACCCCGTCGCCCGCCGGCCAGGGCTGGGCCGAGGCCGTCGGCGCCCTGCTGGCTCGCATGCCGCAGGACGGCTGACCGCGATCCATCCCCTCGACACCGCGCCGTCGCGAGCCTAAAATAAACCGGCAGTCGGTCTGTTATTGGAGGGCCATGGCACGGACACTCGACCCGGTCGCCCACGCCGTGCGGCGGGACGCCTTCCTGGACGCCGCCCAGCGGGTGATGGCGACCAAGGGCTACGCCCAGCTCAGCATCCAGGACGTCATCGACGAGCTGTCCTCGTCCAAGGGCGCCTTCTACCACTACTTCGACTCCAAGGCGGCCCTGCTCGACGGGATCGTCTCGCGCATGGTGGACGCGGCCACGGCGTCGCTGGCCCCGGCGATCGCCGACCCGGACCGCTCCGCCCTGGAGAAGTTCGACGCCGTCTTCTCGGGGCTGGCCAGCTTCAAGGCCGACCGCAGGGAGCTCATCCTGGAGCTCATGCGGGTCTGGCTCTCGGACGACAACGCCGTCGTGCGGGAGCACTTCCGCCGCGGCGTCATCGCCGCCATGACCCCGCTGCTGGCCACCATCATCCGCCAGGGCGTGACCGAGGGGGCCTTCACCGCCTCCTCGCCCGACCACGCCGGGCGGGTCTTCGCCTCGCTCCTCATCGGCGCCAACGAGGCGGCCACCGACCTGTTCGCCGCCCACCAGGACGGCGCCGTCACCTTCGAGGAGGTCGAACGCACGCTGACAGCCTACGGCGATGCCTTCGAGCGGATCCTGGGGGCTCGCCCCGGGTCGCTGGGCTTCGCCGACCGGTCGGCCGTGGTCCGCGAGTGGTTCGACGCCTCCACACCCGTTGGACAAGGGGGTTCGGCATGACCGTTGTCATCCAGACCGAGAAGCTCACCAAGGCCTATGGCCCCCACCGGGGGATCGTGGACCTGGACCTGGAGGTGGCCGATGGCGAGGTGTTCGGCTTCCTGGGACCGAACGGCGCCGGCAAGACCACCACCATCCGCATCCTCCTCGACCATCTCCGGCCCACCTCGGGCCGGGCCCGGGTCCTCGGCATCGAGACGACCGCGGACCCGGTCGAGCTCCACCGCCGGACCGGCTACCTGCCGGGCGAGTTCACCCTCTACGACCGCCTGACCGGCGGCCAGACGATCGAGTACTTCGCCAGCCTCCGCGGCGGCGTGGACCCGTCCTACCAGGCCTCGCTGCTCGAGCGGCTCGACGTCGACCCGTCGCGCCGGTTCAAGGAGTACTCCAAGGGCAACAAGCAGAAGATCGGCCTGGTGATCGCCTTCCAGCACCGGCCGGAGCTGCTGATCCTGGACGAGCCCACCTCGGGGCTGGACCCGCTGGTCCAGCAGGCCTTCTACGCCCTGGTGCGCGAGGCCAAGGGCGAGGGCCGGACGGTGTTCCTGTCCAGCCACGTCCTGTCCGAGGTCGAGCGCACCTGCGACCGGGTGGCCATCATCCGCGACGGCCGGCTGGTCCGGACCGGCCGGGTCGACACCCTCCGCGACCTGGCCCACCATCAGGTCGAGCTGCGGTTCGCCGAGCCTGTCCCGGCGGCCGAGTTCACCGCCCTGCCCGGCGTGTCCGACGTGGAGGTGGAGGACCACACGCTGCGGCTGCGCGTCGCCGGCCCGATGACCCCGGTCGTCCAGGCGGCCGCCCGCCACGAGCTGCTCGACTTCCTCTCGTCCGAGCCGAGCCTGGAAGCCACCTTCCTGGCCGAGTACGGCCGCCAGGCCACCGAGGTGCCGTCGCGATGACCACCACCGACATCCGGCGCCGGCCGGCGGCCGGGCCGGCCGCGCCCATCCCCGTCCGCCGCCGCCTACTCGGGCTCGGCAGCGTCTTCGGCAAGGCGGTCCGCGACAGCCGCCGGGTCTTCATCGTCGAGCTGGCCCTGCTTGGCCTCTTCCTGCTCGTGGTCCTGGCCGGGGTCGCCTCCGCCTACCCCACCCAGGCGGCCCGGGACGAGCTGGTCAGGCTGGCCAACGACATCGGCCCGGCCGCCCAGGGCCTGGCCGGCAAGCCCGTCAACGTCGGCACCCTCGGCGGCTACGTGCAGTGGAAGTACGGCTCGGTCCTGCTGCTGATCGCCGCCTTCTGGTCGGTCCTGTCCCTTTCGGGCACGCTCGCCGGCGCGGCCCGCCGCGGCAGCCTCGACCTGGTGGCCGCCGCTCCCCTGAGCCGGCGCCGCATCGCCTTCGAGAAGGTGGCCGCCCACGTCGCCCTGCTGACGGTCGTGGCGGTCGTCACGGCCCTGGCCGGATGGCTGGGCGGGGCCGCCTTCGCCAAGCTGCCCGGCGACGAGATCCCGCTGCGGGACGCGGTCGGCTTCGCGCTGTGGGTCTGGCTGATGGCCCTGGCCTTCGGCGGGCTGGCGTTCGCCCTGGCCCAGTTCCTCGGCCGCGCCGCCGCGGCCTGGATCGCCGGGTTCCTCCTGGTCGCCGGGCCGATCCTGAACAACTACAAGACCCTGGTGCCGGCGTTTGCCGGGGTGGCCCAGGTGACCCCGTGGGCGTGGACGGCCAACCACCTCCCCCTGGCCGGCCAGGTCGACTGGGCCTCGCTGGTGCCGGTGGCCGTCGTCGCCGCCGTCCTCATCCCCCTGGGCATCGAGGCGTTCGCCCGCCGCGACCTGGGGGCGTCGGCCGCCGTCCGGGTGCCGGGCCTGCCCGCGCTCGCCGTCGGGCTGCGCGGCCCGCTGGGCCGCTCCTTCGGCGAGCGGCTGCCCATGGCCCTGGCCTGGGGCCTCGGCCTGGGGGCGTTCGGGCTGGCCATGGCCGCGGCCAGCCGCTCGCTGGCCGACGCCTTCGCCACCTCGCCCGACCTGGCCAGGACGGTCCGGAGTGTCTTCCCGGGCTTCGACCTGACCTCGGCCGGCGGGTTCCTCCAGCTGCTGGTCCAGCTGCTGTTCGTGGTGGCCGGCTTCGCGGCCGTCACCCTGGTGTCGGGATGGGCCACCGACGAGACCTCGGGCCGGCTGGAGCTGGTCCTGGCCGCCCCACTGTCGCGGCGGGCCTGGGTGCTCCGCAGCGGCCTGGGCGTGTTCGCCGCCATCGCCCTGCTGACGGCGATCGTGGCCCTGGGCGTCGGGGCCGGGGCGGCCCTGGCCGGCAGCGACGCGCTGACCCCGATGGCGGGCACGCTGGCCCTGGGGCTGTACGCGGCCGCGCTGGCCGGGGTCGGGCTCGCCGTGGGCGGCCTGGCCGGGACGGGGGTGGCCGCGGCCACGGTGGCCGTCGTGGTCGTCGCCACCTACCTCATCGACCTGCTGGTGCCGGCGCTCGACCTCCCCGGTTGGGTCCACAAGCTGGCCCTGACCGCGCATCTGGGCCAGCCGATGGTCGGCACCTGGGACGCCGCCGGCGTCGTGGCCTGCCTGGTGCTGGCCGTGGGCGGGCTGCTCCTGGGCGCCGTGGGCCTGGCCCGCCGGGACCTGAACGGCTGACCGCTGGCCCGGCGGGCCGGCCGGTCAGTCGGGGCTGCCCTTGGTGAGCTCGTCGCCGTAGTCGATGTACTTCGACCAGATGAACAGGAACACGATCTTGGCCACGGCGACCAGGGGGACGATCACCAGCATGCCGAACAGGCCGGCGAAGCTGGCCCCCACCAGCAGGGCCAGCATCACCACCACCGGGTGGAGCTGCACGGTCCGGCCCATCACGTTGGGCGAGATCAGATGGTTGTCGATCTGCTGGACGACCAGCAGGACCAGGGCGGCCCAGACCGCCTTGAGGGGCTGGCCGGAGATGAGGGCGATGATCACGGCCAGCCCGCCGCCGATGAACGGGCCGATCAGCGGGACCAGGTTGAACACCCCGGCGACCATCCCCACCAGCAGCCAGAACGGCAGCCCGATGGCCCACAGGCCAATCGAGGAGGCCACCCCCACGAACAGGGCGACCAGCAGCTGGCCGCGGAAGAAGCCGCCGACCGTCTGGCTGATCCGGTCCATCAGGCCCCTGACCTCCTCACGGCGGGCCGGCGGGATCAGGGCCATGGTCCCCCGCTCCAGCCGCGGCAGGTCGACCAGCAGGTAGAAGGCCATCACCGGGCCGATCACGAAGATGATCAGGCCGCTGATCACCGAGGTGGTGACCGAGCGGAGCCCGGTCAGGTACCTGGTCACGGTCTGGCGGTTGTCCTCGGCGGTCAGCCACGCCCTGACCTGGTCGGCGTCCAGCCGGAAGTTGGGCTCCTGGCCGAACCGGGCGGCCACCCGGCGCACGTAGGCCTGGGCGTCGGCCAGGTAGTCGGGGAAGTGCTGGACCGCCTGGGACACCTGCCGGGTCACCACCGGGACGAGCAGCGAGACGATCAGGGCCACGATGCACAGGAACAGCAGGTAGACGATGCCGGCCCCGGCGACCCTGGGCACCCCCCGCCGCTCCAGGGCCGACACCAGGGGGTTGAGCAGGTAGACCACGGCCACGGCGATCAGCAGGGGCGGGACGACCGGGTTGACGTACACCATCAGCCGCAGCACCAGGTAGCCGAGGATGAGGACCCCGATGCCGCACCAGGCGGTGATGCCGATGCGCAGGAACCGTTCGTAGGGGGACGGGCGGTGGGCCGGCGGCTGGAGCAGCGGCGCCCTCGGCGTCTGCTCGCCCGTCTGGGTCATGCCTCGCCGCCTTCGGATCCGGTCGACCGTCGCGTTCAGGAATGCCACGATGCTGCTAGCAGCATACGGGTTCCTCGCGACGCCGAAGGGCGGGAGTTCTCCAATGGCCGAGCTGGTGGTGGCGTCGAATCGTGGTCCGGTCCAGTTCGAGGTCGACGACGACGGCAACCTGACCGCCGGCCGGGGGGCCGGCGGCATGGTGGCCGCCCTCGGCCCGGCCCTGGCCGGCCAGGCCGGCACCTGGGTGGCGGCGGCGATCACCGAGGGGGACCGGGTGGCGGCCCGGCGGGTGGTCCGCTCGGGGCGGCTGCGTACCGTGGAGCTGGCCCAGGGGGCCGTGCGCCTGCGCAGCCTGGTGTTCGACCCGCGGGAGTACCAGAGCTACTACAACCGGGTGGCCAACCGGACCGTCTGGTTCCTGCACCACTATCTGTTCGACGTGCCCCGCCACCCTCGTTTCGACCGCGGCTTCCGGGTCGCCTGGCAGCACTACGAGGGCGTCAACCAGGCGTTCGCGGCCGCCTGCGACGACGAGGCGGACCGGGGCGCCGAGGTGTTCGTGCAGGACTACCACCTGGCCCTGGTCCCGGCCATGCTCCGCCGGCGCCGGCCCGATCTGCGGGTCGCCCACTTCACCCACTGCCCCTGGGCCGACCCCGGCTACTTCCTCATGCTGCCCGGCCGGGCCGCCGGAGCGATCCTGGAGGGGATGCTCGGGGCCGACCTGCTCGGGTTCCTGGTCCCCCGCTGGGCCCGCAACTTCCTGCACTGCTGCCTGGACGCCGGCTACCGGGTCGACTTCGAGCAGAGCACGATCCGGGCCGGCGACGGCCGCACGGTGCTGGTCCGCACCTACCCGCTGGGGGTGGACGGCGAGGCCCTGCGGGAGCGGGCCGCCCAGGCCGACGCCCGCGCCCAGGACCGGGTCGTGGCCGACCTGGCCAGAGGACGCAGCCTGATCGTGCGGATCGACCGTATGGAGCTGTCCAAGAACATCCTGCGTGGCCTGGAGGGCTACGCGACGTTCCTGGAGCGCAACCCGCGGGCCAGGGGCCGGGTCGTCCACTACGCCCTCACCTATCCCTCGCGCCGCGACCTGCCCGAGTACCAGGCCTACACGGCCGAGGTGAAGCATCTGGCCGAGTCGATCAACGAGCGCTTCCGGACCCGGACCTGGGCGCCGGTGGTGCTGGAGCTGCGGGACAACTACCCGCGGGCCCTGGCCGCCATGGCCGCCGCCGACGTGCTGATCGTCAACCCGGTCTGGGACGGCATGAACCTGGTCGCCAAGGAGGGCCCGTCGGTCAGCCGGCGCGACCTGGCCCTGATCCTGTCCCGCAACGCCGGCGCCGCCGACGACCTGGGCCCGGGGGCGCTGCTGGTCAACCCCTTCGACACCGCCGAGCTGGCCGAGACGATCGCCGCCGCGCTGGAGCTCTCCCCCGACGAGCGGGCCAAGCGGGCCGCCCTGCTGCGCGAGAGCGCCACCGCCCTTCCCCCCCAGGACTGGTTCGGTGCTCAACGGGGAGACCTGAGCCAGTTACGCACAGACGTCTGACGGCGGTCCCTGATCCATGTGGGGGGGAGCTCGCTCCCCCCCACGGCCCCCAAGAGCGCCTGTGCCATGGCCCGGGTCCCCGGGGTCGGTCAGACGCCCGGGTAGTCCTTGCCGATGACCACGTGCAGGGCGATCCGGTCGGACAGGTTGGCCGGGGCGGGCTCGACCCTGGAGAAGGCCGGGAAGCGGTCCCGGAACGCCTCGGCGTCGGCCCGGTGGCCGGGGGTGTAGTAGACACGCGAGGACGAGAAGCTGCCGAGGGCGGTGTTGGCCGCGACCACGTCGTAGCCGGCCGCGCCGACCTGGGAGGCCACCCGGTGGGCCAGGCCGGCGACCCAGACGGCGTTGAGGACCTGGACGGTGACGCCGCCGGCCGGGCGGAGGGTCGACCCGGTGGCCTTCCTGGTGGTCGGCGGGGCGGTGGTGGTCGGCCGCCGGGTCGTGGTGGGGGCGACGGTGGTGGTCGGGGCCGCGCTGGTGTCCGGCTGCCGGGCCGTCGACGCCGGCGGGGCGGCGGCCGTGCGCCGGGGCCCGCCGGGCCCTGACATCCGGTCGACAACGGTGAAGACGGCCAGGAACGCCACCAATACCAAGGCTGCCCGGGCCGTCGGACCGGGTTTCACGGGAACCTCCTAGGAGCCTCCGCTCGGATGTGGGCCGAGCCTACGCCCGCTGCGCCGCCGGCGTCGGGAGGCGCGCTGGCGCTGGAGGCGCTTGACGAGCATGGGGTCGTGGGCGATGGCCGCGGGGTCGTCGATCAGCCGGCTCAGGAGCTGATAGTAGGCGGTGGGCCCGACACCGAACTCGCGCCGGATCGCCTCCTCCTTGGCGCCGGCGTGCCGCCACCACTGCCGCTCGAAGGCGAGGACGCTACGCTCCCGCTCCCCCAGCGGAACACTGTCCGGCTCCCGGGATGGGGTTGGATTTGGGGGGGATGTGGGGGGCGGAGCCCCCCGCAATTGTGCGTAGTTCTCCACGTCCTCTCCCCGCAGTTCTCCGGAGGCAGGGACCCGGCTGCGTCCCAGGGCCGGCGGCGTCGGACACCCAAGATCTTGTATCTGGCGAACCATATGCGCTACATGTTGGGTGGGGCAAGCCTTGACGCGAGATTGGCGGCTCGTGAGCAGAGGATTTGGCGAATCTCACAGAAGCGCGTACAGTCCGGCCCGTTTGATCACGGAATGATTACCGGACGGACACGTTTCACCGTGAACGGCTCCGCCGACCCCCCATCGGAGGAGAGGGCGCGCCCCCCAATTCCCCACCGCGCCCAGCCCGTGTCCGGCCACTGGAGGCGGGAGGAAGGAGGACGGGCCTTTGCCCTCGTTGGGCGCACGACGGACCCCCCACCGTCGCTGGCCGCGCCGCGTTGCTCGTAGCGTGCTGCTCGCGGCCATCCTGATGCCCCTGACGGTGCTGTCCACCGGGTCGAATACGACGGCAGTGGCAGCCCCGACCTCCTCCGCCCGCCTCGAGGATCAGCTCGCCCAGCTGAACCAGCAGGCCGACCAGCTGGTCGAGCAGTACAACCAGAGCAACGAGGCCCTCAAGCGGCTGCAGCGGTCCCACAAGGCCCTGCGGGCCCAGGCCAGCGGGGCCCAGGCCGATGTCCGCAAGCTCCAGGCGGTCCTCAGCGCCAGGGCCTCGGCCGCCTACGTGCAGGGCGCCGGCAGCGCCGTGGCCGCCGTGCTCGGCTCCGACGACCCGAACGCCGCCATCGACCGCGTCCAGGTGCTCGACCTGCTGGCCGCCCACGACGGCGACCTGATGGACCAGCTCTGGGTGGCCGGCAAGGCCCTCGACGCGCGCCAGGGCGAACTGGTCGCGGCCGAGAAGGCCCAGGCCGCCGAGGTCGACCGCCTGGCCGCCAAGAAGGCCGAGGTCGAGCGGGCCGCCGACAAGACCCGGGCCCTGCTGGCCCGGATGCGGGCCGCCGACCGCCCCTCGACCCCCACCCGCCCGTCCAACCCGATCGCTCCCCCGCCCTCGGGTGGCGGCGGTGGCGGCGGCGCCAGCGGCTCGGCCGCGGCGGTCGTCGCCTACGCCAGGGCCCAGGTCGGCAAGCCCTACTGCTACGGCGGCTCGGGATCAGCCTGCTTCGACTGCTCGGGCCTGACCATGATGGCCTGGCGGCAGGCCGGGGTCTCGCTCCCCCATTCCAGCGCCGCCCAGTACAACGTCGGCCGGCGCGTCTCGGCCAGCGAGCTCCAGCCGGGCGACCTGATCTTCTACTACAGCCCCATCTCCCACGTGTCGGTCTACATCGGTAACGGCCAGCGGATCTCGGCCACCCACACCGGCGACTACGTGCGCGTCCAGTCCCTGGGCAGCAGCATCGTCGGCTACGCCCGCCCCAACGGATAAGCCCCCACACCGCGCCTCCCGCGCGCAGGTTCCCCCATACAGAAGGCCCGTCGACCGTGGCGGGCCTTCTGTATTCAGGAGGCCGGGACCGAGATGCCGATGCCGCCCTTGGTGTCGGCGCCGTAGCGGTCCTTCTCGCGGGCCAGGTCCAGGGGGCCGATGCGCTCGCGGGCGGCCAGGGCCTGGTCGTCGAGCAGGTCGGCCGGGACGATCCAGGCGACCTCGAACTCGAGGCCGTCGGGGTCCTTGGCGTACAGGCTCTTGGTGGTGCCGTGGTCGGAGGCGCCGACCAGGGCCCCGGCCTCGGACAGGCGGCCGGCCAGGCGCTCCAGCTCGGCCAGGGTGTCGACCTCCCAGGCCAGGTGGTACAGGCCGACGGTGCGCCGCCCGGCCTCCGAGGGCCCGGCGCCGGCGCCGACCTCGAACAGGCCCAGGTCGTGGTCGTTGGTCGAGGCCGGTGCCTGGATGAAGGCCGCCCCGGGCATGGCCATGACGGCCCGGAAGCCGAGCACGTCCCGGTAGAAGGCGACGCTGCGCTCGGTGTCGCGGACATACAGCACGGCGTGGTTCAGCCGGAAGATCGGCATGGCTCCTCCTGTCGTCGCACCTGCACGACACTCTACGTATCGTTCACCTCATGCCGCCGCAGCAGCCGCGGGCGCCGTCCGCGCCCCTCCACCCGGCCCGGTCACGGGTCAGCGGGACCTCGGTCGGGATGTTCGCCATCGTGGTCCTCATCTGGCTGCTGTCGCTGGTCGTGGTGGCCCCGCCCGCCTACGGGGCGGCCGTCCTGGCCGGCTGGGAGCCGGTCACGGTGGCGGTCGTCGCCTGCGCCGCCTGGACGGCCAGCGCCACCCTGATCCTGGCCCGGCCGGTGGAGGCCGGGCTGGCCCGGCTGCTGTACCGCAGCCTGCGCCGGCCGCGCCCGGCCGAGCTGGCCCGGATCACCCCGGCCCTTCACCGGGTCTGCCGCCGGGCCGGGACCGACCCGGGCCGCTACCTGCTCCGGGTCGAGGAGAAGCGGCAGGTCAACGCGTTCGCGCTCGGCGGCCACGTGCTGGCCGTGACCCGCATGGCCCTGGAGCTGCCCGACGACATGCTGGAGGCGGTGCTGGCCCACGAGGCCGGCCACCACCGGCACCTGCACCCCCTGGCCATCATCCTCGGCTGGTGGTACCTGCTGCCGTTCGAGGCCGGCGACCGGCTGCTGCGGGCCATCCGCCGGGTCACCCGCTGGCTGGCCCGAATCTTTCATCGCCTCAGCGACCGCACCGGCGGGCTGGCCGGCGGCCGGGCGCCCGACGGCGCCCTCGGCATGCTGGTGCTGCTGGCCGTCCTCGGGGTGCTGGTCGTGGCCGGCAGCGTCCTGGTGGTCGGCCTCGGCCTGCTGTGGCTGCCCCTGGCCCTGCTCGTCCGCCTGGCCAGGGTGCTGGCCGCGGCCCTTTCGAGGGCCGGCGAGCACGCCGCCGACCGGCACGCGGCCGAGCTGGGCTACGGTCCCGGCCTGGTCCAGGTGCTGGCCCTGTTCCTCCAGGTCGAGCAGGCCCAGCCCCGCCCCAGGGGCATGGCCGCCCTGCTCCGCTCCCATCCCTCCAGCCAGGCCCGCATCGACGCCATCCGCCGCACCCGCCTCTCATGAACAAGCTATCGGTGTTGCATCATCGACTATCAAAGATATATCGTTAGTGTCGCTGCGAACGACCACAGGAGGTGATGCAGCGATGCGACGACGAATGTTCATGCACGGGCACGGCCCCCACGAGGAGTGGCTGGGGGCGGGCCATCACGGCGGCTTCGGGCCCTGGGGCCCCGGGAGGCCGCCCCTGCCCCCGGGGCCGTGGGGATTCGGCCGGGGTCGCGGCCGAGGGCGGCGTGGCCGCGGGGACGTCCGGGCCGCGATCCTGGCCCTGCTGGCGGAGCGGCCGATGCACGGCTACGAGATGATCCAGGAGCTGGAGGCACGCACCGGCGGCGTCTGGCGCCCCAGCCCGGGGTCGGTCTACCCCACCCTCCAGCTGCTGGAGGACGAGGGCCTGATCGCCGGCGAGGAGGGCGAGGGGCGACGCCGGTTCACCCTGACCGACGCCGGCCGGGCCGAGGCCGAGCACCTGGGCGAGGCGCCCTGGGAGCAGGTCACCGCCGGGGTGGCCCCGGCCGCCTGGAATCTGCGCGACGCCATCGCCCAGACCGCCCAGGCCGCCTGGAGCGTCGGGGCCGCCGGCACCGAGGCCCAGCAGACCCGGGCGCTGGAGATCCTCACCGAGGCCCGGCGTCGCCTGTACGCCATCCTGGCCGAGGGCGACCAGCCGGATCCCGACCCAGGTTCCGACGAGGTCGGGGAGGCCTAGGCCGGGCGGATGGTGACCGCGCCGCCGCGGTGGTCGCTGGCCGTGCTCGTGATGGCCACGAACCCGGCGGCGGCGAGGTCGCCCCACAGCCAGATGTAGTCGATGCGCCGGTTGGGCCGACCCGGCGGCCAGGCCGGCCAGGTTGGCCGCCATGACCAGCAGGAACGCCTGGACCTGGGAGCGGCCGCCGAGGACCGCCTGCCAGCCCAGGTTCTGCAAGACCAGGGCGTGCAGGAACAGTGCCGGGCCGATCCCGGCCAGCGGCACCGCCCGGGCCCACCGGCGGCTCAGGCCCAGGACGGGCCCGGGCCGGGGTCGGACAGGGCGGCCAGGGCCCACAGGGCGACCAGCAGCGCGGCCAGGGCGGCCGCCCAGGCGCTGGTCGACCAGGCGTAGTCCCAGCTGCCGCCCACGCCGGCCAGTCGGGTCCCGCCCAGGCTACGGCTGCTCGGTGTCGGCCTCCTGGGCCTCCCGGACCTCCTCGGGGGTCAGCGGGTCGGTCGCCTCCTGGACCTCGACCACCGGCTCGCCCTCGACCTGGTCAGGCACCTGCGCTTCCTGCTCGGACATGCGGTGTCCTCCTCGTTCGGGGACGGCTGAGTACCCCCGAGCTAGGAAGCCAATCAGCCACGCTCAGTACAGCACCGAGATGTGCACGTGGTCGTCGTGGCGCAGGGTCGGGTTGCAGTTGCAGGGGTCGGAGGGGTGGCGGTAGGCGTGCCAGCCCCGGCTCCTGGTCCAGATGCGGGCGTTGAAGATCACGTACTTGACGCCGAGGGCCCCCCGGTTGCCCACCGCCCAGATGGCGATCCGCCACCCCAGGGAACGGTTCGACCAGGTCATCACGTCGAGGGCCCGGCCCCAGGGATGGTCGCTGCCCGGCACCGACCCGTACGGCCGCCAGCCGCCGATCGAGTGGACGTCGAAGATGCGCTCCACCAGCCCGTACAGGCGCTTGGCGTTCGGCGTGAGGTTGTTGTAGCTGGCCGTGTCGGGGCCGCCGCCGTACCCGCCGTCGTCGTCGCTGGAGATGACCGTCGGGCCCGCGGCCCGCTCCCTGGCCAGGCGGGCCAGCCGGGCCAGCCGGGCCCGACGGGCCGCCTCGGCAGCCCGGCGGCGCGCCGCCTCCTCGGCCTTGATCCGGCGGATGAGCCGGGTCGAGCGGTTCGCCAGCCACCCCTGGCGGGACTGGAGGGAGTCGATCCGGCGCTCCATGGCCTGCTGGGCGGCGGCCCGGGCGGCCCGGACGGCGGCCAGCTCGGCGGCCCGGTCGCGCATCCGCGCCTTCTCGTCGGCCGCCCGCCGCTCGGCGTCCACGGCCCGGCGGCGGGCCGCGTCGGCGGCCACCTTGGCGTCGGTCAGGGCCTGGAGCTGGTGGTTGGCGTCCTTGGCCACGTTGTCGAGCAGCTTGGAGCGGTCGAGCAGGTCCCCGACGCTGTCGGCGTCGACGACCAGGGTGAGCATGGCCGAGGCGCCGCTGCTGACGTAGGTCGCGTACGCCCGCCGGTCGATCACGGCCTGCTGGGCGTCCACCTCCAGCTTGGCCCGGGTGGCCTCCAGCACCGCCTGCTCCCGCTCGGCCTGGGCCTCCCGGTAGCGGCGCTCGGCCAGGGCCAGGGCGGCCTGGGCCACGGCCACGTCGCGGTCGGCCTGCTCGAGGGCGACCGCGATCTCGGCCGCGTCCGACTTGGCGTTCTTCAGGACCCGGCGGATCCGGTCCAGCTTGCGCTGGACCTGGGAGAGCTCGGCCCGGTCCTGCTGGCCGGCCTGGGCCGGCCCGACCAGGGCGGGGGCGACCAGGGCGACGACGAGCATGAGGACGGTGACAGTTGATCGCCCCGCGGCGGGGCGGCGGAAGGCAGGCGTCAGCAAGGCGGCCCCCGTGGGGAAGGAGACGGAAGGCTCGTCGAACGGCGCGGAACGCTACCGCAGCTCCCGGCAAAGGTGTGGGACGTTGACGAAAAAGTTCCGACCGCCGAATCTGACGCTCGAATTGATTGCCGAGGGCGTCGTCGAGGTCCTGGCCGTGGTCGCCGGGCTGACTCTGGTGCTCGCCACCGCCTCCGACGCGGTCAGCACCCTGGTCACCACCCGGCGCCGACCGGGCAGGTTCTGGCCCACGCCGGTGTTCTACCGGCAGACCTGGCGCGCCTGGATGGCCGTCGGGCGGCGGGCCCGGCCAGAGCTTCGCGAGGGCTTCCTGGGCATCTATGGCCCGCTCTCGCTGCTCGGCCTGCTGGTGCTCTGGGTGCTGCTCCTGGTCGTGGGGTGGGGCGCCGTCTGGTGGGGGCTGCGGTCGAGGACCAGCGGCATCGACGGCTACATCGACGCGGTGTACTTCGCCGGCGTCGGGTTCCTCACCGTCGGGTTCGGCGACATCGTGCCCACGGGCGACCTGGCCCGCCTGCTCGTCCTTGTCGAGGCGTTCATGGGCCTGGTCACCATGGCCCTGGTCATCGGCTACCTGCCCACCCTGTACGGCGCCTACAGCCGGCGGGAGGTGCAACTCCTCGCCCTGGACGACCTCTCCGACGAGGCCGTCACCCCGCTCGGGTTCCTGGAGGCCTGCCATGCCAGCGGTGGGGCCGAGGCGGTGGCGGCGATGTTCGCCGAGTGGGAGCGGTGGTGCGACGACGTGTACGACAGCCACACGGCCTACCCGATGCTCGCCCTGTTCCGCTCCCGGCAGCCGGGCCAGCACTGGCTGACCGCGCTCGCGGTGGTGATGGACGCGGCCGCCATCTGCGTGGCCACGATCGACACTTCCCAGGCTGGGCCGGCGGCGCGACTGCTACGGCGGGGCACAAGGCTGGTGCAGAACCTCCGAGGGTTGCCCGCGATCGGGGTCGAGGACGCCGAGCCGGAGGCCTCGTCCGCTGACGAGGAGCGGTTCCGCACCGGCTACCAGCGCCTGGCCGCCCTCGGGGTGCCGCTGCACCCCTACGAGCAGGCCTGGAACGACCTACGCCGGCTGCGCGCCGGCTTCATGCCCCCGCTGGTCGCGGCCACCAAGCTGCTGCTGGTCCCCCGCGAGTTCCGGCACCACACGGCCACGCTCGACATCACCCGCTCAGCTTGACCTGCCTGGGGCCGGCCTGGCCGGCGGCGCCGGCGCGGCGCTGCCAGGCGGCCAGGGCCTCGCGGTAGTCGGCGTTGGCCTCGGCCGGGTCGAGGGTGCGGTAGCGGGCGTCGCGGTCGGCCTCGGACAGCCCACCCCAGGTGCCGTACGGCTCCCGCCAGGCGAGCGCGTAGGCGGCGCAGACCTCGGCCACCTCGCAGGTGGCGCAGATGGCCTTGGCCGAGCTCTCCCGGCGGCGCTTGCGCGAGCCCCGCTCGCCCTCGGGCGAGTAGAACAGCGAGGGCCCGGCGGTCCGGCAGGCGCCCCAGACCTGCCAGGACCAGAACTCATTCCGGCTGGCTGGCCAGCTGGAGGAGATGGCAGACGTCACGCAGGGCAGCCTGACGGGCCGCGCCCGCGCGCGCATCACCCGGGTAGGGTGAAATTGGCCGCCGATACGATCGACTCGGTCCCCTCGTCCCAGCGCCAGCGGGCGACCTCGCCGTGCAGGTGGACCCCGCCGATCCAGCGGTCGATGCCGTTGAGGGCCACCTGGCCGGCCTCGCCCCGCCGGGCATGCCGGCCGGCCGCGGTCGGCCGCAGGCCGGTGCCGGCGGTCACCTCACCGTCGGCCGGTCGAGCCGCAGCAGCGGAGCGGGACCGCGCCCGGGCCAGCCGGCCACGATCCGGAAGAGGAACAGGTCGGCCAGATAGGGCCGAGCCTCCCGCTCCCCCAGCGGCGCGAACACCGCCGCGGCGAGGTCCCCTCCTCCGGGGTGGCGGCCAGGATGCGCCGCTCGGTCAGCGACAGGCCGTCGCGGGTCGATGGGTACTAGCGGCTCAGGCGGTCGAAGGCCTCGCCCCCCAGGCGGCCGAGCGCGGCCAGGATCTGGGCGATCTGGAGCTGGTCGTGCAGGTCGGCCTCGAACCACAGGACGCAGTCGCCGCCTCGGCCGGCGGCCAGCGCCGGGGCGGCGGCGCTCCAGGTCGGCTTGCGTGATCATGATCGCCTCCCCGCGACCACCATCGACCGAATCCCTGGCGGACCGCCCGCCGGCATCCTACGGTCCGCGGGGGACAATGGCCGGACGACTCAGCCGAGGAGCCGACCGTGGGGGCAGACCGGACGTCGATGGGCCCGCAGGAGCTGGTCGAGGCGTGCGGTCGGGCCGCCGCGGCCCTGCTGGGCCGGCTGCTCGGGGACAACCTGGCCGCCGTCTACCTGGGAGGGTCGGGGGCGCTGGGCGGGGTCGCGCCCGACAGCGACGTCGACCTGGTGGCCGTCTGCGACGCCGCCCCCTCAGAGGAGGCCGGCCGGGCCGTCATCGCCGCCCTGGGCGAGCTGGCCATGACCTGGCCGCTGCGGGGCCTGGAGTTCGTGCTCTACACCAGGGCCGCGGTGGCCGCCCCGGCCCCGCGGCCCTGCTTCGAGATCAACCTCAACGTCGGCCCCCGCATGCCGTACCGCCTGTCGCTGGAGCCGGCGTCCGAGCCGGCCCACTGGTTCCTGCTCGACCTGGACATCCTCCGCGGCCACGGCCGCCCCCTGGCCGGCCCGCCGCCCCGCGACCTGGTCGGCCCCATCCCCCGCCGGCAGGTGCTGAAGGCGCTGGGCGCCTCGCTGGCCTGGCACGGGGCCCACGAGCCGGCCCTCCAGCAGAGCGTGCTCAACGCCTGCCGGGGCTGGCGCTTCACCGAGGAGGGCGTGTGGTCCTCCAAGGACGACGCCGGCGCCTGGGCCCTCCCTCGCACCGACGACCCGGCCACGGTGCGGGCGGCCCTGGCCGTCCGCCACGGCGACCGGTCCGCCACCCTCGACCCGGCCCGGGTCGACGCCTTCCAGGGCCACGTCCTGGAGCGCGTGCGGCGGGCCCTGGCCGACGGGGACGGCTGAGCCGCCCGTGCGCCAGCTGCTCCCGACCCCCCTGGACCCGGTCGACCCGGCCGGCGTCTACGGCGACCCGCCCCGGGCCGGGCCCGGCGGCCGGCCCGGAGTGCGGCTGAACATGATCGCCAGCGTCGACGGCGCCACCACCATCGCCGGCGTCTCGGGCGGGCTCGGGGGCAGCGCCGACCACGACCTGTTCCTGCGGCTGCGTTCGCTGGCCGACGTGGTCCTGGTGGCGGCCGGGGACGGTCAGGGCCGAGGGCTACGGGCCGTCCCGGGTGCCGGTGGCGGTGGTGACCCGCTCCTGCCGGCTGGCCTGGGAGGCGCCGTTCTTCACCGCCCCGCTCGCCCGGCCGCTCGTGGTCACCGTGGCCGCCGCGCCGCCGGAGGTCCTGGCCCGGGCGGCCGAGGTGGCCGAGGTGATCGTGGCCGGCGACCGCGACGTGGACCTCGCCCTGGCCCTGTCCGCCCTCGGCGACCGCGGCCACCGGGCCGTCCTGGCCGAGGGCGGCCCCACCCTCAGCGCCCAGCTGGCCGCCGCCGGCCTGCTGGACGAGCTCTGCCTCACCCTCTCGCCCCGCCTGGTCGGCGCCGCCAAGCGCATCCTGGACGGCCCCCCGCTCCCCGGCACCCCGCCGCTGCGGCTCTGCTCGGTCTGCGAGCAGGACGGGTTCCTGTTCCTCCGCTACCGCCCGGAGCCAGGCCGCTAGACTCCCGGCCATGGATCCACGCATGTACGGTGACCTGGCCGGCTGGTGGCCGCTGCTGTCGGCGCCGGCCACCTACGCCGAGGAGGCGGAGACCTACCGGCGGCTGCTGACCGAGGCCGCCGACCGGCCGCCGACCACGGTGCTGGAGCTGGGCTCGGGCGGCGGCAACAACGCCTCCCACCTCAAGGCCCACTTCCAGCTCACCCTGGTCGACCTGTCGCCGGGCATGCTCGAGGTCAGCCGGGAGCTCAACCCCGAGTGCGAGCACGTCCAGGGGGACATGCGCACGGTCCGGCTGGGCCGCAGCTTCGACGCCGTGTTCGTCCACGACGCCATCAACTACATGACCACCACCGCGGACCTGGCCCGGGTGCTGGCCACGGCGTTCGTCCACTGCCGGCCGGGCGGGGCGGCCCTGTTCGCCCCCGACCAGCTGCGGGAGACCTTCCGTACCGGCACCGACTGGGGCGGCCACGACGGCGACCGGGGCCGGGGCGCCCGGTTCCTGGAGTGGACCTGGGACCCCGACCCGCTCGACACCACCTGCACCGTCGACTACGCCTACCTGCTGCGCGAGGCCGACGGCTCGGTCCGGGTCGAGCACGACCGCCACGTCGAGGGCCTGTTCCCCCGGGCCACCTGGCTGGGGCTGCTGGAGGAGGCCGGCTTCCGGGCCCGGGCGGTCCCGGTGGATCACTCGGAGCTGGAGCCGGGCACCTACGAGGTGTTCGTCGCCACCCGCCCGCCCCGGTAGCCGCCAGGATGAACCTGCTCGCTCGGCGTCGGGTGCTCCTGGACTACCTCGCCGGTGCCCTGTGGGTGCTGCCGACGGTCTCGGTGGTGGTGTTCCTGCTGGCCGGGGCGGCCCTGTCGCGGGTCGAGGTGGACCAGGACTCCCCCTGGGCGACCCTGGCCTTCCAGGGCACCGCCGACGACGCCCGGTCGCTGCTGATCGTGGTGTCGTCCACGATGATCACGGTCACGGGACTGGTGTTCGCCCTTACCATCGTCGCCCTCCAGATCGCCTCCGGCCAGTACTCGCCGCGGCTGCTGCGCAACTTCATGCGCGACCGGGGCACCCAGCTGGTGCTGAGCATCTTCGTGGGCGCCTTCGCCTACAGCACGGCCGGGCTGTACACCGTCGGGGTCCAGGGGTCAGGGCAGGAGGCGTTCGTCCCCCGGCTGGCCGTGTCGGGGTCGCTGGCCCTCGCCCTGGCCAGCGTCGGCGTCCTCATCTACTTCATCCACCACCTGGCCCGCTCGATCCAGATCGACACCATCATGAGCCAGGTCGAGCGCGAGGCCAGCGCGGTGATCGACGAGGTCTATCCCCATCAGCCCGGCTACCGGGAGGCGGAGGAACGCTGCCCCGAGCCGCCGCTGGTGGCGGTCGGCCTGCCTTCGGCCCGCTCCGGCTACATCCAGGCCGTCGACCCCGATCCGCTGGTCAGGATGGCCGTCCGCCACGACGTGGTGGTCGTGGTGGCCAGGCAGGTCGGCGACCACGTCGTGGCCGGGACGCCGATCGCCTGGGCCTGGGGCCGGACGGCCGGCCAGCCACCGCCCGGGGCCGGCACGCTGCGGGAGGCGGTGGACGAGGCCGTCCAGGTCGGGTTCGAGCGGACCATGGTGCAGGACGTCGGCTTCGGCATCCGCCGGCTGGTCGACATCGCCAACAAGGCCCTGTCACCGGCCGTCAACGACCCCTACACCGGCGTCCAGGCGGTCCACCACCTGTCGGTGCTGCTGTGCAGCCTGGCCCGCCTGCGCCTGGGCGACTGGATCGTCCGGGATGACCAGGGGGAGCTGCGGGTGGCCGTGCCCCGCCCCAAGTTCCCCGACTACCTGCGGCTCGGGACCGCCCAGATCCGCCGGTTCGGGGCCGCCGAGCCGGCCGTGACCCGTGCCCTGATCGTCCTGCTCCGCGACGTCGGCACCAGCTCGGCCACCGAGGACCGGCGCCACGCCTGCGTCCGCCATATCCGGCTGGTCCTGGACGACGCCCGCCGGGCCACCGCCCAGCCCGCCGACGTCGAGGCGGTGACCGCCGAGGCCGCCGCCGCCCTGCGGCTGCTCGGGGTCGACCCGTCCGACGTCCTGGCCGACCGGCCCCCGTAGGCGGGTCAGGCGGCCTCGGCCGGGACCTGGACGGGGGTGTCCCAGTCGATGTGGTGGTTGTAGATCCAGGCCGTCGACCGCTCGGTGACCAGGAACCGGAACACCAGGGGCAGGGCCAGGTCGCGGACCACCCGGCCGACCGGGCCGGGGGTCTTGGCGCTGCCGGTCCGTGCCCCCTGGGCGACGATGCGCTCGACCCGCCGGCGGCGCAGCCGCTCGTAGGCGGCCAGGGCCTGGGGGATCTCGGGCAGGTCGCGCAGGCACTTGGCCAGGACCACGGCGTCCTCGGCGGCCATGGAGGCGCCCTGGCCGGAGGTGGGCGAGGGGGCGTGGGCGGCGTCGCCCACGATCACCATCGGCCCCCGGTGCCAGGTCGGCACCGACGGCAGGTCGTGGGTGCTGTCGCCGGCCAGCTCCAGGGTGCCGGCGGCGATCAGGTCGCCGGCCGGGCCGTGGTCGCCGGCGAACAGCTCCACCAGCTGGCGCCGCCAGCGCTCGGCGCTGGTGGCCGCCCGCTCGGCCGCGGTCACCGCGGGGCGGGGGACGTTGGCGAACCAGACCGTCCCGCCGTCGGGGTCGACCACGTAGCCGAAGAACGCGCGGCGGCCGAAGATCATGTGCCAGGCCCCGGGCTCGGCGGTGCCGGCGCTGTCGGGGGTGTAGCCGCCGAAGTTGACCAGGCCGACGTAGCGGCCGGCGGGGGCGGCCGGGTCGAGCAGCCGCCGGGTCGTGGAGTGGACCCCGTCGGCGCCGACCAGCAGGTCCCCGGCCGCCGAGGTGCCGTCGTCGAAGGCGGCGACCACGCCGCCGTCGGCCGTGACCTCGGCGCCGGTCAGCCGCCGGCCGTACTCGACGCGGATGCCGCGGGCGGCCGCCTCCTCGTGCAGGGCCCGGTACAGCCGCGCCCGCTTGATGGTGTGGCTGACGGTCCCGTCGGCCAGCCGGCCGCCGTTGCTGACCGCCCCCAGCCGCCGGCCGGTGCCGCTCATCAGCACGTTGGTCGGGGTCGGGAAGCCGTTGGCCAGCACCGCCTTGTCGGCGTCGATGGCCCGCAGGGCGTCGAGGCCGTTGGTGGCGACGGTGAGATAGGAGCCGGCGTCGCCGGGCCTGGGGAGGTGGGCCTCGAAGACCACCGCCTCGATGCCGGCGCGCTGGAGCGCCATCGCGGTGACCGGGCCGGCCACGCCGCCCCCGGCGATGAGTGCCTTGGTCATCTGCTGCTCCTCCGAGAAGTATTTCGTTCGGACGAACTAAATATAGGCTACACTGGCGGGCATGGCAACCCCCTCGGCCCCCGACGACACGCGGTCCCCGACCGGCCGGCGGGCCGAGCTGCTCGAGCAGCTGGCCATGGCCGGGCGGGCCTCGAGCGTGGCCACGGTGATGTTCCATACCGCCGTGGCCGCCAGGCAGGGGCTCAGCGCCAGCGAGGAGAAGGCGCTCGACCTGCTGGAGCGCTCCGGGCCGCTCACCGCCGGGGAGCTGGCCAGGCAGACCGGGCTGGCCCCGGCGTCGGTGACCGGGCTGATCAACCGGCTGGAGCAGAAGGGCTTCGCCAGGCGCATCCAGAACCCGAGCGACCGGCGCAGCATCCTGGTCGAGGTCGACGTCGAGCGCATGTACGCCCGGGTGGCCCCGCTGTTCGCCGACTGGGTCCGTTCGCTGGAGGAGCTGTACGCCGGCTACAGCGACGAGCAGCTCGAGGTCATCCTCCACTTCCTCACCGAGGCCGCCCGCCGCCAGCAGGAGGCCACCGCCCGCCTCACCGGCGACGAGGAACTTGAATAGGCCGGAGGGGTCCGGGGAACCCCAGGGGGGTGCCCCGGTGAATCGGGCCTCCACCGTCGGGGTGCTGGTGCTGGGGGCGGCCGTCGGCCTGCTGCTGTCGCTGTACGGGCCGGCCCTGCCCGAGCTGCGGGCCACCTACGGGGTGGGCGGCGGCGGGTCGGCCCTGGTGCTCAGCGCCCACTTCTTCGGGGCGACGACCGGGATCGGCTGGTGGGGGCTGGAGCGGCGGCTGTCCGCCCGCACCTGGCTGCGGCTGGCCACCGCCCTGCTGGTGGCCGGGGCGGTGGCGATGACCCTGGCCCCGGCCTGGCCGGCGGTGCTGGTGGCGGCGTTCGCCATCGGGGTCGGCTTCGGGGTGGTCGTGGTCGAGATCAACGTGCTGTTCACCGACGCCTTCGGCGACCGGGCCGCGGCCATGCTGAACCTCCTCGGGGCCTGCTTCGGCGCTGGGGCCGTCCTCGGCCCGCTGGCCCTGGCCGCCTCCGGCGGCTACCGGGTGCCGTTCTGCGCCGGCGCCCTGCTGGCCGTGGTCGCCGTGGGCCTCACCCGGGACCTGCCGGCGACGGCCACGCCGCCCGCCCGCGACCCCGGGCCGCCGCCGCTGGGGCTGGTCGGCGGGTTCGTGGCCCTGCTGCTGCTGTACGTGGGCGTGGAGAACGGCGTCGGCGGCTTCGAGGCGACCAGCCTGCGGGCCGGCGGCACCGCCGCCGGGGCGGCCGCCAGCTGGACGGCCGGCTACTGGGCGGCCATCACCACCGGCCGGCTGCTGGCCATCCCGCTGGCCCTGCGGGTGGCCGCGCCGGCGCTGGTCGGCGGCTGCCTGCTGGTCGCCGCGGCCGGGCTGGGGCTGGCCCACCTGCCGGCGGTCGCCCCGTTCGCCTACACCCTGACCGGCCTGGCCCTTGGGCCGGTGTTCCCGACCGTGCTGGCCTGGCTGGCCGCGGCGGCGGGGGCGCGGGGGCCGACGGCCCTGGTGTTCGCGGCCGCCAACCTCGGCGGGGTGGTGCTGCCGGCGGTGATCGGCCGGCTGGTGGACGCCAGCTCGCCGGCGGTGATCCCGACCACCGTGCTGGTGGTGGTGCTGGCCTGCCTGAGCGCGACCGTGCTGCTAGGGCGCTCGGCCGCCCGCGTCCCGTGACATCCGTGGCGGCCGCTCAGCCGGGGCGGCGGTCGCCGACCATGGCCCGGTAGACGTTGATCAGGGCCTCCTTCTGGTCGTCGGCCAGGATCGGGTCGGTGCGGATGGCCGCCTCGACCGAGGACCCGGTGGCGGGCGCGCCCTCCTCGCCGTCCTCGAGCAGGCCGGCCTGGACCAGCAGGGTCTCGGCCGAGAGGTTGAGGGCGTTGGCGATCGCCTTGAGCACCCGGACCGACGGCTGATGCAGGCCCCGCTCCAGCTGGCTCAGGTACGGGTTGGAGACCTCGGTCATCTCGGCCATCTCCCGCAGCGACAGGTCGGCCAGCTTGCGCTGGGTCCGGATGAAGGAGCCGAGGGCCTCCATCTGCGACTTCCATGGGTCGTTCATCTCGGCTCGATCCTAGCACTTGACAAACTATCGATGTGCTAAGTATAGTTTGCGCGCATCAGGAACCACCCCAACGGAAGGATGCACTGAATGGCCACCAAGACCGCCACTGACGACCTGCAGGGCCAGGTCCTCGACACCATCCGCAAGGGCCAGGAGGCCGTGGTCGACGGCCTGCGCAGCTGGACCGAGGCGGCCGAGCAGCTCGTGCCCGGGGCCGTCGCCTGGCCGGGCGCCGACCGCTACCCCTCGCCGGCCGAGCTGGTCGACACCGCCTACGACTTCGCCGCCGAGCTGCTCAAGGCTCAGCGCGAGTTCCTCCACAAGGCCATCGAGGTGACCACCCCGCTCTACGAGCGCATCGAGGAGCAGGGCACCAAGGCCGCCAAGAGCGTCAAGAGCTGACGCACCAGCCCCCCGAACGGGAATCCCCCGGTATGACGAGGCCCCATTGCGGGCCTCGTCGTGCTTTCCGGCCTGGAGCGCCGGTCGGGGCCGACCGGCGCTCCAGTTGACGTTGTGAGCGGCTGCTCGTCATAGTGAACACGGATGGACCGACAAGATGCGGAACGGGTCGCCGAGCGGGCGGCCGAGGCCCTCGGACCCGAAGCGGGGCTGGTGGCCAGCCTCGACCCGGTCTCACTGGCCCGGGCGATGGCCGAGGTGGGGACGGGACTGGTCCGTCATCCCTTCGGCGGGGCGCTGGCCGGGCTGCGGTACGCCGCCGGCCTGGCCGCCACCGGGGCGGTCAGCGCCGCCCGGGTCCTCGGGGCCCAGACCAGCCCGCCGATCCCGCCGGCGGCCAGGGACCGCCGTTTCGCCGACACGGCCTGGGACAGCAACCCCCTGTTCTTCGGGCTCCAGCAGGGCTACCTGCTGACGGCCCGGCTGGCCAGGGAGCTGGTGGCCGCGGCCGAGCTGGAGCCGCGCTGGCGGAGCAAGGCCGAGCTGGCCACCCAGCTGCTGATCGACGCCATGGCGCCCTCGAACTTCCTGGCCACCAACCCGGCGGCGCTCAAGCGGGCCTTCGACACCGGCGGGCGCAGCGCCGCCAAGGGGCTCAACAACCTCCTGGACGACCTGGTCAGCAACGGCGGCAAGCCGCGCCAGGTCGACACCACCCCGTTCAAGCTGGGCGAGAACCTGGCCGCCAGCAAGGGCAAGGTGGTGTTCCGCAACTCCCTCATGGAGCTGCTCCAGTACGCGCCGACGACCCGCACCACCTACGAGACGCCGATCCTGTGCAGCCCGCCCTGGATCAACAAGTACTACGTGATGGACCTGGCCCCCGGGCGCAGCTTCATCCAGTGGGCGGTCGACCACGGCCACACCGTGTTCGCCATCAGCTACCGCAATCCCGACCAGACCATGCGCGGGGTGAAGCTGGACGACTACCTGCTCCAGGGTCCGGTCACCGCCCTGGACGTGGTCCGCGACATCACCGGGGCACCCCAGGCGAACGTGGTCGGGCTGTGCCTCGGCGGCACCCTGACCACCATGCTGATCGCCTACCTGGACGCCATCGGCGACCAGCGGGTGAAGTCCGCGACCCTGCTCAACACCCTGGTCGACTTCTCCTCGCCCGGGGTGCTGGGGAGCTTCACCGACGCCGAGACGGTCGAGCGGCTCGAGGCCAAGATGGCCCGCCAGGGCTACCTGGAGGGTCGCGAGATGGCCACCACCTTCGACCTGCTGCGGGCCAACGACCTCATCTGGAACTACGTGACCACCAACTGGCTGATGGGCGAGGACCCGCCGGCCTTCGACATCCTGGCCTGGAACGCCGACTCGACCCGCATGCCGGCGGCCATGCACTCGTTCTACCTGCGCACCTGCTACCTGGAGAACCAGCTGGCCAGGGGCGAGATGGAGCTGGCCGGGGTGCGCCTGCACCTGGACGCGGTGATCCAGGACCTGTACCTGGTCGGGGCCGTGACCGACCACATCACCCCCTGGACCTCCTCCTACAACACCACCCAGCTGGTCAAGGGCGACGCCCGGTTCGTGCTCAGCTCCTCGGGCCACATCGCCGGTATCGTCAACCCGCCGAGCGCCAAGGCCCGCCACTGGACCAACGACGAGAACCCGCCCAACCCCGACACCTGGCTGGCCGGGGCCACCGAGCACCAGGGCTCCTGGTGGGAGGACTGGGTCCCCTGGGCCAAGGCCCACGGCGGCCAACGCCGCAAGCCCCCTCCCATGGGCAGCGACAAGCACCCCCCCATCGCCGACGCCCCCGGCTCCTACATCCAGGAGAAGTAGGCCCCTGGACCGCCGGGGCCGCGGCGCCGCGCGCTAGGCTCCGCCGATCTCCTCGATGACCTTGCCGGTGCCGCCGCAGGTCTGGCAGGCGGCGCCGTCCAGCTGGCCGGTGCCGCCGCAGGTGGGGCAGATGTTCTCGCCGGCGCCTGGGGTGCCCGGCGGGGCCTCGTCGCCCGGGCCCATCTCGCTGGTGGGGTCACCGCTCATCTGCTCGCCTCCTTGTCCGGCCTCCGTGTCACGCGGCACGCTCGAAGATGGCGGCGATGCCCTGGCCGCCGCCGATGCACATGGTGACCAGCGCCCGCCGGCCCCCGGTGCGCTTGAGCTCGTACAGCGCCTTGACAGTCAGGATGGTGCCGGTGGCTCCGATCGGGTGCCCGAGCGACACCCCGGAGCCGTTGGGGTTGGTACGGTCCTCGGGCAGGCTCAGGTCCCGGACCACGGCCAGGGCCTGGGCGGCGAAGGCCTCGTTGACCTCGAACACGTCGATGTCGTCGACCTTGAGGTTGGCCTTCTCGAGCACCAGGCGGACCGCCGGCACCGGGCCGATGCCCATGTACTTGGGCTCCACCCCGGCGTGGGCGTAGGCGACCAGCCGCCCCAGCGGCTCCAGGCCCTTGCCCTTGGCGGTCTCGGCGTCGCAGAGCACCACCGCGGCGGCGGCGTCGTTGATCCCGGCGGCGTTGCCGGCGGTCACCGAGCCGTTCTTGTCGAACACCGGCTTGAGCTTGGCCATGCCCTCGATCGTGGCGTCGCCCCGGATGTGCTCGTCGGTGTCGAACACCGTGGTCCCCTTGCGGGACTTGAGCTCGATGGGGAGGATCTGCTCCTTGAACCGGCCCTCGGTGGTGGCCTTGGCCGCGCGCTGGTGGCTCTGCACGGCCAGGGCGTCCTGGTCCTCGCGCGAGATCCCCCACTTGCCGGCCACGTTCTCGGCCGTGACCCCCATGTGGCAGTCGTCGAAGGGGTCGGTCAGCGCCCCGACCATCATGTCGACGGCGCTGGTCTCGCCCATGCGGGCGCCCCAGCGTAGCGCCGGCAGCCCGTACAGGCCCCGGCTCATCGACTCGGCCCCGCCGGCCAGGGCCACGTCGACGTCGCCGAGCATGACCAGCTGGGCGGCCGAGACGATCGCCTGGAGACCCGACCCGCAGAGCCGGTTGAGGGTGAAGGCCGGCGTCTCCACCGGCAGGCCGCCGTTGACCGAGGCCACCCGGGACAGGTACAGGTCGCGGGTCTCGGTGTGGATCACGTTCCCGAACACGGTGTGCCCGACCTCCGCCGGCTCCACCCCGGAGCGGCTCACCGCCTCGCGGACCACCGCCGCCCCCAGGTCGGCCGGGGGCATGTCCTTCAGGCTGCCCCCGTACTTGCCGACGGCCGTGCGGACCCCGGAAAGGACAACAACGTCACGCCCTGCAGCCACGTTCACACTCCTTACTTGCGCACTTCCACTTGCTCACATGTACAGCCCGCCGTTGATCCCGTAGACCTCCCCGGTGATGTAGCTCGAGTCGGGGTCGGCCAGGAACTCGACCACCCGGGCGATCTCCTCCGGCTCGCCCAGGCGGCCCACCGGGATCTGGGCGATCACCCGGCTCAGGGCCTCCTCGGGCATGGACGAGACCATCTCGGTGGCGATGAACCCCGGCGCCACCGAGTTGACCGTGATCCCCTTGCGGGCCGTCTCCAACGCCAGGCTGTTGGTCAGCCCGAACAGCCCCGACTTGGCGGCGGCGTAGTTGGCCTGGCCGATGTTGCCCTTCTCCCCGATCACCGAGCTGATGTTGATGATCCGGCCGTAGCTGCGGTCCAGCATGTGCTGGAGCACGGCCCGGCTCAGGTAGAAGGCCCCCGACAGGTTGACATGGATGACCCGGTCCCAGTCCTCCACCGACATCTTGCGGACCGTCCGGTCGATGGTGATGCCGGCGTTGTTGACCAGGATGTCCAGCTGCCCGTGCTGGTCCAGCACCTCGGCGATGACCCGTTCGCAGTCGGCGGCAACCCCGATGTTGCCCTGATGGATGGTCGAGCCCTCGTGGGCGGCGGCGAACTGCTTGGCCGTGTCGGCCCCGTGCGAGTAGCCGACCGCGACCCGGACCCCGCGGTCGGCGAGCCGGGTGCTGATCGCCAGCCCGATCCCGCGAGCGCCGCCGGTGACGAGCGCTACCTGCCCTTCCATAGTGGCCATATTGGGGCCCCTCCCTCCTGCCGGGACTACCGGGTGACGAGGACGATCTCGAACGAGTACAAGGATGCCCGGTAGAGGTGGTCGCCAAGCTCGACCGGCTGCCCATTTTCGTTGTAGGTGGTCCGCTCCATGGTCAGCAGCGGCTCACCCTTGTGGGCCTGGAGCAGCTTGGCCTCGGCGGCGCCGGCCCCCCTGGCTCCGATGGTCTGGGAGGCCAGGTGCAGGCCGATCCCGGCGGCCCGCATGAGCCGGTACAGCCCGGAGCGCTCGAGCTGGCCGACGTCCAACTCGACCAGCCCGACCGGAAGCCAGTTGCGCATCACGGCCAGCGGCTGGCCGTCGGCGTAACGCAGCCGCTCCACGGCCACCACCTCCTGGCCGTCCTCCAGCCCCAGGGCGTGGGCCACCCGGTCGCTGGCCGGGGCGGTCTCCAGCGACAGCACGGTCGTGCGCGGGTCCTTGCGGCTGGCCGTCAGGTCGTCGTACAGGCTGGTCAGCCCGACCGGCCGCCGCACCTTGGGGTGGACCACCTGGGTGCCAACGGCGCGCCGACGGACCAGGTAGCCGCGGTCGACCAGGTACTCGATGGCCCGGCGCAGCGTCGGCCGCGACACCCCCAGCTGGTTGGCCAGGGCCAGCTCGCCGTCCAGGCGGGTCCCGGGCGCCAGCTCCCCCGCCTCGATGGCCTGCTCGAGCTGCTGGGCGACCTGGTAGTACATGGGCACGGGGCTGGAGCGGTCGACGGTGATTGACGCCGGAGAGAACGTCATGCGCTCAGCCCCCGAGTGGTACGCGCGAGCCCCGACTAACCGGACATTGTAAAGAAGTCAGGACAAGGGGTTGACATCACTACCTACAGAGTAGTAGTTACCGTATTGTAACAACGGCTGTCCACCCCCTTGGCGATCCCGGTCCCTCAGCAGCATGGTGGGAGGCACGCCATGCCCGTGGCGTCCTGATGCTCGGCGACCGCAGCCCGACCTTCGACGTCCTCACGATGGGGCGGATCGGGGTCGACGTCTACCCCCTCCAGGTCGGGGTCTCCCTGCGCGAGGTCCAGACCTTCGGCAAGTACCTGGGCGGCAGCCCGACGAATGTGGCCGTGGCCGCGGCCCGCTACGGCCGGCGCAGCGCGGTCATCACCCGCACCGGCCAGGACCCGTTCGGCGAGTACCTGCACGACGCCCTGCGCGGCTTCGGGGTCGACGACCGCTTCGTGACCGCGGTGCCCGGGCTGCCGACCCCGGTCACCTTCTGTGAGATCTTCCCGCCGGACAACTTCCCGCTCTACTTCTACCGCTTCCCCAAGGCCCCAGACCTCGAGATCCGCCCCGAGGAGCTGGACCTCGAGGCCATCCGGTCGGCCCGGGTGTTCTGGGTGACGGTGACCGGGCTCTCCCAGGAGCCGAGCCGCACCGCCACCCTCCGCGCCCTCGAGGCCCGGGCCAAGGCCGGCATCACCGTCCTGGACCTGGACTACCGGCCGGTGTTCTGGCCCTCGCGGGAGGAGGCCAGGCGGTGGGTGCAGCAGGCCCTGGAGCACGTCACCGTGGCCGTGGGCAACCTGGACGAGTGCGACACCGCGGTCGGCGAACGCGAGCCGCGGCCGGCCGCCTCGGCCCTGCGCGACCGCGGGGTCGAGGTCGTGGTGGTCAAGCAGGGACCCAAGGGCGTGCTGGCCAGGAACGACACGACCGAGGTCGAGGTCCCGCCGGTGCCGGTCGAGGTGGTCAACGGCCTGGGCGCCGGGGACGCGTTCGGCGGGGCCCTGTGCCACGGGCTGCTGGCCGGGTGGGACCTGGAGCGGCTGATGCGGTTCTGCAACGCCGCCGGGGCGCTGGTCGCCTCCCGGCTGGCCTGCGCCGACGCCATGCCCGACGCCGCCGAGGTCGAGGCGCTGCTCGAGGAGGCCGTCAATGCTGGATGAGCGCTACCGGACGATGCTGGAGGCCAGGACCCGGCGGCCCGAGGCGATCGCCGAGGCGGCGGCCCGCCGGGCCCGCCCCTCCTCGGTGTTCAACGAGCACGGCCGGCTGATGATGATCGCCGCCGACCACCCGGCCCGGGGCGCCCTGCGGGCCGGCGAGCGGGCCCTGGCCATGGCCGACCGGACCGAGCTGCTGGACCGGCTCTCCCTGGCCCTGTCCCGCCCCGGGGTCAACGGCGTCCTCGGCACCCCCGACATCCTCGAGGACCTCCTGCTGCTGGGGGCGCTCGAGAACAAGGTGGTCGTGGGGTCGATGAACCGCGGCGGCCTGGCCGGGACCGTGTTCGAGATCGACGACCGCTTCACCGCCTACGACGCGGCCAGCCTGGCCGCGGCCGGGTTCGAGGGCGGCAAGATGCTGCTGCGCATCGACCCCGACGACCCGGCCACGGTGGCCACCGTGGAGGCCTGCGGGCGGGCGGTGAGCGAGCTGGCCGGCCACCGGCTGATCGCCATGGTCGAGCCGTTCATCTCCCACCGGGTCGACGGGCGGGTCCGGATCGACCTGGGCGCCGAGGCGACCATCCGGGCCATGACCGTGGCCGCCGGGATCGGCAACACCTCGGCCTACACCTGGCTCAAGGTCCCGGTGGTCGAGGAGATGGAGCGGGTCATGGCCGCCACCACCCTGCCGGCGCTGCTGCTGGGCGGCGAGGTCTCCAGCGCCCAGGACGCGGCCTTCGAGAGCTGGCGCAAGGCCCTCAAGCTCCCCACCGTCCAGGGGCTGGTCATCGGCCGCTCCCTGCTGTACCCGCCCGACGACGACGTGGCCGCGGCCGTCGACACCGCGGTCGGCCTGCTCCAGGAGGGAAGCACGTGAAGTACCACCTGGAGAGGGGATCCACCGCCGACGGGATATGGTCGCTGGTCGTCACCCCCGAGCAGGCCGGCTGGGCCTACTGTGGCCTGCGCGTGCTGGAACTCGGCCCCGGCGCCTCCCGCAGCTTCGCCAGCGGCGGCGACGAGCTGTTGGTCATGCCGCTGGAGGGGGGCGGGGTGGTGGAGTGCGAGTCGCGCCGGTTCGAGCTGGCCGGCCGCGATGGCGTGTTCGCCGGCGTCACCGACTTCGCCTACGTCCCCAAGGACGCCGAGGTCCGCGTCTCCAGCCGGGACGGGGGCAGGTTCATCCTGCCCTCGGCCCTGGCCACCTCCCGCCTGGAGCCGGCCTACGGGCCGGCCGGGGAGGTCCCGATCGAGCTGCGCGGGGCCGGCCAGTGCAGCCGCCAGGTCAACAACGTCTGCACCCCGGCGTCGTTCCCGGCCGACAAGATGATCGTCGTCGAGGTCCTCACCCCGGGCGGCAACTGGTCCTCCTACCCGCCGCACAAGCACGACGAGCGGCGCACCGACGAGGTCGAGCTGGAGGAGATCTACTACTTCGAGATCGCCGGCGACGACGGCCTCGGCTACCAGCGGGTCTACAGCTCGGGGCCCGACCGCCAGATCGACGTGTGCGCCGAGGTGCGCGGCGGCGACGTGGTCCTGGTCCCCTACGGCTACCATGGGCCGTCGATGGCCGCCCCCGGCTACGACCTCTACTACCTCAACGTCATGGCCGGCCCCGCCCAGGAGCGGGCCTGGCGCTTCTGCGACGACCCGGCCCACGCCTGGGTCCGCGGGAGCTGGGACGGCCAGGCGGTCGACCCCCGCCTGCCCATGACCGGACCTGGAGGAGCGCCATGAGCGGCACCCGGCGGCTGACCATGGCCCAGGCCCTCGTCCAGTTCCTGGCCAACCAGCACAGCGAGCGCGACGGGCAGGAGCAGCGGCTGTTCGCCGGCTGCTTCGGCATCTTCGGCCACGGCAACGTGGCCGGCATGGGCCAGGCCCTTCGCCAGTACGCGGACCGGCTCCCCTACCACATGGCCCGCAACGAGCAGAGCATGGTCCACATCGCCTCCGGCTACGCCAAGCACCGCAACCGCCTGGCCACCTTCGCCTGCACCTCCTCGATCGGCCCGGGCGCGACCAACATGGTCACCGGCGCGGCCACGGCCACCGTCAACCGCCTGCCGGTGCTGCTGCTGCCGGGCGACATCTTCGCCTCCCGGGTCGCCCCGCCGGTGCTCCAGCAGCAGGAGTCGGCCGGCGGGCCAGACGTCAGCGCCAACGACGCCTTCCGGCCGGTGTCGCGCTTCTGGGACCGGATCAACCGGCCCGACCAGCTTCCCGGGTCGCTGCTGGAGGCCGTGCGGGTGCTGACCGACCCGGCCGAGACCGGGGCGGTCACCCTGGCCCTGCCCCAGGACGTCCAGACCGAGGCCTTCGACTACCCCGAGGAGCTGTTCGAGCGGCGGGTGTGGCACGTGGCCAGGCCGGTGCCCGAGCCGGCGATGCTGGCCCGGGCGGTCGAGGTGCTGCGCGGGGCCCGCCGGCCGCTGCTGGTGGCCGGCGGCGGGGTCATCTACTCCGAGGCCACCGACGCCCTCCGGGCCCTGGTCGAGGCGACCGGCGTCCCGGTGGCCGAGACCTATGCCGGCAAGGGCTCGATGCCGTACGACCATCCCTCGGCCCTCGGGGCCATCGGCGTCACCGGGACCGACGGGGCCAACGCCATGGCCCGCCAGGCCGACGTGGTCGTCGGCGTCGGCACCCGCTGGGCCGACTTCGCCACCGCCTCCCACACCATCTTCGTCGACCCCGAGGTCCGGTTCGTCAACGTCAACGTGGCCCCGGTCGACGCCTTCAAGCACGCCGCCACCCCGGTGGTCGCCGACGCCCGGGCGGCCCTGGAGGCGCTGGGCGAGGCCCTGGCCGGCTGGCGGGTCGACGACGACTGGCGCCAGCAGGCGGCCCGGCACAACCGCGACTGGGACGACAAGGTCGAGCGCGTCTACCGGGCCGGGCACGGCCCGCTGCCCAGCCAGGGCGAGGTCATCGGGGCCGTCAACGACGCCGCCGAGGCCCGGGACGTGGTCGTCTGCGCCGCCGGCAGCATGCCCGCCGACCTGCACAAGCTGTGGCGGACCCGCGACCCCAAGCAGTTCCACCTGGAGTACGGCAACTCCTGCATGGGCTACGAGATCCCCGGGGCGATCGGGATCAGGATGGCCGACCCCGACCGCGAGGTGTTCGCCATGGTCGGCGACGCTGGCTACCTGATGAACCCCGGCGAGCTGGTCACGGCCGTGGCCGAGGGGGTCAAGATCATCGTGGTCCTGGTCCAGAACCACGGCTACGCCTCCATCGGGTCGCTGTCGGAGGCGTCGGGCAACGGCCGCTTCGGCACCAGGTTCCGCCACGGGGCCGACGGCGGCGACGGCGACCTGCTGCCCGTCGACCTGGCCGCCAACGCGGCCAGCCTGGGGGCCAGGGTCCTGACCCCGCGCACCGTCGGGGAGCTGGCCGACGCCCTCAAGGAGGCCCGCGAGGCCGACCAGCCGGTCGTCGTCCACGTCGAGACCGACCCGGCCGAGTACGTGACCATCGGGGGCGCCTGGTGGGACGTCGCCGTGGCCGAGGTCTCCACCGCCGAGTCCGTGCAGAAGGCACGGACCGACTACGAGCGAAGCAAGCGGGACCAGCGGCCCTACCTGTAGCGCCACCCTGGGGAAAGGATGCCCATGCGGACCATCAACCACTGGATCGGCGGCCGCACCATCGACACCACCCCCAAGCGGACCGGGGCCGTCTACGACCCGGCCACCGGCCAGCAGACCGCGAAAGTCGCCTACGCCACCGGCGACGACGGCGACGCCGCCGTCCGGGCCGCCCAGGCCGCCT
>JBJMHP010000048.1:0-7337 GCA_045807325.1 Actinomycetes bacterium | reverse complement strand
ACTGCCACGCCTGCGGGACCAGATGCGCCAGGTCCCGGCAGGACACGGTGGTCTGCCCCGACTGCGGGCCGATAGACGCCGATGTCAACGGGGCACGCAACATCGCAACCAGGGCCGGGCTGGGCTCTGGTCAAGCCTCCGCGGCTTGAGAAGCTGCCGGCTTCAGCCGGCAGAGCAGTCACGAACCTACAGGGAGCGGTCACGGTCGTCACCGGTGGGGCCCGGGGGATCGGGCGGGCCCTGGCCGAGCGGTTCGCGGCCCAGGGGGCGCGGGCGGTGGTCGTGGCCGACCTGGACGGGCCGGGGGCCGAGCGGGTGGCCGCCGGCCTGGCCTGCCCGGCGGCGCTGGGGGTGGCGCTGGACGTGACCGACCAGGCGGCGGTGGCCGGGCTGGTGGGCCGGGTCGAGGACGAGGTCGGCCCGGTCGACCTGTGGTGCTCCAACGCCGGGGTGGCCCTGGGGCCGGACCTGGGCACCGACCGCGACTGGGAGCGGTCGTTCGCCGTGCACGTGCTCGCCCACGTGCACCTGGCCAGGGCGCTGGCGCCCCGGATGGCGGCCAGGGGCCGCGGCCACCTGCTGCTGACCGCCTCGGCGGCCGGGCTGCTGACCAACATGGACAGCGCACCCTATGCGGTGACCAAGCACGGCACGGTCGCGCTGGCCGAGTGGCTGGCCATCCGCTGGGGCGACGCCGGGGTGGGGGTGTCGTGCCTGTGCCCGCAGGGGGTGCGCACGGCCATGACCGAGGGGATGGGCCCGGGCAGCTCGGTACTGGCCGCCGGGGCGCTGCTGGAGCCGGAGGCGGTGGCCGAGGCGGTGGTGGGCGGGCTGGCCGACGGCCGGTTCCTGATCCTGCCCCATCCCGAGGTGGCGGAGTTCGAGCGCCGCCGGGCCGCCGACCGCGACCGCTGGCTGGCCGGCATGCGCCGGGCCCGGGCCCGGCTCGGGAGCTGAGCGACCGAACCGCGCGACCTGGTGATGCTCCTCGGCGAGCGGGTCCCGGCCTGGGCCATGCCGCTGTGGCTGGCCATGGTCGCCCTGGAGCGCTGGTTGCCCTGGGCCAGGACGGCCGCCCTGTTCCTGGCCGCCAGAGGCCCTGGTCGGGCACGCCTGTCGCGCCTCACCCACCCGGCCCGGAGCCGGTCCCCCGGTGGGGGAGCGTAGCCGAACGGCTGGGGAGGGGGGACTCGGCCGTCCACAGGGTCCTCCCGGCGCTGGTGGTCGGGCGGACGACCCCGGGCTGTGGACGGTGACGGTCGTGGCCCTGGGCTTCCTCGGCCCCGCCGGCGAGCCAGCCGTGGCCACCGAGATCCGCCAGGCCTGACGGGCGACCGGGCCTCACCGCCCCGGCCACCAACCCCGGGCCATGAGGGAGCGCCCGGCCGAACAGCTGGCCGGGCGCTCCCTGTCAGGTGGACGGCGCTACACGTCCAGGCTGGCGTCGCTCGGGGTGGTGGAACGCTGCTGCCCCGACTTGTTGGGGCAGTCGCGCCCGCTGTGCCCGGGCGACTGCTGGACCTGCTCGACGGCGGGCGAGCCGCCGCTCGAGCCAGGCGACCTGCCGGAGCTGCTGAACGCCGTGGCGGCGAACAGCAGCACCGCCAGCCCGGCGAGCACGGTGGCGACGAGAATGGCACGCCAAGGCCGCCATCCCGTCCGCGCCGCCGCGACCGGCTCTTCAGGCAAGCGAGCCTCCTTCTTTCGAGGGACCTGACCCGGCCACGGTACGGGGACCGGAGTAAGCGGCGCCTAAGCGTCCGCCGGGACCAGGCCGAGCTGGCTCGGCGAGGGGGAGCGGTCAGGCCTCGCCCTGGTCGCGGACGCCGACCTCGTCCAGGTGCAGGAGCAGGTCGGCCGGGTCGTCGTAGACGCGGTAGGCGCCGGCCCGCTCCAGCTCCTCGCGGCCGTAGCCGCCCGACAGCAGGCCGATGCCGAGGGCCCTGGCCCGCCGGGCGGCCAGCAGGTCCCAGACCGAGTCGCCGACCACGACCGCGTCGGCGACGTCGACGCCGAGGCGCTCGGCCGCGGCCAGGAACAGGTCGGGGTCGGGCTTGGCCCGCTCCACCTGGTCGCGGGTCACCACCGGGACGCCGGCCGGGACCTCGAGCAGCTCCAGGGTGGGCTGGGCGGCCGTCATGAGCCCGCTGGTCGCGACCGCCCACGGCACCCCGGCCGCGGTCAGGTGGGCCAGGAGCTCGCGGGCCCCGGGTAGCAGCCGCACCTGCCCGGCCTGGCGCCGGTAGGCCTGGGCGTGGGCCTGCTGGAGCCGGGCCACCAGCTCGGCGTCGACCGGCTGGCCGGTCTCGCGCAGCAGCGCCCCCACGAACAGGCCGCCGCTCATGCCCATGCGCCGGTGGATGCGCCACACCGACAGGTCGATCCCGCAGTCGTCCAGCGCCTCCTGCCAGGCCAGGACGTGCTGGTAGACGCTGTCGACCAGGGTGCCGTCGAGGTCGAACACGAACACCGTCCGCTGCATGGCGGCCATCTTGGCGTGCCGGCCGGGCCCCGTCCATCGCGGTTGCCGCCTATCCTGGGCTCATGGACGGTCCGCATCTCGGCGTGGTGCTGCCCAACTACGGCGACGCGTTCGACCCCGGGCGGCTGGCCTCGGCGGCGACGGCCGCCGAGGAGGCGGGGCTGGACTCGGGGTGGATGACCGACCATGTCCTGCCGCCGGCCCGCCATGCCCCCATCTACGGCACGATCGCCGAGGCCCTGGTGACGGTGGGCTGGCTGGCCGGCCGCACCTCGCGGCTGCGGCTGGGCACCTCGGCCCTGATCGTGCCCCAGCGCGAGCCCCTGCTGACCCTCAAGCAGCTGGTCACCCTGGACGTGCTGTCGGGTGGGCGGCTGATCACGGCGGTCGCCGCCGGCTGGATGGAGGAGGAGTTCGAGACCCTGGGCGCGTCGTTCCCGGACCGGGGCCGGCGCCTGGACCAGTGGCTGGACCTGGCCGGGGAGCTGGTCCGGCAGGCGCCCGGACGGGTGGTGGCCGACGGCCCGATCCCGGTGTCGGACGCCTGGCTGGCCCCGGGGCCGACCCGGCCCGAGGGGCTGGAGCTGTGGGTGGCCGGCGTCACGCGGCACACGCTGCGGCGGGCGGCCAAGACCGGGGTGTGGCATCCGGTGGCCCTGCCGCTGCGGGAGCTGCGGACGATGGCGGCGGCGTTCCGGGACGAGGTCCCCGAGGGCCGGGTGGTCCTGCGGCTGGCCGTCGCCATCCAGGACCGGCTCGAGGAGGACGCGGCCGACGACCGGGGCCGGCACATGGTCGCCGGGCCCGCCCGCTGGGTGGCCGAGCAGCTCAACGACTACCTGGAGGGCGGCGCGGACGGGTTCGTGGTCGACCTGGACCACGGCCGGTCCGGGCTGGAGGACCGCATCAGCCGCTTCGCGGAAGAGGTCCGGCCGGAGCTGGTGGCCCGCCGCCCGGTCGCCTAGACCAGCAGCGACAGGCAGGTGGCGCCGCCGTCGGCCTTGGCGAACTCGCTCAGGTCGACCTGGCGGACCTCGAAGCCGAGGGCGGCCACGGCGGCGGCGGTCCCTGGGCAGCCGGCCGGCATCACCACCGTGGTCCCGACGGCCAGGACGTTGCCGGCGGCCGCCTCCTCCGGGGGCACCACCACCTTGTTGGTGACCCCGCGCAGGGCCGGCTGCTCCAGCAGCTCGGCCGTGCCGACCACGGCGTCGTCGTCCAGGGCGGTGACGGCGCTCTGCAGGTGCAGGGTGCCGGGCGGGACGGCGGCGACCTCGACCCGCCCGCCGGCGGCCTCGGCGAAGGCGGTCAGCTGGTGGATCCCGCCCTGGCTGGTCCGCTCCGAGCGGCCGACGACCAGGGCCCGGCCCAGCCGCAGCACGTCGCCGCCGTCAAGGGTGGCCGGGGCGGTCATCCGCTCGAGGTCGTCCACCAGCCCGGCCAGGGTGCCGGCCAGGCGCTCGGGCTCGGCGGCCCGCGAGGGGGCGCCGGGGCGGGTGAGCAGGACCCGGCCGCCGAGCACGACCGCGCAGTCGTCGACGAAGCAGGCGTCGGGCAGCTCCTCGTCGGCCGGCAGGGCGACCACCTCGACCAGGTCGGCCAGGGCGGCCCGGTAGGCGGCGTGCTGGGCCCGGGCCCGCCGCGGGTCGAGGGCCGCGCCGCCGCTGGAGATGGCCCGGGCGAAGGCGTCGGACGGCGGGCGGACGATCGCCGCCCGCGGGGCGTCGGATCTGGGGGTCATGGCGCTATCCTCCCATCAGCACACCCGAGGGTCAGTGGAGAGAGGGGCCATGACGCACGCCGAGCTGCTCGCCCGCCACCGCAAGGTGCTGCCGTCCTGGCTGGCCCTGTACTACGACCAGCCGATCGAGCTGGTCGATGGCAAGGGCTGCCGGGTGGTCGACGGCGAGGGAACCAGCTACCTGGACTTCTTCGCCGGGATCCTGACCACGATGATCGGCTACAACCCGCCCGAGGTGGTGGAGGCGGTCCGGGAGCAGGCGGGCCGGATGGTCCACACCTCGACCCTGTACCTGATCCGCCGGCAGGTCGAGCTGGCCGAGCGGGTGGCCGAGCTGTCGGGGATCCCCGACGCCAAGGTCTTCTTCACCAACTCGGGCACCGAGGCCAACGAGGCGGCGCTGCTGCTGGCGACCACGGCCAGACGCAGCAACCAGGTCCTGGCCCTGCGCAACAGCTACCACGGCCGCTCGTTCTCGGCCATGGGGATCACCGGGAACCGCTCCTGGTCGGCGTCCAGCCTCACCCCGGTCAACGTCAGCTACGTCCACGGCGGCTACCGCTACCGCAGCCCGTTCGCCGACCTGGACGACCAGGCCTACATCGCCGCCTGCGTCGACGACCTGCGCGACGTGATCGACACCACCACCGCCGGCCAGGTGGCCTGCATGATCGCCGAGCCCATCCAGGGCGTGGGCGGCTTCGCCCTCCCGCCCGACGGGCTGTTCGGGGCCATGAAGGAGGTCCTCGACGACCACGACATCCTGTTCGTGTCCGACGAGGTGCAGACCGGCTGGGGCCGCACCGGCGACCACTTCTGGGGCTACCAGGCCCACGGGGTCGTGCCGGACATGCTCACCTTCGCCAAGGGGCTGGGCAACGGCCTGCCCATCGGCGGGGTGGTGGCCCGGGCCGAGCTGATGGACTCGGTCACGGCCAACTCGATCTCAACCTTCGGCGGCAACCCGCTGGTGGCCACCGGCGCCCTGGCCGTCCTCGACTACCTGGCCGCCCACGACCTCCAGGCCAACGCCCGCGTGGTCGGGGCCAGGCTGGCCGCCGGGCTGCGCCGCCTGGCCGGGGACCGGCCGGCCGTCGGTGAGGTCCGCGGCAAGGGCCTGATGTGGGCCGTGGAGCTGGTCGAGCCGGGCTCCAGGACACCGGCCCCGGCCCTGGCCGCCCGGGTCCAGGAGGAGGCCAGGCGCGGCGGCCTGCTGGTCGGCAAGGGCGGCCTGTACGGCAACGTCCTGCGGATCGCCCCGCCCCTGGTCCTCAGCGAGGCCGAGGCCGACGAGGGCCTGGAGATCCTGGCCAGGGCGTTCGGCGTGCTGGACTAGGCCCAGAAAAACGAAAGGCCCCCGAAAGGGGCTGGTGCGGGAACGGCCGCGCTGCTACAGTCAAGCTTCTGCGCATACAACACAAAAAGGGCGAGCAGCCCGCCGCGTCAACGGTAGCGCGAATGGGGGTCCGTGTCAAGGATGCAGCATCTCGCCGCCGAGCTGGAACACGAACAGGCCTACGTGGACAATCTGTACCGGCGCCTGGACACCCTGCGCGAGCGCGCCACGGGCGAGCTGGAGCGGGCCCTCGGGGCCGAGATCGGCGGCAACCGGCAGGCCATGGTCGACCGGGACGCGTTCGTGGCCAGGCACAGCCGCCGCCTGGCCCAGCTGAACGCGGCCGAGCACGGCCTGTGCTTCGGGCGGCTGGACGGGGTCGACGGCAGCCACCTGTACATCGGGCGCCTCGGGCTGCTGGACGAGGACCGCGAGCCGCTGCTGGTCGACTGGCGGGCCCCGGCGGCCCAGCCGTTCTACCGGGCCACCTGGGCCGACCCCGAGGGGATGGTCCGCCGCCGGCACCTGCGGACCCGCGGCCGCGAGGTCCTGGGGATCGAGGACGACGTGCTCGACCCCGAGTCGCTGAGCGAGGCCGAGCGCGAGGGGCTCACCGGCGAGGCGGCCCTGCTGGCCGCCCTCACCGCCCACCGCACCGGCCGCATGGCCGACATCGTGGCCACCCTCCAGGCCGAGCAGGACCGGATCATCCGCTCCGGCCTGCCCGGCGTCCTGGTCGTCCAGGGCGGCCCGGGCACCGGCAAGACCGCCGTCGCCCTGCACCGCGCCGCCTACCTGCTCTACACGCACCGCGAGCGGCTGGCCCGCAGCGGGCTGCTCATCGTCGGCCCCTCCCCCACGTTCCTCCGCTACATCGCCGACGTCCTGCCCTCCCTCGGCGAGACCGGCGTCGTCCTCGCCGACGTCGGCGGGCTCCGGCCGGGCCTGCAGGCGCGGGGCACCGAGCGCCCCGAGGTGGCGGAGGTGAAGGGCCGCCTGGCCATGGCCGACGTGATCGCCGCCGCGGTGGCGAACCGGCAGGCCGACCTCGACGCACCGGTCGAGATCACGGTCGACGGGACGCCGCTGCGCTTCACCCCCACCGACGCCGCCCGTGCCCGCGCCCGCGGCCGCGCCGCCTCGCGGCTGCACAACGAGGCCCGGCCGGCCTACGCCCGCCGGGTGATCGACCGCCTGACCCAGCGCTACAGCGACAAGCTGGGCGCCGACGTCCGCGGCGGGGCGAACCTGCTCGACGACGCCGATCGGGACGCGCTGCGCCGCGAGGTCGCCGCCGAACCCGCGGTGCACGCCCTCGTCGACCGGCTCTGGCCCCGCCTCACCCCCGAGCGGCTGCTCCGCGAGCTGTTCTCCTCCCGCAAGCGCATCGCCGCGGCGACCCCCGGCTGGAGCGACGCCGACCGCGAGCTGCTGTTCCGGCCCGCGACGGCGGAGTGGACGCCGGCCGACGTGCCGCTGCTCGAGGAGGCCGACGAGCTGCTCGGCACCGACGCCCGAGCCGAGCAGCAGGCGGCCCGGCGGGAGCGGCAGCGCCGCCGGAGGCACGCGCAGGAGACCCTCGACCTGCTGCACGGCTCCCGATCGGTGGACAACGAGTTCGCCGACGAGGCCGAGGAGCTCACCGCGGCCGACCTGCTCGACGCGGAGGCCCTGGCCGAGCGGCAGGAGGTCGCCGACACCCGGACGGCGGCCGAGCGCGCGGCCGCCGACCGGACGTGGACGTACGGCCACGTCATCGTCGACGAGGCGCAGGAGCT
>JBJMHP010000047.1:0-8123 GCA_045807325.1 Actinomycetes bacterium | reverse complement strand
GAGCGACTGGACGGGCGCTCCTCCTGCCTCCGTCGGGTTCGGCAGCTCGGGCAGGTGGGCTGCGGGTGGGCCTGCCGGTGATGTCTAGCCGAGTGGCTGGAAGGCCTGCTCGAACTGGCGGGCCAGGCCCTGGGAGGCGTCCCAGTGGCCGGCCGGGGCGATGAACTCGACGTTGTAGCCCCAGGTGCGGCCGTTGAGGTTGACGTGGCTGACATGGACCCGGCGGCCGTCCCGGATCGCCTGGTACTCGAACACCACCGCGCCCGGGCGCCAAGGAGCAGCAGGGACACCACCCCAAGGAGTCGCCGCCCGGCCCGGCGCGGGACCGGCGGGGGCGGAGCTGCCGAGGATTCAGCGCTGGATCGAGGCGGTGCAACGGGCCCGGTGTCCCCCGGTCGCCGGGTCCGGATGTTCTCGGCGGGGGGCCAGGGCACCAGCCCGCCCCAGGGCGCGGGGGCTCGTTGCCCATAACGATCCGCGACCAACCGGTCGGCGACTGGTCCTGCCATCTGGCTCGACGACCCACCAGCAATGGCAGCAATCGGGCAGCCGCACCAAGCCGCCGCCAGGGGACGGCGCTCGTCGTTCCTCAGTCGAGGGTTGTCCGGCCGTCGTCATGGACGGTCCAGCCGGGGTTGTGGGCGACCTCCCAGGGGTGGCCGTCGGGATCGATGAAGACGCCCGAGTACCCACCCCAGAACGTGGCCGCCCCAGGACGGGCGATGGTCGCCCCCGCGGCCCGGGCCTCGGCGAGCACCGCGTCAACCTCCTCGGGCGAGCGAACGTTGTAGGCGAGCGTCACCCCGCCCCAGCCGCCGGTGTCGGTGACGCCGCTGTCGCGGGCGAGCTTCCCGCGGTCCCACAACGCCAGGATGAGCCCGGGTGTCTGGAAGAAGGCGACGTGGTCGGTCTCGTCGTCCACGCCCCCGCCCAGATGCCAGCCGAGCGCCTCGTAGAACGCCTGCGCCCGCGACACATCGCCGACGCCGAGAGTGACAAGACTGAGCCGCTGCTCCAACGCTGTCCTCCCTTCCTGCGACCGATCTGCTGTCGAGGGCAAGTATCCGGGTCGAGCCGGACATGGCTTCAAGCTCGCCGAGGCGGTCCTCGGTTCATGCATGATGTCGGCGTGGTCAAACCGCAGGGGACCTACACGTGGTGGCGGTGGCCGGCCGACGCGGCGGGTGCCAGCAGCCTGGCCTGGGACCTGACCGTGCTGCGCGACCCCGGGCCGACCAGGTACTTCTGGGCGCACTCGTGGTGGTTCCAGGGCGGCGACGTCGGCTACTTCGGCCTCCAGGCCCACGACCGCCGCGACGACGGCAGCCAAGGCAGGCTGGCGGTCTTCTCGGTGTGGTCGGCCATCGGCTGTGGCGACAACCCCGGCTGCCACCCTGGCGTGGAGGGCTCGCCATTCTGGACCTGCCGCCTGCCCTACCGGTGGCAGCCCGGGCGGGCCTACCGGCTGCGGGTGGCGCGAGCCCGAGCCGGCTGGTGGCGCGCGTCTGTCGCCGACCTCGCCGGCGGCACCAGGACGACCGTGGGGGGCATCCGGGTGCCGGCGGCCTGGGGCGGCCTGGACCTGACCGGCCGCGGCTCGGCGATGTGGGTGGAGTTCTACGCCGCCAACGCCCCCGGTGGGGTGGCCGCCTGCGAGCTGGTGCCGCACACCCGGGTGCGGTTCGGCGCACCGACCGCCGGCGTTGACGGGGCGGCGGGTGACGGCGCGGTCGCGCCGGCCGGCCATGCCAACCGGCTCGGCGAGGGCGAGTGCGCCAACTCGAGGGTCGGCGACGACGGCGACGGTGTCCTCCACGAGATGGGCATCCCGTCTCTCGGCTAGCTCCGACCCGGCGGGGTGCCTCGCCGCGGCGTCGTCGGCGAAGATCAGGGCGGATCTGGTACTCATTGGACTCTCTCCGACGGCGTTCCCCAGCCCATCCCCGCCGGGGCACGCGGGAGGTCACAAGGAGGCGACATGCGGCTGACCAAGCTGGGGCACTCGTGCCTGCTGGTGGAGGAGGGCGGCGCCCGGCTGCTGCTGGACCCCGGCACCCTCTCGGCCGGGTTCGAGGACCTGGAGGGGCTGACCGCGGTGCTGGTCACCCACCAGCACCCCGACCACCTCGACCAGACGCGGCTCCGGGGGCTGCTCGACCGCAACCCCAGGGCCAGGGTCGTGAGCGACCAGGGGAGCGCCGAGCCGCTCGGCCAGGCCGGGGTGGAGGTCGAGGTGGTGCGCGACGGCGAGGAGCTGGACCTCGGCGGGGTCGGCGTCCGCGTCGCCGGGCGCGACCACGCGGTCATCCACCCCGACATCCCGGTGGTGCCCAACGTCGGCTACCTGGTCGGCGGGCGGCTGTTCCACCCCGGCGACGCGTTCACCCCGCCAGGGCAGCCGGTCGAGGTGCTGGCGGTGCCGGCCGGGGCGCCGTGGCTGAAGGTGTCGGAGCCGATCGACTACCTGCGTGCGGTGCGCCCCAGGCTGGCCGTGCCAGTGCACGACCAGGTCCTCTCGGCCGCCGGCAGGTCGATCCACTACCGGCAGCTCGAGCAGCTCGGCGGGAAGGGCGGCACGACGCTGCGGGTCCTGGATGACGGCGCCCCCGCGGAGCTGTAGCCGCCGGCCCACGCCAAGGCAAGGGCGGTCTACGGCGATCCCGTGGTCGCCTGATCGCCCCAGGCGTTGTCGATCACATAGCGCCAGGTGCCGTCGGCCTGGCGCCTCGCCACCTCGGCCGTGGTGGGCCATCGTGGCCCCCACCTGGCCCGGTCGTGGGTGGTGTGCCTCAGCCGCCGGGAGCCCCTGGGTGCTAGGTGTTGGGGAGGTAGACCCGGAACGAGGCCCCTCCGCCGGGGCGGTCCTGGACCCAGGCGCGGCCGCCGTGCAGGCTGGCGAACTGGGCGACCAGGGCCAGGCCAATGCCGGAGCCGGGGGCGTGGTCGGCGATGTTGCGGCCCTGGTGGAAGGGCTGGAAGATCTGCTCGCGGAGCTGGGCCGGCACCCCGGGTCCCTCGTCCTCGACCAGCAGCACGACGCCGCCGTCCTGCGCCTCCAGCCGGACCCAGATGGTGGTCCCGGCCGGGGTGTGCTTGGCCGCGTTGACGAGCAGGTTCTCGATGATCCGCTCCAGCTTGGGGGCGTCGGCGGCCACATACACCGGCGGGGCGTCCACCACCACCGGGTGCTCGTCGGTCACGCCCGTGTCCTCCACCACCCGCCGGGCAAGGGCGCCGAGGTCGAGCAGCTGGCGGCGCGGGGTGAGGGTGCCGCGGGCGAGCCGGTCCAGATCCAGCAGGTCGCCGAGGAGCCGGTCGAGCTTGCGGGCGTTGCCCGACAGCCGACGCAGGAGGTCGGCCAGGTCGGCCGCGGGCAGGCCGGCGGCGCGGTGCTCGAGAGTGAGGGCGATGCCCAGGATGGTCGTCAGGGGCGTGCGCAGATCGTGGGAGACCGCCTGGAGGAAGGTGGTCTTCATCTCATCCACGGCCCGCAGGTGCTCGGCCGCGGCCCGTTCGCGCTCCAGGGCGGCGGCCAGCTGCTGGGCGGCCTCCTGCTCGCGGTCCAGCGCCTCGGCCAGGTGGTCGGCCACCAGGTGGCTGGCGGTGATGTCGGTCAGGATCCCCTGCCAGAACAGGGGGCGGCCGTCGCCGGCGCGGACCAGGACCGCCTCGTCGCGGACCCAGCGCACCTGGCCGGCAGTGGTGCGCATGCGGTACTCCCCCGAGAACGGCTCCCCGGTCTGGTTGGTCCGCTCGCATTCGGCCACGACCCACTCCAGGTCCTCGGGATGCACCAGCCGCTCCCACAGCCCCGGGTCGCCGATGCAGTCGTCAGCCGACAGGCCGATCAGCGTCTGGATCTGGGGACTCATGTACAGGACGAAGTTCGGTGAGTCGGGGCTGACCGCGTACACCACACCAGGAAGGCGTTCCAGCAGCGCCTGCAGGCTGGCCTCGACATCGATCAGGCGCCGCTCCAGCTCGCCCCGGGTGGCCAGCTCGGCCCGCAGCTGGATCTGGGTCATGACCAGCCCGGCCAGGTCGGTGAGGACGTCCACCTGCTCGGGAGTCCAGTCCCGGGGCCGCCGGTCGGCCACACACATCGAGCCCAGGGCATGCCCAGAGGGGTCGATCAGGGGAACCCCGAGATAGGCGGCCAGGCCAAGCTCCCGGACCAAGGGGTTGTCGCGGGCCAGCGCATCGCGACCGGTGTCACCGATCGCCAGCGGCTGGCGGGCCACCACCACGTGCTGGCACAGCGAATGCGACAGCGGCGTCTGCCTGGCCGACGCCCAGGGCTCGGGCAGCCCCACGCACGCCTTGAAGAACTGGCGGTCCTCCTCGATCAGCGGCACCAGGGCGATCGGGACCTCGAGCAGGCGTGCCGCCAGCCGGGCCACCCGGTCGAAGGCGTCCTCGGCCGGGGTGTCGAGCAGGTTGGTCTGACGCACGGCGGCCAGCCGACCCGGGTCGGCCAGCACGCTGGTCAGCCGGGAAGCCATGCCGCCCGACCTCCTTGGACCCCCGACCGCCCCATGCGACCATCCCGCTCCTGCGCAGCGATGACACTCCCCCTGTAGCACCCGCGAGTCGCCGGTACGGACCCTGCTCACCGTGCCCGAGTGGTAGTTGACCACAACCTCGTCGGTGCGGTCGGGGTAGACAGCGACCTCGCCGCCTTGACGCAGGCTGTCATCGCCGGGCTGCCAAGTGCGCTGTGCGCCCGATGGCGGTGGTGGTGCGCTGCAGGGAGCGGCGGAGCAGGGCCCGTGTTGCCGGGCTGGCCGAGCCCCTGGCAAGCGCCTTGGCCACGGGAAGGATGCGGTAGCTGGGATGCTCCACCCAGGTCGGGATGTAGCTGACCTTGCCGACGACCATGCGGCCGGCCTTGTGGACGATGGTGACCTGGAGGAGCACACCGTCCTGGGTGGCGGCCGGGCAACAGGAAGCCGACTGGGCCGACAACAGGTTGCCCATGCCGAAGGCCACCCACTTGCCGTTGACGCGCTGGACCGGTTGGACGACGTGGGCGTGGTGGCCAACGATCAGGTCCACGCTGGGATCGGCGAGCAGCCTGCGGGCCAGGGTGCGCTGCGTTGGGGTGGGGGTCGAGCGGTATTCCTGTCCCCAGTGCAGGAACACGACCGTGAACTGGGAGCCGGCCCGCCTGGCGGCTCTGGCGTCGGCCAGGATCCGGCCCGGGGAGAGCAGGTTGACCAGCCATGGCCGTCCGCGTGGCAGGCGGAACCCGTTCAGGCCGTAGGTGTAGCTCAACACGGCCACCCGAACGTGGCGCACGGTGAGGATCCTGGGCCGGGCCTCGCGGGGGCGGCGGGCCGTCCCGGCATGGCGCAGGCCGGCCCGGTCCAGGACGGCCAGCGTCCCGGCCACGCCCTGAGCGCCTTGGTCCATGGCGTGATTGGAGGCGACCGAGCAGGCGTCGTAGCCGGCGCTGTGGATGGCCGCGGCCAGCTGTGAGGGAGCGTTGAAGCGGGGATAGCCGGACAGGCGCCGGCCGCTGGGCGACAGTGGCGTCTCCAGGTGGCAGACGGCCAGATCTGCGGCCGATACCAGGGGGCGGATGGCGGCGAACATCGGCCGGAAGTCGAAGCGGTGGCCGCTGCGAGCCCCGTAGCCCTTGGCTCGTTCCTGGACCGAGCGGTGGGGCAGGACATCGCCGGACGCCAGGAGGGTGAAGCCTCGGGGTGGTGGCCTCGGTGTCGCGACCCGCCTGCCCGGCTCGGCCTGCGGGCTCGGCTCGGCCGGCGTCATCACTCGCCCTGCCGGGGTTGCCGGCTGCGGCTGGCTTCGGTTCGAGATCACCGCAGCCGTCCAGACACCTACCAGCACCAGAAGTACGAGCAACCGTGACACGGCCGGAGCTGTCCGGCGCCAGGCAGGTTTGGTGACGGTCGCTGCACCTTGCGGGTGGCGGCCTGCATGGCGGGTGCGGTCGGCACCTGACAGATTGCCCATATCATCCCAGCAATCCCGAACCTGGCCACCTGGAGTATCTCGCTAGGACCCCCGTTCCACGCAAGGGGTAAGACCGAGCGCTCTGCCAGGATTGCGCTTACAGATCGGTGCGCTCCTGGCTATCGGCGGTCGCGGAAGGTTCGGCGCAGGTCGTCGACCCAGTGGTTGGGGATCTCCCAGGGGATGAAGTGGCCGCCGTGGTCGTGGGCGTTGAGGTTGACGTGGTTGTACCAGCCGGCGCGGTCGCTCTCGAGGAAGTGCTGGACGCGCCGGTCGGTGCTGATGCCAGGTGGGTTCTCGAAGCCGACGAAGGTGATGCCACAGGGCGCCTCGATGGCCGGCTGCCGGTCATGGGACGGGGTCCAGGGGTAGCGGTTGTTGTTGGCGTAGGTGCGGATCGAGGTCTGGATCGAATTGGTGACCCAGTAGATGGTGGCGTGGGTACACAGGTCGTCCTTGGTGAACACGGTCTCGACGTCGCCGCCGTTGTCGCTCCAGTTCACCCAGCGCTCCAGGATCCAGGCGAGCATCCCGGCGGGGGAGTCGGCCAGCCCGTAGGCGAGCGTGCTCGGGGCGAGGACCTGCGCGGCCAGGTGGACGGCGAACCGCTTCTCCAGCGCGACGATCTGGGCGTGGACCTCCGCGGGCAGGCCTGAAGGGATGGGCCGGCCGCCGCTGAGGTCCCAGGCCCGGTCGCCGTTGAACAGGGTCAGCTTCTGGCCGGAGCCGATGTGGATGCCGTACAGCTCCTCGGCGTACTTGTGCCCGAGCTGGGCGGTGACCAGGGCGCCGACGTCGCAGCCGCCGGCCGCGTACTTCTCGTAGCCGAGGGTGCCGGTCATGAGGGTGTGCCAGAGGTCGGCGACCCTCCAGAAGTTCATGTCCGGGTTGTCTGGCAGCGGGGTGGAGAACCCGAAGCCGGGGAACGAGGGGACGATCACCTCGAACGCCTCGGCCGCATCGCCGCCGTGGGCGGCCGGGTCGGCCAGGGGGTCGACGACCTTGGACCAATGCCAGAACGTCCAGGGCCAGCCGTGGGTGAGCAGCAACGGCGTCGGGTTCGGGCCGACCCCGGGCCTGCGCATGAAGTGCACCGGCACGCCCTCGACCTCGACCCGGTAGTGCTCGTAGGCGTTGATCCGAGCCTCGGCCTTGCGCCAGTCGTAGTCGGTCCGCCAGTAGTCGACGAGCTCCTGTAGCCAGCCGCGGTGCACGCCGTAGTACCAGTCCTGGTTGCCCGCGTCGTCCGGCCAGCGGGTCAGCTCAAGGCGCCGCCGGAGGTCGGCGAGCACCTCGTCGGGCACGTGGATCGGCGTCGGCGCCAGCGGGAACGGCCGGGCCTCGGCATCCTGGGATGGGGCGGGTTCCTGGCGCATTGTCGTCTCCTGGTCGGTCCCCACGACCTTCGCGGTGAGCCTCAGCCCGCTAGGCCGTTCGTGCGCGTGACCTCCGCGTACCAGCGCGCGCTGTCCTTCGGCGTGCGCTCGAGGGTGTGGAAGTCGACATGGATGAGCCCGAAGCGCTTGGAGTAGCCGAAGGACCACTCGAAGTTGTCCAGCAGCGACCACACGAAGTAGCCGCGCAGATCGACGCCGTCGGCAATCGCGCGGTGCGCGGCGCGGAAGTGCGCGTCGAGGTAGGCGACGCGCGCGGGATCGTGAACCTCGCCGTCGGGCCCCTTCTCGTCGGCGATGGCGGCGCCGTTCTCGGTGACGTAGAGCGGCACGCCGGGATGGTCGCGAGCGACCCTGGCGAGCAGGTCGTACAGGCCCCCCGGATCGATCTCCCAGCCCATCTCCGTCTGCGCGAGGCCGCGTGAGACCGGCTCGATGTCGCCGCTGCCGACCCATACCGACGTCTCGTCGCGAGCGGCGGTGCCCGCCCGCACGACGGTCCGGTAGTAGTAGTTGATGCCGAGGAAGTCGAGCGGGGCGTTGATGCGCTCCTCATCGCCGGACTGCACGTGGGCGCCGGCGGTCACCTCGCGCACGTCCTCCAGCACGTCGGCCGGGTAGCCGCCGCGCAGCAGCGGGTCGAGGAAGAGGCGATTGGTCAGGCCGTCGGCACGGCGGGCCGCGTCGAGGTCGGCCGGGTCGTCGCTCGCCGCGTCGATCGGGCTCATGCTGAGCGTGATGCCGAAGGTGCTG
>JBJMHP010000046.1:0-10065 GCA_045807325.1 Actinomycetes bacterium | reverse complement strand
CCGTGTCCAGATCCCGGTAGGCGTCGGCGACGCTCTCGTACCGCACCCGCCCTCCTTCCCGGTCGGTCAGCGACCATCCCAGCCGGCCGTGCAAGCAGGATATCGGCAGGCCACCACGCTGCGGACGCTCAGGGCCTGCTGGTCGCCAGGACCTCGGCGAGGTCGTAGCTGACCGTCTCCTCCAGCTGGGCGTAGGTGCAGGAGCTGGGGTCCCGGTCGGGGCGCCACCGCTGGAACTGGGCGGTGTGGCGGAACCGGCGCCCCTCCAGGTGGTCGTAGCGGACCTCGACCACCCGCTCGGGCCGCAGCGGGGTGAACGACAGCTCCTTGCCCGGGGTCCAGCGGCTGGTGTTGGACCCCCGCCAGGCCCGCCCGGACGCCTCGGCCTCCCGCTGCCAGGCGCCCCAGTCCCAGGGGTGACCCTCGAAGCTGGTCACCAGCGGCTGGAGCTCGGCGAACAGCTCCCGGCGCCGCTCCATCGGGAAGGCACCGATCACCCCGGCCATGGCCAGCGCCCCGTCGTCGGTGTACAGCCCCAGCAGCAGCGACCCGACCAGGTCCTCGCCCCGCTTGTGGAGCCGGTAGCCGGCGACCACGCAGTCGGCGGTGCGGGTGTGCTTGACCTTGCGCCAGGCCCTGCGGTCGGGCTCGTACACCCCGTCGAGGCGCTTGGCGACCAGGCCGTCCAGGCCGGCCCCCTCGAACCGCGAAAGCCACTCGGCGGCCAGGCCGCGGTCGGTGGTGGCCGGGGTCAGATGCACCGGCGGCGCCACCCCGGCCAGGGCGCGTTCCAGGGCGGCCCGGCGCCGGGCGAAGGGCTCGGCCAGGTGGTCGACCTGGTCCAGGGCGAGCAGGTCGAAGGCGACCAGCCGGGCCGGGGTCTGGCCGGCCAGCAGCCGGACCCGGCTGGCCGCGGGGTGGATGCGGAGCAACAAGGCGTCGAAGTCGAGCCTCTGGCCGTCGGCGTCGGGGACCACGATCTCGGCGTCGACCACACAGCGGGGCGGGAGCTCGGCCCGCACCGCCTCCACCACCTCGGGGAAGTAGCGGGTCATGGGCCGCTCCTTGCGGCTGCCCAGCTCGACCTCGTCGCCGTCGCGGAACACGATGGTGCGGAACCCGTCCCACTTGGGCTCGAAGCTCCAGGCGCCGTCGGGGAGCTCGGGGACCGGCTTGGCCAGCATCGGCGCCACCGGGGGCATCACCGGAAGATCCATGCCCCCAGTATCCAGCACCGGGCCGGCCAGGCCGGTCAGCCGGCGGTGATCAGCAGCGGGGTGATGGAGGCCTCCAGGTGGACCCGGCCGTCGCGCGCCTCGGCCGGCTGGGGCTGGCCGAACGCGTCGACGGCGGCCGCCCGGGCCTCCGGCCACGGCCAGTCGAACGCCACCGGGGGGTCGTCCTCGCCGGAGAACGAGTCGCGCTGGTCCCAGACCACCAGCAGGGGACCTAAGCCCCGACGGCGCACCTCGAACAGGTACAGGCTGGGCCGTCCCGGCACCTCGATGCGGACGACGCTGTCGACGTCGGTGAGCCGGCCGGCGACCAGGGCGAAGGTGTCGGCGGCGGGGTGGCGGCGCGACAGCTCGGTGCCCTCGTAGTCGAGCAGGGCCAGCTTCCCGAACAGGAGGTCCATGACCGACAGGTGGTTCTCGTATCCCGGGATCTCGGGGGCCAGGTTCCAGCAGATGGTCCGGCGCACCCCGGAGGCCAGGGCGAGCAGGTTGCGCATGACGATCTCGCGGCAGTTGATCCGGTGGCGCTTGGCCTCCAGCTCCGGCGGGCAGCCGCGCATGAACATCTGCAGCTGCGGCGGCAGGCTGGGCATCCGCTCGTACAGGCTGGCCATGGCGGCCTGCATGGCCGCGGCCGCCTCCGGATACAGGTTCGGCCATGGGGCGTTGTACTCGCCGGCCACCAGCGGCTTCTCGTAGCCGACGGCCCGCATCAGCCCGCGTGCGGTCTCGATGTCGGCCGGGATCCGGCTGGCCTCGCCGTACAGGTGCAGGTCGAACAGGTCGAAGGCGTCGCGGCCGTCAGCCAGCAGGACGTCGAAGAACTGCCGGTCGGGGCTGTCGGGTGGGCTCTCCGGGAGCCCGAACGGGGCGCCGCCGAGGACCACCAGCGCGTCCGGGTCGGCGTCCTTGACCGCCTGGTACATGACCTTGAGCTGGGCGACGTACTCGGCCGCCGTCCCGGCCCAGAGCAGGCCGACGTTGGAGGGCTCGTTGTCGCACTGCCAGTACCGGACCCGCCCGGCGCAGTGGCGCACCAGGCGGTCCACGAACCGACGGTAGGCCTCGAGGTCCTTGGCCGGTGACGGCGGCAGGAAGTCGGTGGCCTGCCGGGTCGCCCACCGCGAGCTGGAGCAGACGGTGACCCAGACCTCCTCGGACCCGTCGAGCTGGTCGAGGAAGGTGTCCACGGCATCGAAGCTCCAGCGGTCGGGTTCGGGCTCGACCTGCGACCAGTAGAAGTAGACCCGGACCAGTCCCGCCCCGAGCTCGCGGAGCTGGGGCAGGAACCGGTCGGGCTTGCCGAAGAGGCCGTAGCTGATGCCGCGGACGATCCCCAGCCTGACCCCGTCCAGGGCCGCGTCAGCCACCGTACTGCGGGTGGTCGACGGCCTGGCCGGTGCGCTGGTACGGCCGTGGCACGAACCGCATGAAGCCCATGATCACCACCACCCCGACGATGAGGTGGGCGCCAGCGTCGCCATGCGCCCATGCTACGCGTCCCCACTCCCGGCCGGTCCGGGCTGGTCAGCCCCCGTCCAGGTGCTCACCGTCGGCGCCCCGAGGATCGCCCGCCCGCCGACGACATCGGCCGGCTGGCGAATGTCTGGCCGCCGCCGGATGCCTCCGGGGCGGTTCTGGGAGCTGCCGACCGGCTCACGGATCGCCTGGGCCCGCGTGCCCGCCAAGGGCCCCAGGCGGCCCACCCGGGTGGTGTTCTCCTCCCCGGGGGCCCTGGCCCCGGCCCTTGACGCGGCAGCGGCGGCGGGGTCCTGCGACTACCTGTCGTGGTCGTACGGCCTGGCCTACCGCCATGCCCTGCCCAGGGCCGAGCTGGTCTAGCTGCGCCACGCCGGCCACAACGCCTACCAGGACCAGCCGGCCGACCACGAAGGGCCGAACTAGTGCCGACCCGGGCCGCCTCCGGCGGGGCTCACCGCCGCCTGGCGCTCTCACGGCGATGGCGGCGACGATCAGCACCGCGATCACGGAGATGATCAGGACGGCCCCGGGTCCACGCGGCCTCCTCAGGTCCCGATGGCGACAGGGTGGCCGGCGACGGCCTGGAGCAGGGCGGTGATCCCGGCCCAGCCGGGGGTGGGGGCGGCGGCGGCCGGGGAGTAGCCGGGGGCGTCGACGGGGATGCGGACCCGCAGGGCGCCCGGGAGGGTGCGGAACCGGATCGGCGGGTCCAGCACCAGCGCCTCGCCGTCGATGCCGATCTCCACCGGCTCGCCGGACTCGAGCAGGAAGCTGGCGTCGGCCCACTCGATCCAGCCCGGCGGGCGCCAGTTCCGCCCGGAGGTCCCCGACTCGAGCAGCCGGGCGATCTCGCCCGAGGACCGGAAGGTGGCGGCCACGATGCCCAGGTTGCCCCCGTCGATGCTGCGCCGTGACCCGAACCCCTCCCCGCTGCCCAGCTGGTAGCGGTCGTTGGAGACCAGGATGAGGTGCGCGGAGGCGTGGGTGGTGCCGTCGGGCCCGGTGAACCTGAGGTCGAAGGGGGTGGCGTCGGGCCCGAGCATGGCCGGCAGCAGCTCCAGGGCGGTGCCGACCTTGTGGTCCCGGTAGGCGGACGACTGCACGATCTTGGCGTACAGCCCGACGGTGGCGTTGTTGACGAACACCCGCTCGCCGACCAGGCCCAGGTCGATGCGGCGCTCCGCCGCCTGCCCGAAGGCGTCCAGGGCCCCGACCACGTCGTCGCGGTCCAGGCCCAGGTCCATCGCCAGGTGGTTGCGGGTGCCGGCGGGGACGCAGACGAACCCGACGTCGTGCTTGGAGGCGACGCTGGCGACCAGGGCCTGGGAGCCGTCGCCGCCGGCCATCCCGATGACGTCGGCGCCGCCGGCCACGGCACGCTCGGCCAGCGCCAGCAGGTCGTCGCCGGGGGCCAGGACGACGGGCTCGATGCCCCGCCCTCGCGCCTCGTCGACCAGGTTGAAGCGCCCGACCTTGCCGCCGCCGGACTTGGGGTTCATGAGCAGGACGGGCCGGGCCGCCGGGCCGACCGCCGTCCCGGGGGTGGGGCTGCTCTTCAGCGACTTGATGTCCCGCCCCAGGGCGTGCCTGGCGGCCACCGCGCCGATCGCGATCAGGGCGACCACCAGCCCGAGGACCAGCAGCCCGCCTGCGGCGGTGAACAGGAGCACGAGGGCCGCCACCAGGGCGAGCACGGCCAGCACGGCGGCCAGGGTGCGGCGGATCCCGCTCCGGGTGACGGCGTAGGCGGCCGCCGCCACCCCCAGGCTGACGCAGGCCACCCCGAGGGCCAGCGCCAGCGGCCGCCTGAGCAGGACCAGGACGAACACCACGAGCACGGCCAGGGGCGCCAGGAGCGCCACCACCGCGCTCACCCTGCGTCCCAAGGGCACCGACTTCATCTCCGCCCTCCAGCGCCGACCGTTGCATCTTGGCCGGAATGGGTGCAGCGGGACAAGCCGTCCAGGCCGGGGCGACGGTCCCGGGGGGCCGGTAGGCTCGTCCCGACGAGCACGGAAAGGATCGCGAGCATGTGCCGCAACATCACCACCCTCCGGGGCCTCGAGCCGCCCGCCACCGGCGAGGAGATCGAGGCCGCGGCCCGCCAGTACGTCCGCAAGGTCAGCGGCGTCACCCGGCCCACCCCGGCCACCGAGGTGGCCTTCGAGCAGGCCGTGGCCACCGTCGCCCGGGCCACGGCCGAGGTGCTGTCCGAGCTGCCGCCGCGGCGCCAGCCCCCCAAGGCGGACCCGCCCCTGCGTCGCCCCGAGGTCCGGGCCCGCATGGCCGGGAGCTGAGGTGGCCGCCGGGACCGCCCGGCCCCGGAATGTCGGAGGTCGGCGGTAGGTTCGCCACGACATGCGACCCGAGCCGCGAACCGTCCAGCGTGTGTACCTGGTGCTCATGCTGTTCAACACCCTGGCCGCGTCGTTCATCTGGGGCATCAACACGCTGTTCCTGCTGGACGCCGGGCTGAGCAGCACGGCCGCGTTCGGGGCCAACGCCCTGTTCACCGCCGGGATGGTCATGTTCGAGGTCCCGACCGGGGTGGTCGCCGACACCTGGGGCCGCCGCGTCTCCTACCTGCTGGGGGCGGTGACCCTGGCTGTCTCCACCGTCCTGTACTGGATGGCCTGGCACGCCCACGCCCCGTTCTGGGCCTGGGCGGCGACCTCGGTGCTGCTCGGCCTGGGGTTCACCTTCTTCTCGGGGGCGACCGAGGCCTGGCTGGTCGACGCCCTCAAGTTCACCGGCTTCAAGGGCAGCCTCGAGTCGGTCTTCGCCAAGGGCCAGATCGTCTCCGGGGTGGCCATGCTGTCGGGGTCGGTGCTTGGCGGGCTGGTCGCCCAGTGGACCGACCTGGGCGTGCCCTACATCCTGCGCGCCCTGGCCCTGGTCGTGACCTTCGTGGTCGCCTTCGTGTACATGCGCGACTGGGGCTTCGTCCCCAAGTCGGGCAGGCACCCGGTGCGCGAGATGCGCCATGTGCTGCGCAGCTCGGTCCGCTACGGCCTCGGCAACCCGCCGGTGCGCTGGATGATGCTGGCCGCGCCGTTCAGCTTCGGGGTCGGGATCTATGCGTTCTACGCCATGCAGCCCTACCTGCTGGAGCTCTACGGCAACGAGCAGGCCTACAGCATCGCCGGGCTGGCCGCGGCCATCATCGCCGGAGCCGAGATCGCCGGCGGCATGGCCGCGCCGCGGATCCGGCTGCTGTTCCGCCGGCGGACCTCGGCCCTGCTGGCCGGCCTGCTGGTCGAGGTCGCGCTGCTGGCCCTGCTCGGCCTGACGACGGCGTTCTGGGTCGCGGTCGGGCTGCTGGTCCTGTGGGGCCTGAGCGGGGCGGCCACGCTGCCGATCCGCCAGGCGTACGTGAACGGGCTCATCCCCTCCGAGCAGCGGGCCACGGTGCTGTCGTTCGACAACCTGCTCGGGTCGAGCGGCGGGGTCGTGATCCAGCCGGCCCTCGGCAAGGTGGCCGACGCCTCCAGCTACGCCGCCTCCTACCTGGTCGCGGCGGCGGTGCAGCTGGCGGCGGCGCCGTTCCTGGCCCTGGCCCGTCAGACGCGGGCCAGCTCGGACCCCGTCGAGGCCGAGCCCGCCCAACAAGGGGGTTGACAGACCGACCGGTCGGTTTTAGTGTCCTGCGGGACCAACCTTCTGGGAGGGACACCCATGACGCTGGCACCGACGGCGACCGACCGCGGCGGCGAGACCCGCCGCCGCATCCTCGAGGTCGCCGCCGAGGCGTTCGCCGACCGGGGGTACGCCGGCACCTCCCTCAGCGACGTGCTCAAGGCCAGCGGGGTCACCAAGGGGGGCTTCTACTTCCACTTCCCGTCCAAGGAGGCGCTGGCTCTGGCCACGCTCCGCCACAAGCAGGAGCAGTGGGCGGGACTGGTGATGGCGGCCGTGCTGCGCCATCCGCGCGCCCTCGACCAGCTCCACGCGATGGTCGAGGCGCTATGTGACCTGCACGAGCAGGACCGGTCGTGCCGGGCCATCAGCCGGCTCTGCACCGAGCTGGGCGACGAGCATCCCGAGCTGCGACCGCAGCTCAGCACCCAGCTCACCACCTGGATGGACATGGTCGCCGGGGTCATCCGCAAGGGCCAGGACGAGGGCGACATCCGGCCCGAGGTGGAGCCGACGGTCGCGGCCGAGATCGCGGTCGAGTCCTTCATCGGCCTGGAGACCGTGGCCGAGATGCTGACCGGCCGGGCGGACCTGCGCCGCCGGGCCCGGGACTTCCGCGACCTGTGGTTCGCGGCCATCCGCCAGACCACCTGACCAGCCGAGACGCCAAGCACCGCGCAGCCGTGGGGACACGAAAAGTACCAACCGGTCGGTTCTGACCGGTGGGGAGGGGACATGAACAGCCTGATGGGACGGCTCGGGACCTTCACCGTCCGTCGCCGGTGGTACGTGATCGGCGCCTGGGTGGTCCTGCTGGCCGTGATGGCCAGCTTCGCCCCGGGACTCCAGGATAGGCTCGGGTCGGGCGGCTTCGAGGTGCCGGGGTCCCAGTCCCTGGCCGTGCAGCGCGACCTCGAGCGGCGCTTCGCCAACCAGTTCCCCACCACCGCCCTGGTGACCGTCCACGACCGGGCCCGGACGGTCGACGACCCCGCCTTCCGGACGGTCGTCGAGGGTATCGCCACCCGGGTCGGGGCGGTGTCGGGCGTGGGCGGGGTGCAGTCGTTCCTCTCCACCGGCAGCCCGGCCTTCGTCTCGCCCGACCGGCATACCACCTACCTGGTGGCCGGCCTCACCGGCGACCAGAACGCCCAGCTGGACACGGCGCCCGCGGTCGCCGAGGCGGCCCGCCGGGGCGTGCCCGCCGCGGTCGAGGTCGAGGCCGGAGGGGCCGCCGCCTTCTACGAGCGGCTCAACACCATCTCCCGTGACGACCTGGAGCAGGCCGAGCGGGTCAGCTTCCCGATCACCCTGGTGGTCCTGCTGATCGCCTTCACCAGCCTGGTCGCCGCCGGCCTGCCCATCATGCTGGCCCTGGTCAGCCTCGGGGTCACCCTCGGCGCCCTGTACTTCCTGGCCGGCGTCACCGACATGAACGTCTACGTCACCAACACCGCCTCCATCGTCGGCATCGGCGTCGGCATCGACTACGCCCTGTTCGTGGTCACCCGGTTCCGCGAGGAGCTGCGCCGGGGCCGGCCGGTGGCCGAGGCGATCCCGCTCACCCTGGCCACCTCCGGCCGGGCGGTGGCCCTGTCCGGGGCCACCGTGATCGTCGCCCTGGCCGGCATGTTCCTGGTCGACATCCAGGCATTCCGGTCCATGGCCATCGGCTCGATGAGCGTGGTCGCGGTGGCCGTGCTGGCTGCCATCACCCTGCTCCCGGCCGTGCTCAGCCTGGTCGGGCACTGGGTCGACCGGCTGCGCCTGCCGGTGCTGCGCCCGCGGGCCGCCGAGGGCGACGGCTTCTGGCACCGCTGGGCGGTCCGGATCATGCGCCGGCCCTGGGCCTTCCTGGCCGCCGCCCTGGCCGTGCTGCTCGTGCTGGCCGTGCCGTTCGCCGGCATCCGCCTCGGCCAGCCGGGCGCCGCCGTCCTCCCCGCCGACGAGAGCCCGCGGCTGGCCACCGAGCGCCTGGCCGCCGAGTTCGGGGCCGGGGTCACCGGGCCCATGGAGATCCTGGTCGACACCCCCGGCGGGGCCGGGACCAGGGCCAACCTGGAGCGGGTGGACCGGCTCACCCAGGCCCTCCAGGCCGATCAGGCCGCGGCCGGCGTCCAGAGTCTGACCACCGCCCTGCCCAGGGCCGACCTGGACACCTACACCAGGCTGTATGCCGGCGGCCTGGACGGGATCGACCCCAAGCTGGCCCCGGCCGTGGCCGGCCTGGCCAACTGGGACCGCGGCGCCGACCTGGCCCGCATCACGGTCGTGACCAGGGACGCGCCCGAATCCGAGGCCGCCGAGAGCCTGGTCGACCGCACCCGCGACCAGTACATCCCGGCCGCCGGGCTGGCCGGGCAGGCCAGGGTCGGCGGGGCGACCGCGCTCAACCTCGACCTGTCCCGGGAGATCTCCGGCCAGCTCCCGGTGGTGGTCCTGTCGGTCCTGGCCCTGTCGTTCGTGCTCCTAGCCATGGCCTTCCGCTCGCTGGTGCTGCCGCTGCAGGCGATCGCCATGAACCTGCTGTCGGTGGGTGCCGCCTACGGGCTGATCGTGGCCACCTTCCAGTGGGGCTGGGGCGAGCAGCTGCTCGGCTTCACCTCCGAGGGTCACATCGAGGTCTTCGTGCCCCTGTTCCTGTTCTCGATCCTGTTCGGGCTGTCCATGGACTACGAGGTGTTCCTGCTCAGCCGGATCCGCGAGGAGTACCTGCGCACCGGCGACAACCAGCTGGCCGTGGCCCGTGGGCTGGAGAGCACGGCCCGCACGATCACCTCGGCCGCCCTGGTCATGGTGACGGTGTTCGCCGCCTTCGCCGCCGGCCGGCTGGTGCCGTTCAAGGAGATGGGCTTCGGCCTGGCCGTGGCCGTCCTGGTCGACGCCACCCTGGTCCGGACGATCCTCGTGCCGGCCGTGATGCGGCTGGTCGGGCGCTGGAACTGGTGGATGCCGGCCTGGCTCGACCGCTGGCTCCCCAGGATCGCCCTGGAGACCGCCGACGAGGGCCAGCCGTCCCACCGGACCCGCGAGCCCGCCGGCATCTGACCCGGCGCTAGCCGTCCCCGGCCGGTCGCCACGGGTGGCGACGGGGCCACCAGCCGGGGACGGCCCGCCGGTAGGCCTGGTAGCGGTCGCCGAACTGCTGGGCCAGGGTCGGCTCCTCGTACCAGTGGACGAAGGCGGCGAAGGCGGCGGCCACCACGGCGGCATACGGCAGCAGCACCAGCCGGCCGAGGATCAGGGCCTGCCCGACGATGGCGGCCAGGACGGCCAGGTACATGGGGTTGCGCACGTAGCGGTAGAGGCCGCCGACGACCAGCTCCCGGGTCGGGGCCACCGGCGCCGGGGTCCCGAAGCCCTCGGCCACGAAGCGCGCGAACGCATGGACCAGCACCCCGGCCCCGGCCACCAGCAGGACCACCCCGGCCACCCGCAGCGGCAGCCACCAGGCAGGCAGCGCACGAGCCCGCCAGCCGGTCAGCCACCAGGGCACGACCCCGGCCACAACCCCGGGCGCCAGCGCGAAGAACACCGCACTCCCAACGGCGGCACGAACCCTGTCCATGCGCCCACCCTAGCGGGGCGCCTTGACGGGCTACCAGCGGGCGGTGAGCTCCCGCCAGGTCGGCGGGGGGCCGGGGAGGGGGGTGGCCGAGGGGTGGTGCATGGCCTCAAGGAGCAGGGCCAGGTACCGGTGGCGGAGCCGGCT
>JBJMHP010000045.1:0-11010 GCA_045807325.1 Actinomycetes bacterium | reverse complement strand
GGCCCGGCTGACCAGAAGGAACAGAGTGCCCCCGGCCACAAGGGCGATCCCGGCGATCAGCATCGGCCCGGCGGTGGCCCCGGTGAATGGCAGCTGACCGCCACCGGTGGTGCTGGTGGCCGCGCCGACCGCGGCCTCGGTGGTGGTCGTTGCCAGCGTGGTCGACGGCGCGACGTTCTCCTCAGGCGCGGTGGTCGTGGTCACCTCGGAGGTCGTCGGCGTGGTCGTCGTCTCCTCCTCGGTGGTCGTCGTGGTCGACTCCTCGCACTTGTCGGCCGGCGGGAGCTCGGCGCTGCCCTTGTCGTACGAGGTCTCGCCGTTGCTCCAGTGGGCCACGGCCAGGAAGGTGATCTTCCCGGTGGTGCCGGCGGCCAGGTCGAAGTGGTCGGAGAACTGGTTGTGCTTGGGCGCGAAGAAGTGCTCGTCCGACTCGAGCACGGTGACCTTGCCGTTGAGCTGGTAGGAGACGTCGACGGTCGCCTCGTGGTCCTTCTCCCAGGAGGTCACGGTGTAGTGGACACGGACCTGGCCCTCGAGGCAGCGGGCGGTGACGGTGACGTTGGAGTGCCAGGCGAGTGCCGGCGAGGCCAGGACCGTGGCCAGGAGCAGCGCTCCCAGGCCGACGGCGCCGGCCGCTCCCAGGCGGAAACGGGTCCTCATGTTGTCGAGCTCCTTTCATGTACGACCGGAGAGCGCGACAACCGCCATGACCTCGCAGGTCACGCGTTTGCCGAGTGCCAGAGGGCCGTACTAGGGGGACGCAGGCACCAAAGGTGGCCAAACCATAGCCGAATCACCCCATCAACCAGGTTCATCCGGCAACCGGAGCAGCACGGGATGATTGCGATCCGATAAAGGTGACCGCCTGTGACCTGTCGGCTTGACAGCCGGCGTCAGGCCAGGCACCCTCCGGCGTTGCCATGCCGCATCGGAACGCCACCCTGGGCCGCGACCCCCGCCTCACCCCGAGGCTGAAGGGGTCCTGCGCGTGTCCCCGGGCCCGGTGCCCGGCTCTCCCCTCCCGCTGAGGCGAGCCGCCACCCGGGCCGGTCCACGAGCCCTTGTTCTCCGCCCGGCGTCATCCCGCTGCCGCACGGCCACCCGGCGCCGGGGGGTCCCCCCAAAAGGACGTCCGCATGCGCCCCGCCGACACCATCGAGCACCCGCCCGCCACGACCCCATGGTCGGAGTCCGACCTGGTCGAGCTGACCATCCGCCTCGCGAACCGGCCGGCCGCGGAACTCGCAACTGAGCCCAGCACCCAGCCCATCCCGGCCAGTCCACGACTCACCCCGGCCAGCACCCAACCCACCCCGGCCGCCGCGGGGCCCCTTGCCGGGAGGGTAACCCACCCGGGAGGAGGCGTCCTCCGGCCGTCCACAGCCCCGGCCGAGGGGGGAGGGGGCGTTCCCCGGCCCGCCATGGTCTCCGCCCCCGCGGCCTGGTCCGTCCCTCTCCTCGTCACCCCCGACGTCGAGGCCTGGCTACTCGGCTGGCCCGCCGGGTTCGTCACCCCCGCGCACGACCACGGTGGTGCGACCGTGGCCGTCACCGTGATCGAGGGCAGCCTCAGCGAGGAGTGCCTGGACCCGACCATCTGGACCACCGGACGGCGGACCACCTGGCGGGCCGGCGCCAGCACCCTGTTCCCCGCCGGCCACGTGCACCTGCTGGGGGCGGCCGGCGACCGGCCGGCCGTGGCCGTCCACGCCTGGAGCGGGCCGGCCGGGTCAACCGACCGTGTCGCAGGCCGGCTTGCGCTTGCTCGAGGTGGAGCGGCCGCCGGACGGGGCCCGGGTGGTGGCGGTGGCGCCGAGCCCGTCGGGGTTGGCCTGGGTCGTGGCGGTGACGGCCGTCGGGCGGGTCATGCGCTGCACCGTTCTGCGGATCTTGTGCACGTTCGGGATCGGGTAGCCGGATGACCAGCCGACGTTGTAGCCCGGCGGCGTGAACCCGACCGTGGCCACCTTGACCGGCTGGTCGCCGGCCGCCTGGAGCAGGCTGGGCAGCCGGTTGGCCGGGATGTCGGTGGCCACGCTGCGCTTGAGCACCTTGACCAGCCGGGGGAAGGCGGCGATCAGCTCAGCCGGGTCCGTCTGCCTGGCCAGCGAGCCGATCACACAGCGCTGGCGCTGCATGCGGTCGTAGTCGCTGGTCGTCTTCCTTGACCGGGAGTAGGCGAGGGCGCTGAAGCCGTCGAGGCGGTGGCGCCCCGGCTGGAGCTCGAACGCCGGGTGCGAGCCCGGGCGGCCGAGGCGGTCGACCTCGATGTGCAGCGGCTTGCGGTTGTTGATCGTGACGCCTCCGAGGGCGTCGACCACGTCCACGAACCCCAGCAGGTCGACCAGGGCGTAGTGGTCGATGGGCAGCCCGAGCAGCTCCTCGGCGGCCCCGGCCACGGCGGCGATGCCGGGCCGGCGGCTGTTGGGGAACAGGTCGGGCCGCTCGTCCTCGGCGAAGGCGTACAGCTCGTTGAGCAGGCGCGGGAAGCAGCGGCACTCGCCGAAGTAGTCGGCCGCCGGTCCGTCGGGCAGCGGCACCCGGACCAGGTTGCGGGGCAGCCCGAACAGCGACAGCTTGCCACTGGCGACCTCCAAGCTGGCCACCATCATGGTGTCGGTGCGCAGGCCGGTGCGCCCCGGCCCGGCGTCGCCGCCCAGCAGCAGCACCGTGACCCGGCCGGGGATGGCCGTGACCATACCGTTGGCGTTCTCCTGGCGTTCGCCGGCCCGGCCGTGCCACAGCGGGTCGTCGCCCGCGAAGACCGAGGTCAGCAGGTCATGGGCCTGGAGGTCGTAGTAGGCGGTGGCGGCGTGCGGGGCCGCGGTCAGGCCCAGGACCACCACCAGCCCGGCGGCCGCCCCCCGGCGCCAGCCGGCCGACGCCGGCTGAGGCCCACCGTCCCGCCTGGCCAGTAGGTAGGCATCGACCACCGCGACCACCCGGAACACCAGCAGGCCGGCGTCGGCCACCAGCAGGGCCAGCAGGGCGCGGGGCTGGAGCAGCATGCGGGAGACCGCCGTCGGCTCGCTCCAGAGGCCGACCGCCACGGCCATGCACAGGACCGTGACCACCAGCATCGCCGTGCCCCGCCGCCGATGCCCGAGGTAGAGCTGGCCGACCCCGGGCACGAGGCAGGACAGCAGGGCCGCGACCAGCGGCCGTCCCCGCCGCTCGCGCGGAGTCGGCCGACCGGCGGGCTCCTGCGGGGCCCACCAGGCCGTACTGCCGCCGCTGCCCGATGGCAGCACTTCCGGTTCGCGCACTCGCCTCCGCCCAGGTCCAGGTGCACGACAGCCCAGCCCGCGACGACCTGCCGCGCTGAGTACATCGTGTCAAGAGCGCACTACCCTGAGTGGCCGTTTGTTACCCCGCTCACTCGGCCACAGCTAAGCATCCCACGCGAAGTGGAAATCCGCGCAACCAAATGGCGGCGCCGCCCAGGGCTAGCCCCGGTCGCGGGCCAGGGCGACGACCTCGTGGATGGCGTCGGGGTTGGCCAGGGCGCCCACGCTGACCGCCTGCTCGAGGGGGACCCCGGTCAGCACCCGCTTGACCGGGACCTCGAGCTTCTTGCCGGACAGGGTCCGCGGGACCTCGGCGATGGCGTCGATGCGGTCGGGGACGTGGCGGGGGCTGAGCTCGGCCCGGACCGTGGCCCGGATCCGGTCCCGCAGGCCGTCGTCCAGCTCGGTGTCCGGGCGCAGGACCACGAACAGCAGCAGCCGGCCCTCGCCGCCGGGGTCGCTGGCGTCCACGACCAGGCTGTCCACCACCTCGTCCAGGCCCTCCACGACCCGGTAGAACTCGGCCGTTCCCATCCGGACCCCGCCCCGGTTGAGGGTCGAGTCGGAGCGGCCGGTGATGATGCAGGTGCCCCGCTCGGTGATCTCGAGCCAGTCGCCGTGGCGCCAGACGCCCGGCCAGGTCGAGAAGTAGCTGTCGCCGTAGCGCTCGCCGTCCGGGTCGTTCCAGAAGAACAGCGGCATGCTGGGCAGCGGCTCGGTGACGACCAGCTCGCCGACCTGGCCGATCACCGGTCGGCCGTGCGCGTCGAAGCTCTCGACCTTGGCCCCCAGGGAGCGGCACTGGATCTCGCCCGGGTACACCGGCAGCAGGGGGCAGGAGGTCACGAACGAGGTGCACACATCGGTGCCGCCGCTGGTCGAGCCCACGAGCACGTCGGGGGCCACGTGCTCGTACAGCCAGGCGAAGCCCTCCGGGGGCAGCGGGGAGCCGGTGGAGCCGATCGAGTGCAGGGCCGACAGGTCGACCTCGTGGGCCGGGTCGACCCCGGCCTTCATGCTCGCCAGCACGAAGGCGGCGCTGGTCCCGAAGTAGGTCATGGCGCTGCGCTCGGCGAAGCGCCACAGCGCACCCATGTCCGGATGGCCGGGGCTGCCGTCGTACAGCACCACCGTCGACCCGAGCAGCAGCCCTCCGACCAGGAAGTTCCACATCATCCAGCCGGTGGTGGTGAACCAGAAGAAGCGGTCGGCCGGGCCCAGGTCAAGGTGCAGCGAGATCGACTTCAGCAGCTCGAGGGCGATCCCGCCGTGGCCGTGGACGATCGCCTTGGGCAGCCCGGTGGTGCCCGAGGAGTACAGCACCCACAGCGGATGGTCGAAGGGGACCGGCTCGAAGGTCAGCTCGGCCCCGGCGCCATCCTCCAGTAGCCGCTCCCAGGTGGTCATCCCGCCCTCGTCCCCGGACGGGCTGCCCTCGCGGCCGGGCCCGGTGACCAGGACAGTCCCCTCAAGGGTGGGCAGGCGGCGGCGGATCTCGGCCAGGGCGTCGCGGCGGTCGTGCCAGGCACCGCCGTAGCGATAGCCGTCGGCCGCCACCAGCACCGTGGGCTCGATCTGGGCGAGGCGGTCGACCACGCTGGAGACGCCGAACTCGGGGGCGCAGCTCGACCAGATGGCGCCGATGCTGGCGGTGGCCAGCATCGCGATCACGGTCTCGGGGATGTTGGGCAGGTAGGCGACGACCCGGTCGCCCTTGGCCACGCCGAGCCGGCGGAGCCCGGCCGCGGCCGCGGCCACCCGCCGGCCCAGCTCGGCGTGGCCGATCGTTTCCAGCTCGCCGGTCTCGTTGCCGGCCAGCAACGCCGGGTGGTCGTCGTGGCGGCGCAGCGACAGCTCGGCGAGGTTCAGGGTCGCCCCCGGGAACCAGCGGGCCCCAGGCATCCGCCGCTCGGCCAGGACCGGGCTCGGCGTCGGCCCGCCGACCTCGAAGAACTCCCAGACCGAGGTCCAGAACCCGTCCAGGTCCTCCACCGACCAGCGCCACAGCTCGTCGTAGGACGCGAACCGCAGCCCTCGCCGGTCGCCCAGCCATTGCAGGTAGCGGGTCATGTTGGCGCGCTCGACCCGCTCCGGCGACGGCGCCCACATCGGCTCCACGCCCACCAGCGGCCTCCTTCCAGTGCCGGTCCGATTCCCCGGGGTATCCCTTGGGGTTCCCGGACCTCCGGCCCTCGGACGACGCTACCACCGGGCCGGGCGGCCGATCCCCGGCGGCGGCCGGGAATGCCGGGCGGGCGGCCGCTGTTCGCTACGGACAAGTGGCTGGTAATCATGTAAGTGAGGGGCTGATGGCGACGTCCACGCGGCGGCGGTGGCTGCGACCGCCCCAGCTGCGGACCCTCGACGCCCAGGACGAGCGGCACGCGACCTGGCTCGAGTTGTTCTTCGACCTGGTGTTCGTCATCTCGATCGCCGAGGTCGTCCACACCCTGGAGGACTATCGCAGTCTGGCCGACTTCGCCGGCACGGCCGGCCTGTTCGTCGCCGTCTGGTGGGCCTGGGTCGGCTACACCGTCTACGCCGACCGGTTCGACACCGACGACCTGCTGCACCGGGTCCTGGTGCTGGTCGGGATGCTCGCCGTTATCGCCATGGCGCTCAGCGTCCACGACGCCCTGCACGGCGGCTCGGCCCGCTTCGCCCTGGCCTTCGTGGCCGTGCGCGGCGTCGTCCTGCTGCTCAACGCGCGGGCCCGCCGCCACGCCGCCGCGGCCCGCCCGCTGCTCAACCTGTACCTGACCGCCTTCTCCATCGGGGCATCCCTCTGGCTGGTGTCGGTGCTGGTGCCCGAGCCGGCGCGCTACCTGCTCTGGGGGATCGCGCTGGTCCTGGAGCTGTCGGCCCCGTGGGTGGGCCGTCACCAGATCGAGCGGGCGCCGATCCACGCCAGTCACCTCGTCGAGCGCTTCGGGCTCTTCACCCTCATCGTGCTCGGCGAGTCGGTGATCTCGGTCGCCCAGGGCGCCGTCAAGGGCGCCGCCCAGGGGAGCTGGACCGCCGCCATGGCCGCCGCCGCGGTAGCCGGCTTCCTGGCCGTGGCGTGCCTGTGGTGGCTGTACTTCGACCGCATCGACGACGGGGCCATTCGCAGTGTGCTCCGCGGGCTCATCTGGAACTACGCCCACCTGCCGCTGCTGGCCGGGCTGGTGTCGGTGGCGGTCGGCACCGAGTACGCGGTCCGCGAGGCGTCCACCGGGCAGCTCGAGCGGACCACGGCGCTGGCCCTCGGCGCCGGGACGGCGCTGTACCTGCTGGCGACCCTGGTGACCGGCCGCGCCCTGCGCACCAGCGCCGATCCCAGGCAGTGGTACTGGCTCGGCGCGGCCGCGGCCACCCTCGCCGTCGGCCTGGTCTGGCCGCTCGGCCTCCCCTTGGGCCTGCTCGTGGTCCTCGACCTGGTCCTGGTCGGGCTGGTCACGGTCGAGTGCGTCGGGCGGCTCCAGGCCGAGCCGGAGGCCGACCCCGGGGCCGAGCCGACCACCCGGGCCGGGCGGCCCTAGGATCGATCACTGCTCGGTTTGCCGGAGTGTTCCACGTGGAACATCGCCCGGCGTGGCAGGCGCCAGGCTCCGGCCGGCGCTCCCGACGACTTCGGAGGCAGCGATGCGCTATCGGGTGACCTGGAACGTCGAGGTGGAGGCCGACGACGAGGGGCAGGCGCGGACTGCCGCCCGCCAGTTCCTCCTCGCCAACGAGGCCGAGGCCTTCAGCAAGGTCGTCGCCCTGGAGGAGGGGTCCTCGCCCGCCGACGTGCCCAAGGTCGACGCCGGCGGGTCGCCGACCATCTAGCCGCCCCGGCCACCCGGCGGTCACGGCTCCAGGGTGATGTCGGCGTAGGCGACCTCGATGTGGTGGCCCTGGCGCCCGGCCAGGGCCGCGCCCTCCTGCGGCACCATCCCGACCCGCTGGGTGAACCCCGGCGGGTTGGGGATCAGCCGGCCGGTGAAGGTGGCCCGCTGGCCGGTCCGGACCTGGAACGGCGACTCGCCCCGGCCGATGAGCTGCACCCACAGCTGGTTGCCGCCGTCGGTCCCGACCCAGAACCCCTCATCGGCACCCAGAACCCCTCATCGGCGTCGACGCCCCTGGCCGGGACGTTCACGCCCCTGACCGGCTGCCCGGCATGCCTGGCCAGGACCTCGCGGCTCGGAACCGGCAGCAGCGACCGGCCGGGCACGACCAGCCGCACCCCCGACCCGCCGCCTCCACCACCGCTCGGGGCGGCCGCCGGCGGTCGGGTGGTCGTGGTCGGGGCCGGCCGCGGCGCCTGGTCGCGACCGACCAGCGGCGGCACCAGCACCAGGCCGGCCACGGTGACCACCGACGCCGCAGCCAGCGAGGCCAGGACCGGCTTGCGCCGCACCCAGGCCTGGACCCGCCGCCACAGCCACCACAGGGCGAGCAGCGGCAGCAGCACCGCGATCGAGCGCCGCCGCTCCACCAGCGGCCGGCTCAGCGACGCGCAGGTCGGGCATTGCATGAGGTGGCCGCCGGCGTCCAGGGCGAGCTGCTGGCGCCGGTCGCCGGCCGAAAGGGCCAGCAGGACCGGCCGGCAGCGCGCGGTCGGGAGCTCGACGCGGCGCAAGGCCAGCAGGTAGTCGAGGCGGAGCCGGGCCCGCGTCCTGGCCAGCTGGACCCCGACCGCGCCCGGGGTCGACTGCCTGGCCTCGGCCAGGGTGGCGGTGTCGACCCCCTCGACCTCGTGGGCCACCACCGCCTCCCGCTCGTGGTCGGGCAGCCCGGCCAGGGCGGTCTCGACCGCGGCCGCCTCCTCCTGGCGCAGAGCGGCGTCCTCGGGACGCTCGGGCTCGCTCGGGTCGACCAGCCGCGGCCGGTGGCGCCGGCTCCGCTCCTCCTCCCTGGCCAGGGAGGTGACCAGGTTGCGGGCGGTGACGATGGCGTAGGGGGCGACCGCCTCGTCGTCCAGCCGCCCGCGGACGGCGATCACCCTGGCCAGCGCCTCCTGGACCAGGTCGTCGACCGTGTCCAGGTCCCGGACCCGTGCCCCGACGACCCGCCGCAGCAGCGGCTCCAGCTCCAGGATGTCCTCGTGCCGGGCACCGCTGACCGGTGTCCGTAACCGCATGGCCTGTCCTCACGTCACGGATGCCGCGTCTTGCCATCATTCTTGCCCCGCTCGACGGTGCGTAATGCAGGGGGCCGTTGCGCGTTGCATCCAGTAGAGGGCGCCGCCGTCGGCTGGCGCCCCGTGCGAGCGTTCGTGTCCTGAGCGGCGGTCAGGGCGGCTCCCCGGTGGGGACGGGGCACCGGCCGCTGCCCAGGACGGCGGGCCAACGGCCAGGAGAGGGTATGGAGGACTGCGAGGACGGGCTGGAGCAGGCGGTTCCCAAGCCGTCCCCGGCGCCACCCGGCGGGAAGGCGCTGGACTCGCTGGTGCGCCCGGCGCTGGTCGCGGCGACCCGGCTGTTCCTGGTCGCCGGGGTCGCCCTGGTGCTGATCGACGAGACCGGTGAGCTGCACGGCGTGGTCGCCGTCGGCGACCTGTCCCAGGCCCTGCAGGACGCCGCTCCCCAGCTCTGGTCGGGCCCGTCCCTTGAGGTCCTGGCCGGCGGCGCCCCCGTTCGCACCTCCAACCTGCCCGACGAGGGTCGCTGGCCGGCGCTGGCCCGCCGGCCCGGCCTGGCCGGCGTCAACAGCCTCCTCTGCGTCCCGGTCGAGGGCCCGACCGGCCCCGCCGGGACCCTGACGGCGGTCCGCCGCCCGGACAGGCCATGGCAGGCCCAGGAGGTCGAGGCGCTGCTCACCTACGCCGGCGTGGTCGCCTCCCTGGTCAGCGCGGCCGCCGAGTCGGAGCGCACCACCCAGGTCATCGACCAGCTCGAGCACGCCCTTCACCATCGGGTCGTGATCGAGCAGGCCAAGGGCATCCTGATGGAGCGCGAGGGGCTCAACCCGGCCGGCGCCTTCGACCGTCTCCGCAAGGCCGCTCGGGCCGGCCGCCGCCGCGTCAGCGAGGTCGCCACCGAGGTCGTCGCCGGCCGGCCCCTGCCCCCACCGGCCCCTTCGAACGGCAACGGCGGCCACCCTCCGGCATGATGGCCGGGGGGCCCGACACCGCGACGTCCAGGAGGGACCTCATGGAGGTGCTCTACACCGCCGAGGCCACCGCCACCGGCGGCCGCAAGAACGGCCACGCCTACTCCTCCGACGGGGCCATCGACGTCCAGATCAACCCGCCCAAGGAGGTCGGCGGCTCCGGCGAGGGCACCAACCCCGAGCAGCTGTTCGCCGCCGGCTACGCCGCCTGCTTCGACAACGCCCTGGCCACGGTCGCCCGCATGGAGAAGCTCGACCCCGGCCAGACCTCCGTCACCGCCCTGGTCAGCCTGGCCAAGCACCCCGAGGGCGGCTACGCCCTCGACGTCGAGCTCCGGGTCACCGTCCCCAACCTCCCCCGCGACCAGGCCGAGTCCCTGGTCGCCAAGGCCCACCAGCGCTGCCCCTACTCCCGGGCCACGCGGGGCAACGTCGACGTCCGCCTGACCCTCGTCTGAGGGGACGCGGCGGCCGGGTCGCCAGGGCGGGTCGGCCCTTCGAGTCGCCGAGGCGGCTGAGCCGGGTTCCCGCCCTTAGGCGGATGGCTCCTGCCGGGCCGGTCCGTCCCCCCGCACCGGGGTCCGCCGGTCAGGCCTCGCTGAGCGGCGCCTCCGGGTCGGCCCGCGGCGGCTCCCAGGGCAGGTCGAACCGGAACACCCGGAACGCCTCCCCGTACTGGAACGGCTGCTTGTCCGCCGAGAACTCGGCCATGCCCCGCACGAACCCGAAGTCCTCATCGGCCTCGTTCCCCAACTGGGTGACGTGGCAGGCCAGGCTCTCGATCTTCCTGTCGATGTACTCGCCGATGTCCACGACCAGGTTTGGCTCCATGTTCATCATCAGCCACACCGCGGTCAGCTTGACCGGCTCCAGCCCCTCCTCGAGCAGCTCCGGATAGGCCAGCCTGGTGTCCGACCCCGGGATCACCGCCGCCAGCGTCGCCTCCCCGGCAGCCCGGTGGTCCGGATGGTTGATGTACCGGTCCCCGAAGTACCGGGTCGTCGGATCGGTGGTCACCACCACCTCCGGCCGCACCCGCCGGATGAGCCGCACGATCTTCTCCCGAACCTCCAGGGTCGGCTCCAGCAGCCCGTCCTCATACCCCAGGAACTCCACGTGGTCGACCCCGACCACCTTGGCCGCCGCCCTGGCCTCCGCCTCCCGCAGCTCCGCCAACCGCTCCCGCGTCATCTCCGGGTCACTCGACCCCGCCGCCCCGTTCGTGACAAGGACATAGGTGACATGCGCCCCCTCCCGCACCCACCGCGCCACCGTCCCGGCACACCCGAACTCAATGTCATCCGGATGCGCCGCCACCACCAACGCCCTGGCCGGCGTCCAGTACTCCATCACTCAACCCCCAGGTCATCCGCTCAACTCAGAAACCAGCGCCCAACGGTCAACCAGTATTCCCCCAGCGCCGCGGCGCCCTGTTCGTTCATGACTTTTGCCCGAACATGGACTAAAGTCCCTTTTATGAGGTTCGACAGAAGGATGGTCGACAGGGGCGGAACCGCCGCCACGGCCTCGGCTCGTGCATTGGCGCTGGGACTCGGGCGGATGGACTGTCATGGCTTGCTGATTGGCAAGAAGGCTTCCACGTTGGGGAACGCCTCCGGAGAATGTGCCACTCCGACGGAGTTCA
>JBJMHP010000044.1:0-7726 GCA_045807325.1 Actinomycetes bacterium | reverse complement strand
GCTCCATCTCCGGCCGGAGCCGGCCGCGCCACCAGTCGAGGAAGTGCTCGGCGTAGTAGGGGAGCGTCCAGCCCCTGTAGTGGCCCAGCTCGTCGGGGTCCTTGGGGTCGAGCGGGACCCGAGGGGTGTAGCGGCTGCCGTACTCGCTGGCCTCTGCGGACAGCCCGGGCTGGGCCGGGATGGCGGCGGTGTAGACGTAGCCGTTGATGATCTTGACGATCCAGTCCGAGGCGAAGGGCGTGCCGAAGCGGCGGAACATGTAGTCGCACTTGAGCCACCAGCCGCCGATGTCGGCGTACATCGGCGACACCGGGTTGGGGATGTGCAGGTCGTCGTGGACCCAGAACAGCTCGCGCTGGCCGTCCTCCCACTCGATGGGGAACTCGTCGTCGCCGAAGAAGGTCGCCAGTACCTGGTCGTCGCCCATGCCTCGCCCTCGCTCCCTTGTCGGCGGCCAGCATTTCGGAGATCATCGACAACCGATTATCCGACAAACGGGGAGCAAAAGGCCGCGCCGATGCAGCAGCTGAACGACCGCGTCTACACCGAGACGACCGTCCGAGGCTGCAACCCCAGCTTCGTCGTCACCTCGGCCGGGACGGTGGTGATCGACACCCCCCAGCTGCCCACCCGTGCCGTCGCCATGCGCAAGGAGGTCGAGTCGCACGGCCCGGTCCGGTACCTGATCAACACCGAGCACCACGTCGACCACATCTTCGGCAACCACTGGTTCCGCGGCGCCGGCACCGTCGTGAACCACAAGGGCCTCTACGACAACTTCATGAAGGTCCACCCGGAGCTGGATCCCTTCGAGTACGCCCTGGAGGCGATCCCCACCGACGACCCGGACGGCGCCGCCCTCGTCCCCGACCGCGACGCCTACCACGCCGACCTCAACAGCGGGACGGTCGTGTTCACCGGCGACCTGTCGCTCCGCGTCGGCGACCACGACTTCCACCTGCTCCACACCCCGGGCCACACCCCTGGACAGCTCGCCGTCCACGTGCCCCAGGAGCGGATGGTCTTCACCGGCGACAGCATCTTCTCGGGCTGCCAGACCTGGCTCATGACCTCCGACGTCGACCAGTGGCTCGACTCGCTGGAGATCATCCGCGCCCTCGACGTCGACACCCTCGTCCCCGGCCACGGTCCGGTCACCGACCTGTCGTATGTGGACAAGCAGCGATCGGTGCTGCTGGGCTGGAAGGCCGCCGTCGCCCAGGCGGTCGCGGCCGGCTGGACCAAGGAGGAGACCCAGGCCCGGGTCAAGTTCCCGGACCTCGGCCCGGTCGACGTCGGCCAGGAGTACATGCTCGAGTACGTCGAGACCCTGAACGCCGGCTCGCTGTTCGACAAGCTCACCAGCCGCCAGGCCGCACCCCCGACGCCGCGCGGCTCGTAGGTCAGGCCGACCTACCCGGCACGGTCGACCGGGCCAGCTCCAGCACCGGACGGCTCCGCTCCCGGAACCGGACGGCCTCAAGGCGCTGCACCTGGGGGGCTGTAGCCGGCCGCCCGCAGCTCCGCCGGGGTCGGCTCATCGGGACGCAGGATAGGGCGACCGACCTCAAGCCCCGCTAAGGCCGACCCGGCTAGAGGGCGGTGCCGCGTCGCAGGGGCAGGGGGCGGCCGTCGGGGTCGATGGCCACCCGGTAGAGGGCCTGGGCCCAGCGGGCCTTGAGGGCCCGGGCCAGCTCGACCTGGTGGGGCAGGATCCGCCCGGGTGGCCGGGCCCCCGGGCCGCGGCCGTCGTGCCAGGTCTGGAGCCTGGCCGCGGTCGCCCGCCAGGCCTCGAACCCGGCGACCGGGTCGAGCAGTGGGGTGTCGTCGGCGTCGTCGGTGAGCCCGAGGTGCTCGCGCCACAGCCGCAGGCGGAGCCGGCGGGCGAACACCCTGGCCCCGTCGCCCAGGCCGCCCGGGTCGGTCGGCCGCCGGGGGTCGCGCTCCTGGTCGAGCACCGCGCAGGCCACCTCGGAGTCGTGGGTCCAGGAGCGGCGGTTGAGGTTGGCCGAGCCGACCATCGCCCACACGTCGTCGATCACCACGGCCTTGGCGTGGACGTAGATCGGCGTGCCCCGCTCGTTCTCCAGGTCGTACACGGCCACCCGCGGCCCCCCGGCGCCAACCAGGTTGTCGATGGCCCGCCACTGGGCGGCCCGGGCGGCCCGACCGGAGATCCGTCCGTCGCGGTCGGGATGGCGCGGCAGCACGATGATCATGCGCAGCTCGGGAGCGCGGCGCAGGGCCGCCGCGAGGGCGTCGGCGACCAGGGTCCCCCACAGGTACTGGTCCTCGATGTAGACCAGCGCCCGCGCCCGCCCCAGCGCCTTCAGGTAGGCCCGGGCGATGCTGCGCTCGCCGTCGGGCGCGAACGGGATCACCCGGCGGCGGGCCGGGTAGGTGCGCAGCACCTGCACGGCATGAGAGCCGACCCGGGGTGGGGGCAGCCGCCGCTGCAGCAGGCCGAAGCGTCGGGGCTCGTGGCTGAGCCGCCGCCACATGGCCCGCAGCGGGTTGCGGTGGTCGGGGGGCGTGCGGTCCTCCCAGCGCTCCCGGAAGGTGAGGTCGACATCCAGCACGGCCGGGCCCTGCAGCTCCAGCTGGAGGTCGTGCCAGGGCGGCCGCGGGCTGTACCGCGGGTCGATCCGGACCGGATCGGCGTCCCCGAGATGGTCGGGGTCGTCGCGGCGGCCGCGGGACAGGTCGATCCCGCCCACGAACGCGATGCAGCGGCCGGGCCGGTTGGGGAGGTGGACGACCAGCAGCTTCTGGTGGTGGCTGCCGAAGCGGCGCACCCGCTGGTCGGCCACCAGCTGTCCGCCGGCCCGGTTGACGACCGTGCTCAGCACCCGGTTGGCGTCCTGGTTGAACCGGACCAGGGCCGGGTGGGAGCGCCACAGCAGCCCCCGGACGGCCACCCCGCGGCCGGCCAGCCCGGCCAGCAGCGGCCCCAGCTCACTGCCCGGGCCGGCCAGCAGGCGGGTGGCGTCGATCCGCCAGTCGGTCAGATACACCCAGTCCCCGGCCTCAAGCCCGGACAGCAGCTGGTGCAGCCGCGCAAAGTAGGCGGCCCCGTCCACATGCACCGAGACGTGGTTGCCGCCCGTCCAGGCCCGGCCGTCGCCGTGCTCGGCGTCGATGGCCGTCGCCGGGTTGCCACGCTCGTCCGCGGTCAGGAGCCAGGCCGCGGCGGCGTCATCCACTGGAGGCAGCTCCACGGGTGCTCGGCTGGGCGCCGGCTCAGTGCTGCGCCCGCTCCTGGTCCTCGGCCAGGTCCAACGCCAGCACGCTGGCCAGGAGTAGCAGGTCGTCCTGGTCGGCGGCGATGTCCACCGCGTAGGTGTCGCGCATGCTGAACCAGCGCTTGGAGATGGTGGCCACCGTCTGGTCTCCCCGCCGGATGGCGAACTCGTGGTCGAGCAGGTCGCCGGTCATCTCCATGTCGTCGGGCCCGGGGACGTCGATGGTGAACCGGTCCCCGAAGGGCGTGAACAGGCGCTTGCGGACCTCGGCGGCGTGCCGCCCGGCGATTGAGATCTCGTAGGTCGGGCGCATGGCGATCAGCTTGCGCTGGACCTGTGCCACCTCCCGCCCTTCCGGGTCGCGCAGGACCAGCCGGTTGCGCAGGCTCAGGACCTTGCCGTCCACCTCCAGCACCGGCCGTCCGTGCTCGTCGGTGATGTCGGAGTCCTCGCCCAGTCGGAAGAACCGCTCGCGGATCAGGTACATCGGCCTGCCCTCCTCGGCTCCGGCATAGGGGTGGTTCCCCGCGGCCCGAGCACCACGTAGGCTCACCCTATCGTCACCCCTGACGCGGGGACGCTCAAGAGAGGCGGTGGGCCATGAACGCAACCCGGAAGCTGTACCGCAGCAAGACCAACCGCCAGCTGGCCGGGGTCTGTGGCGGCCTGGCCGAGTACTTCAACCTCGACGTCACCCTGATCCGGGTGCTGTTCGTCCTGCTGGCGGTGCTCGGCGGCTCCGGCCTGGTGATCTATATCGCCATGTGGATCATCGTCCCCAAGGAGCCCTGAGCCTCAGCGGCCTCGGCCGCGCCCCTCCGCATCCACACGGGCGCGACGATGGCGATCAGCACGTTCCGGGCCTGGTCCACCTGCCCGCCCAGCTCCTGGCCTGAACCCGGTGCAATCGTATTCATGCTAGCCTCGGGGGGATGCCAACCAGCAAGCGCGGTCCCGGGTCGACGGCGGAGGATGCTCCCGGGGAGATCGAGCCGGCGGTGCGGCCGCCGGGGCGCCGTCCCGCTGTGACGATGCGCGACATCGCGGCGGTGGCCGAGGTGTCCCAGAGCACGGTGTCGCGGGTGCTCAGCGGCGCCCCGACCAGCGTGCCGATCGCCCCGGAGACCCGGGAGCGGGTCATCAAGGCCTCGCGCGAGCTCGGCTACCGGCCGAACCCGCTGGCCCGCGGTCTGCGGGGGGCGTCGACGAACCTGATCGGCGCCGTGGTCAGGGACTTCAGCGACCCCTTCTTCGCCGGGGCGATCGAGGCCCTGGTGCTCGAGTCGATGGCGCACGGGTACAACGTGGTGCTGGGCCATGCCCACGGCGGCCTGGACGAGGCGATCTCCCTGACCTCGGTGCTCGAGACCCGGCACACCGATGCCATCGTCCTGCTGGGCGACATGCAGGTCCAGCCACGGCTCCTGGCCGACCTGAGGACCTCGAGCGTGCCGGTGGTGGGCCTCTGGCAGGGGACGAGCCCACTCGAGTTCCCGACCGCGGACACCGACGACCGGGCCGGCATCCGGGCCGGGCTGGAGCATCTGGAGTCCCTCGGCCACCGGCGGATCGCCTTCCTCAGCGCCGACCTGCCGGTCGAGTACCGGGTCCGGGAGGACGCCTACGTCGACTTCATGGGTGACCGGTTCGGGGGCATCCCGTCCGGCTACCGGGAGCGGTGCCCCAACACCCTGGCCGGGGGCGACGCCGCCCTGCGGCGCCTGCTCGAGCTGCCCGAGCCTCCCACGGCGGTGGCGACGTCGACGGACCTGGCGGCCGTCGGCGCCCTGCACGCCGCCCACAGCCTCGGCGCGGACGTGCCCCACCGGCTCTCGGTGGTGGGCTACGACGACATCCTGATCGCCAGCCACACCGTCCCCGCGCTCACCACCCTGCGGATGCCGATCGCCGAGATCGTCAGCCATGCCGTCGCCCTCGCCGTCGCCCTGGCGCGCGAGCCGGAGGCGCCGCGCCGGCCGAGCCTCGAGGTCTTCAAGCCCACGCTGATCGTCCGGGACTCGACCGCGCCCCCGGCGGCCGGCCGCGACGGCTGACCCCGCGGTCGCGCTCCAGGTTCAGCGGGGGAGCCACACCCGCATCGCCTTGGCCCCCCGGTTGGCCCAGGCGAAGTAGGGGATGGCGCCGGCCGACCCGTCGGCAGCCCCGGCGTCGGCCGCGGCCGAGCCGCCCGCGGGGCGGCGCACCACGGGCACCGCGATCCCCACGACGTCGTCGCCGACCTCCGGCCGTGGGACCATCGCCGGTCCCCGCCGCGGATCCCAACGCAGGTCCTCGAGCCGGGCGCCTGGCGGCAGGTCGGCCGACTCCAGGCAGTAGACCAGCGGGCCCCGCTCGAAGGCGACGCAGCCGCGGACGGCGTCGACGCGCGGATCCGGCTCGGTGACGCGGACCGGCAGCTCCAGGTCAAGGACGGCCTCTTGACCGGCCCTCCACGGCCAGGTCAGCTCGGCGTAGCCGGCACCGGCCGCCCGGGGCCGGGTCCCGTCCGGTCCCGTGAGCGCCGCCGACCGGCACCACTGGGGCACCCGCAGCGACAGCGTCCAGGGACCATCGGGCGCCTCCACGACCTCGACCGTGACCCGTCCCTCCCACGGGTAGCCGGTGCGGACCGCCAGCCGGACGGCCCCACCGGCGACCCGGGCCCGCAGGTCCGCGGTGGCGTACTGGTGGAGCTGGACCCCGCTGTCGTCGCTGGTCGCCAGGTACTGCTCGAACGAGCTCAGCATCCGCATCAGGTTGGGCGGGCAGCAGGCGCAGGGATACCAGGGGGCGCGCTGGCCGCGCCCGGGCGGCTCGTAGGCGCGGTCGGTCCGGCGTTGCAGCGGGTTGACGTAGAAGAACCGGGTGCCGCCCAGGGAGACCCCGGGCAGGACGCCGTTGTAGACGACACGCTCGATGGCGTCCGCGTAGCGGGCCTCGCCGGTGGCCAGCAGCAGTCGCCAGCCGAGCAGAACGCCGGCGATCGATGCGCAGGTCTCGGCGTACGCCCGGTCGGGCGGGAGCTCGAACGGGTCGCCGAAGGACTCGTCGCGGTGCCGGCTGCCCATCCCGCCCGTCAGGTAGGTCCGGGTCCGCGTCAGGTCCTGCCAGCGTCGCCGCACGGCGGCCAGCAGGTCCTGGTCGCCGAGCTCCACGGCCACCTCCACGGCGCCGCAATCCAGGTAGAGCTGCCGGACGGCGTGACCGGCGACGGTTGCGGCCTCCCGGACCGGCTGGTGGTCCTGCCAGTAGGCGGCGCCGAAGCGCCCCTCGCCCAGCAGCCCCCGACCCCGCAGGTCCAGCATCCTGGCCGCCAGGGCCAGGTAGCGGCCGTCGCCCGTGACGCGGGTCAGCTCGACCAGGGCCATCTCGATACCGGGGTGCCCGTCGACCCCGTCCCGCCCGGTGGGCCCGAACTCCTTGTCGATCCGGTCGGCGGCCCCGACGGCGACCGCCAGGAGCCGGTCGTCGCCGAGGGCGCGGTGCCAGGCCACGGCCGCCTGGATCAGGTGGCCGACGCAGTAGAACTCGTGACCCCAGGCGAGGTCGGTGTGCGGTGTCCCCCCGCCCACGACCTGGACGTAGCTGTTGAGGTAGCCGTCGGGACGCTGCGCCGCGGCCACCAGCCCGATCGCCTCGTCGGCGGCCTCGGCCAGGGCGGGGTCCGGGGCCCGCCCGAGCTCCCAGCCCACCGCCTCCAGCCACTTGTAGACGTCGGAGTCCAGGAACGGGAAGGTGGCGCCGGCCGAGTCGGCCTGCGCCCGGTAGTGGCCGTCGGCGCCGGCGGCCAGCCGGAGGTTGCCGAGGGCCCCGGAGCGCTGCAGCTGCGCGAAGCCGTGGGGGATCGTGTGCTGGCGGTTGACCCGCAGGCGCTCGGCCAGGAAGCCGTCGACGATCCTGGCCCCCGGGGGACCGAGCGGGCGCAGCCGCCACCCCGACGCCTGGGTGGACTGCCCGGGGCCGGCGTTCACTTCACCGCCCCGGTCATCAGCCCGGACACGTAGTACCGCTGCAGCAGCAGGTAGATGAGCACGCAGGGGATGATGGAGATGGTGATGCCGGCCTGGAGCATCCCCCAGTCGGTCCCGCCCAGGCTGGTTTCCGAGCGCGCCGTGGCCAGGATCAGCGGAAGGGTGAAGCTTGACGCCCGATTCAGCAGCACGAGCGCGCCGAGGAACTCGTTCCACGAGGTGACGAACGCGAACAGCGTGACGGTGACGATCGCGGGCATCACGGCCGGAATGTAGATCGAACGAAGAATCTGGAACGAGCTCCCGCCGTCGGTCAGGGCGGCCTCTTCCAGCTCGCGTGGAACGGCCTCGAAGCTGTTTCGCATGATGTACAGGCTGAACGGCAGCTGGATGGCGGTGTGAAGGATCGCGAGGCCGAGCAGCGTGTTGGTGAGCCCGAGCCTGGCGAACATGAGGAAGATGGGCGTCAGCAGCGCCTGGTACGGGACGATGAGCGCCAGCAGGAGGACGATG
>JBJMHP010000043.1:0-10534 GCA_045807325.1 Actinomycetes bacterium | reverse complement strand
CAACGTGCTGTCGTCCTGGCTGCCGGCCGGCGAGCGCATCGTCACCATCGAGGACGCCGCCGAGCTCCAGCTACGCCAGCCGCACTGGCTGCGGCTGGAGTACCGGCCGCCCAACATCGAGGGCCGGGGCGAGATCACCATTCGCGACCTGGTCCGCAACGCCCTGCGGATGCGGCCCGACCGGATCGTGGTCGGCGAGGTCCGGGGCGGCGAGGCCCTCGACATGCTCCAGGCCATGAACACCGGCCACGACGGCTCGCTGACCACCGTCCACGCCAACTCGCCCCGCGACGTGCTGTCGCGGCTGGAGACGATGGTCCTGATGGCCGGGGTCGACATCCCCATGCGGGCGATCCGCGAGCAGATCGCCTCGGCCATCAACCTGATCGTCCACCAGTCGCGGCTCAAGGACGGCACCCGCCGGCTCACCCACGTGACCGAGATCGTCGGCATGGAGGGCGACGTCATCACCCTCCAGGACATCTACGTGTTCGACTACCGGGCCGGCATCGACGAGAACGGCCGCTTCCGGGGCATCATCCAGCCGACCGGCCTGCGCCCAAGGTTCCTGGAGCGCCTCAGCGACCAGGGTGTCCACTTCGAGCCCGACCTGTTCCAGAACGAGAGCGGCTCGGTCCCGCTGGCGATGCGTCGATGAGCCGCCGCGTGGCCGGGCCAGGGAGCCTGCTGCTGGCCGGGCTGCTGCTCGGGTCGCTCGCCCTGGCCGCCCCCGCCACCGGCCAGCAGTCCGACCGGCTCCAGGTCAAGCTGCGGGACAGCGAGGCGGCGGCCGGCCGGCTCAAGGTCACCGTGGCCATGTCCGGTCCCGCCTGGACGGGGGAGCGCCTTGACCAGGGCGACTTCACCGCTACCATCGACGGGCAGCCGGTCCAGGGCCTCAAGGCCACCCCGTTGCAGGAGCAGCAGGGCTCGAGCGGCCAGCTGGCCGTGTTCCTGGCCGTGGACACCAGCGGCAGCATGCTCCAGAACGACAACATCGGCACCGCCCGCCGGGCCGCCGCCAACTTCGCCAGCCAGATGCGGTCGGGCACCCGGATGGGGGTGATCTCCTTCGCCAACGACCCCAAGGTCGTCCAGCTCCCGACCGACAGCACCGGCCAGGTCGGCGGGGCGATCCAGGCCTTGAAGGTGGAGGACCCCCAAGGCGACACCGCCCTCTACGACGCCGTCGTGCTCGCCTCCCGCCAGCTGGCCGGGCAGCCGGGTCAGCGGAACCTGTTCGTGCTCTCCGACGGCCGCCACGAAGGGACCCCGACCACCCTCGGGCAGGCGATCGCGGCCGCCAAGAAGGCGAAGGTCAAGGTCTTCACCGTCGGCCTCGAGGTCCCCGGCCGGCCCCAGGACCAGGCCGCCCTGGCCAAGCTGGCCGAGGGGACCGGGGGAGACACCGTGCCCACCTCGGTCGAGGACCTGGAGGCGCTGCTCAGCGCCCTGGGGCGAAACCTGGCCTCGCAGTACGTGGTCGACCTCCCCCTGCCCCCGAGCCTGGGAAGCGAGGTCGACTTCCGGCTCAGGGTGCGAGCAACCGGCGGGGTGGGGGAGTACCACAACGACCGGTTCTTCATCCCACAGCAGGCAGGCCCGGCCACCGCGCCCCTCCCGGCCGAGCTGCCCCGGGCGCCGGCCCTGAGCCGACTGGAGAGTGATCAGGGACGCTACATCGTCGCCCTGTGCGGCTTTGCCGCCATCCTGCTGGTCCTCCTCCTGCTCTTCGGGCCCGGGCCGCGCACCTCCAGGCCCTACCGGGCGCTGCGCCAGCGGCTGTCCCCGTACTCGCTCACGGCGGCGATCGCCGACGAGCGGACCCGGCCGACGGCCTTCGGCTCCAGCGAGTGGGCCGGCAGGGCCACCGCCATGGCCGAGACGCTGGTCCAGCGGGGCAACCTCGAGGAGGCGTTCCTCGACCGCCTGGAGGCGGCCGGGCTCAACATGCGGGTGGCCGAGTTCGTGCTCATCTCGCTCGCGTCGGCGTTCATCCCGCCGCTGCTGGTGTTGATCCTCACCCAGAACCTGCTCTTCGCCGCGCTGGTGGTGGTGCTCGGCACGGTGGGGCCGCTCCTCTGGCTGGCGGTGCTGGCGTCGCGGCGCCAGGCCAAGTTCGACGAGCAGCTCCCGAGCACCCTCCAGCTGGTCTCGGGCGCCCTCCAGGCCGGCCACAGCCTCCAGCAGGCGGTGGACACGGTGGTCCACGAGGCCGCCGACCCGATCGCCGCCGAGTTCCAGCGGGTGCTGACCGAGGCCAGGCTGGGCCGGCCGCTGGAGGAGGCGTTCGAGGCGATGGCCAAGCGCACGAAAAGCATCGACTTCGAGTGGACGGTGATGGCCATCAGGCTCCAGCGGCAGGTCGGCGGCAACCTGGCCGAGGTGCTGAGCACCGTGTCCCAGACGATCCGTGACCGCTACGCGCTGAAACGGCAGATCAAGGCGCTGTCGGCCGAGGGTCGGCTGTCGAGTGTGATCCTGTCCGTCCTGCCCGTGCTGCTGTTCGCCGGCCTGCTCCTGCTCAATCCGGTGTTCCTGCGGCCGCTGTACACCACCACGGTCGGGATCACGATGATGGCCGGGGCCGCCGTGCTCATGATCATCGGGGTGTTCTGGCTGAAGAAGATCACCGAGATCAAGGTCTGAGGCGACATGTCGACTCCGCTCCTCGCCGTCGGTGCCACCGCCGTGTTCATGGCCGTGTTCGTGGTCGCCTACTCGGTCCAGTCGATCGTGACTGAGCGCCGTCAGGCCTACCGGACCCTCCAGGCCATCCGGGCGGCCGAGCTGCGCCCCGCCGACCTGCGCAACCGCGAGCTGGCCCGGCCGGCCCGCGACCGCCTGCTCAAGCCCTTCTACAACGCCGCCCTGGGCGTCGCCCGCCGCTTCACCCCGGCCGGGGCCATGGACGCCATCCGGCGCAAGCTGATCATGGCCGGCAGCCCCTTCGGCTGGGACGCCGAGCGGGTGCTGGTCGCCAAGGTGGGCGGCCTGGTTGTCGGGATGGTGCTCGGGCTGCTGTTCTTCGTCGTCTTCGGCTTCGCCTGGCCGCTGCGGGTCCTCGGGTTCGTCGCCATCAGCCTGCTCGGCTACTGGCTGCCCAACGTCGTCCTGACCAACGCGGTCCAGCGCCGCCAGAACCAGATCCGGACCGCCCTGGCCGACTCGATCGACCTGCTCACCATCTGCGTCGAGGCCGGGCTGGGCTTCGACGCGGCCCTGGCCCACGTCTCCAAGAACACCTCAGGCCCTCTGGCCGACGAGTTCTACCGGACCCTCCAGGAGGTCCAGCTCGGCCGGAGCCGCAACGAGGCCATGCGCAACCTGGCCGACCGCTCCGACGTCCCCGAGCTGCGCGCCTTCGTGCTCGCCATGGTCCAGGCCGACATCTTCGGGGTGTCGGTGGCCAACGTGCTCCGCGTGCAGGCCAGGGACATGCGGGTCAAACGACGCCAGCTGGCCGAGGAACGGGCGATGAAGGTTCCCATCAAGGTCCTGTTCCCCGTACTCTTCTGTATCTTCCCAGCGTTGTTCGTTGTGATCCTGGGGCCAGCAATCATGCGCATCGCCGACGTCTTAGCCAGGTAAGGAACCAGCCTGATGTTCCGCCATGTCGTGCTCCTTCGACGCGACCCCTCGCTGGGCCTCGCCCTGCGAGCCCTGCTCCACGGCACCGGCCGCGTCACCGAGCTTCCCACCCTCCAGGCGTGGTCGACCCTGCCCCCCGACGACATCGACGCGGTGGTCATCGACCTCCCCGTACCCCGCCGCAAGCAGGCCGTCGACCTCGTCCGATCCCGCTTCAACGGCCGCCTCGTCCTGGTCCTCGAGCCAACCGACGACCCGGCCTCCGTCCCGCCTGACCGGGGGTGCTCGGTCGTCCAGCGCCCGTTCGAGATTGTTGAGCTGTGGCACCTGGTTACGACTGATCCGACACCGAGCGGGTCGAGGGCGGGGGGTCGCGCCAGGGCGGAGCCGGCGGACGCTCCTGCCGCGGAGCCGTCAGGCCGCGATGCAGAGGAGCCGGTAGGCCCTCCCACTGCGCAACCGTCAGACCCGGCCGCCGGACAGCCGCCTCGACCGGCCACCGCGCAGCCGGCACGCCCGGCTGCCGCGGAGCAACCACCGCCGGCTGCCGCGGAGCGGCCGCGCCCTGCCGTCACGCAGCCACGGGAGCCTGCTGCCGGGCAGCCGCCAAGTCCCACCGCAGGAGGGCCGCCTGGCCGCTCCGCGGCGGAGCCGCCTGACCGGGCCGGCGCGGCGCCGCCACGGCCTGCCGCCGCTGACTGGGGACCGAGTCCCGCTGGGCCGTCCTCGAAGGAAGACCCTGGCGCGCCTGCCTCCCGCGAGCGTCCCAGCCCGCCGCCCTCCCGGGACCGTCCAGCCGCGTCGTCGTCCTCCGGGGACCGACCGGCCACGCCTTCGTCGCGGATGGGTGATGCCAGGTCCAAGGAACCGGGCTCGACCGGGCCCACCGACCCTGGCCCGGCGACGGCACCCGCCGCTGCCGGCGAGGGCCGCCCGACTCCCCCCGACGCCTCGACCTGGAGATGGCGAGGTCGCCGCTACGGCCCGGCGACCGCCATCCCGCCCGACGCAACCGGCAGCGAACACGGAACCGGCCCCACCGCCAGGCCCGGACCGGGAAGCGGCCAGCCCGGCGGACCCACCGCTCCGGCAGCCAGGGACCCCAATGCGCCCACGGACTCAACCTCAGCTAGAGGTTCAGATTTGCCTGGGAACGGGCTGTCGGCCCCGTCAGAGGATCGAACAACGCCCGACCCCGCCGCCCGGTCCCGGTTCCAGCGCCAGCGGGGAGCACTCCCGCGCCTCTCGGCCACGCGCGACACCGAAGCCGGAGCACCGGACGTCCCCCGGGGAGGCCAGGCAGACGCCGCAGGGGGGATCCCAGCCGCCGACCCGGCCGGTCCCGGTCGGGCCTCGAGCCCCGCAGCCTCCCAGCCGACGCCCTCCGCAGGCGCCGATGCCGGTCGTTCAGCATCAGGTCCGACCCCGACTGCGGCAGATCCCGCTGCTGGCGGTGCCTCCGCTCCCACAGGTCCCGGCCCCAGGCGCCCGGGGTCCCCGGCAGCGTCCCTACCCGGAGGATCCGCTCCAGGGCGCACATCGATCTTCCGGCGGATCAGCGACCGCCTCGCAGGTCGCAGGACCGAGCCGGCGGCCACAGAGCCGCAGGCTCCCGCCGACACCCGGTCGGCGTCCATCCCGGCGTTCGAGCCACCCCCAGCCCCGCCCGAGGGACCGCCCGCGCCCCCATCCCAACTCCCGGACTGGCCGACCCAGCCCATCGACTCGCGAAAGGCGCCCGAGGAGTCCCGGCCGCGCCCCGCCCAACCAAGGCCTCGACCCACCCCACCCCCCGAGGCCCAGCCGACGCCATCTGCAGAGGCCGAGGCGGCAAAGGCTCAAACTGTCGAGCCAGCGCCACCGGTCGAGACCGAGCCGACGTCGCCGGTCGAGGCGAAGCCCGCGCCGTCCCAGCAGGCCAAGCCGCCGCCTCGACCAACCCGGCCAACGCCTGCCGAAGCCAAGTCGCCGCCGCCTCGAACAGCCGCGCCGACCCCACCCTCCGACGCCGACGCGGCGTCTCAACGAGAATCAGCTCCCTCGCCAGCGCCAACCCGTCCGACCGCCGAACCGTCGTCCCGGCCCCAGGAGCGACGCGACGCGGCCGGTGCCGCCGAGCGCCAGCGCCGCCGCCCCTCACGCCCTGCCGCTCCCGCCGACCACTCGCCAACCGCGGCCGGCCCCAAGGCCTCCCCGCGCAAGCCGCCCGACACCGGCCGGGCGCCACCACCAGCGCGGCGTGAAGCTCAGGCCCCTACCGCCCGCCCCGCGCGCCCACCCAAGGACCAGCCACCGCCCGACCGCCAGGAGCCCGCCCCCGCGGCTCCCCTCGGGGCGGCCGTCGCAGCCGCCGCAGCAGCGGCCGCGCAGGCCATCTCGGGCAAGCCAAGTGAGCCCGCCGCCGCCGTCGCGGGCAAGCAGGACGAGGCGGCGGACACGGCGCAGGCCCCGGCAGCCAGGACCGACGCCGAGCCCGCCACGCCGCCGGCGGAGGCCTCCTCAGTCCAGCCGACCCCCACCGCAGCACCGGCGGATGCCGCCACGGCACCGGCCGAGCCTCCTGAGGGGCCGGCGGAACCCGCCGAGGCACCGGCCGAACCCCCCGCGGCGCGGGCGGAACCGGAACCCGCTACCCCTACCAAACCCGCCGCAGGGCGGCCACAATCCACCGCGGAGCGGCCGGAGCCCACCCCGCAGCAGAAGGACCCAGCCGCAGCGTCAGCCGACACTCGCGCCGTGCCGGCCGACCCCGCCACGGCGCCCCCCATCGCCGCCACGGCGCCCCCCGACGCCACCGTCATGCCCGCTGAGCCCGCAGCGGTGCAGGACGAACCCACCGCAGCGCCGGCGGAATCCGCCAAGGCGCGAACTGATACCGCCGCGGCACCGCCCGAACCCGCCCCGGCGCCGGCCGACCTCACCGCCGCGCGGGCCGACGCGGCCGAAGAGGCCGACCCAGCCACGGTGCGGGCCGACCCGGCCGCGGTGCAGGCCGGTACCGCCTCGACGCCCGCTCCCGCCGACCAAACAGCCGCGCCGGCCGGCAAGGGACCCGCCCCGCAGCAGCCGCGGGACCGAACCCAGCGCCGCGGCGGACTCCCGCCGGCTCCCACTCCGTCCTCGCCAACTCGCCCCACCTCATCGCAGCCGGAGCCGAGGCCGACCGCGACCCGCGACGCCCGGGTCGAGGAGGGCGAGGCGCCCCGCGGCCAGCAGACGCCCGCCCAGTCCGGGCCTCCGGCCGCGCCACCCGCGGGCGGGGGAGCGACACAGCCCGGAACCGCGGCACCCGCTGCGGCCGGCGGGCGCACGCCAGAGGCGGCGGAGCCAAAGGCCCGGCCGGGCAGCGGCCCGCTCGGTATTGCCCCCGACGCTCCCGAGGCGCTGCTGGCGGCCGAGCAGGCGGCCGACACCCCTCCGGGAAGGACGCCGGGAACCCCGGCACGGCCGCCCGGGACCGCGCCGCCCGGCGCCGGCGACGCGGCAACCGGACCGCCCGCCCACGAGCGTAGGCCCCGGGGCCGCCGTGCCCGCAACCTCCTGCGCTTCACCGCACCCCGGCGGCCCGAGGAAAGCGAGCTCGAGGCCGCCGACCCCGAGGTCTCGACGCCGCTGGCCGACTTCGACCGCCTCACCGCCTCGATCGAGAGCGTCACCGAGGCCCTCGGGGGCCAGCCACTCGAGTTCTACGAGCGCGACCTGCCGCAGATCGCCGCCGCGGAGACGGCCCGGCGGGTCCGGGCCGACGTGGTGGTGCTGCTGCTCGACAACGGCGAGGGCCTCATGGAGGTCTCGGGCGGCGTCGGCCTCACCCCGGCGGAACGGCGCCTGAGCGTCGAGTACAGCCGCGACGTCATGCGGGAGCTGTTCCGGGCCGGTGTGGGACTGGTCGAGGACACCGACCGGGTCCGCGGGGCGCTGGCCGGCATCCCCGGCAGCCGGGCCGAGACGCTGGTCATGGTGCCGCTGGTGCACGAGCGGCTCGGCTTTGGCGTCCTCATGGCCGGGCGCAACCGCAGCCAGACCGGGGTCCCGACCGAGGTGTTCAGCGACGCCGAGGTCGAGGCGCTGATGGGCTTCGCCGACGCCGCCGCCGCATCGCTGCGCACCGCGGTCCTGCTGCGTCACCTCAAGGGCCAGCTCAAGGCCCTGGAGGAAGACGACAGCTAGGCCGCGCCTCGCTCGGCTCCCTCGACCCGCCGGTACACCCGCTGGTCGTCCGCCGAGAACACCAGCCGCCAGCGTCCCGACGCCTCCAGGAGCTCGATGAGAGCCGGCGTCGCCTGGCGGCTGGTGACCACGTGGTCGACACCCCACCGGTCGAGCAGCCGCTCGGTGTCCCACCGGCCCGCGACCACGGCCAGATAGCGGTCCCAGCGGTCCGCCGGTGGCAGCTCGACTCGGGAGTCGAACCCCACCTGGGTTCGCGGCCCGAGGCGGAGCTCCAGGTACGAGCCCCACGGCTGGTAGTTGAACATCCGTCCCGGCTGCGGGTTGGCGGCCAGCCAGTCGGCGGTGGCCACAGGGGCGGCGACCAGGTCCGAGCGGTGGTGGAGCAGGGTCCGCTGGACCGGCGGTGCGGCCGCCACCAGCGCCACCGCCAGGGCGGCGAGCATCAGGCCGTTGAGCACCGGCACAGCGCGGTCGGCGGCGACAGGCCGGGGCGGGTGCTCCCGGGCCAGCGCGCACAGGGCCACCGGCAGGGCCAGCCCGAACCAGGCGACCCCTCGGACTGCCCAGAACGCGAGCCCGCCCAGCAGCGCCATCCTGAGCAGCTGCTCCGGCACCCGCTGGGGCGCTGGAGACCGGACCAGGGCGACGACCAGCACCCCGACGGCGAGCAGGAGCACGATCCCGGGCAGGTGGCGCACGCTGGTGGGCGCCCATTCGGTGATCATCCCGCTCACCACCCGGTTGGTCGGGAGCGAGAGCGCATACCCGAGCACCCGCACCCCCCACGGGTTGACCAGCAGCCCGGCGATGCTGGCCACCGTGACCAGCAGGTAACGGAGGATGCCAGGCCGGTCCCGCCGCCAGGCGGCCGCCGCCACCTCGATGACGAGCAGCCCGATCCCGACGGCGAAGGCGCCATGCAGATTTGCCCACAACGGCATGAGGAGCGGAATCGCCAAAGCGACACGGGGACGTGTCCTGGCCATCTCCAGCAGGTACAGCTCGGTCGCGAACAGCAGCAGCGAGAACATCTGCGGCCGCGCCGAGAACGTCGCCACCGCCGTGGCGTAGCCCAGGAGGACCGCCCCGGCGATCAGCCGCGGGTTGGCGGTCCGCCGGCGGCAGGCGGCCGTGACCAGTCCCCAGGCGGCGACCGCGAGGAGCGCGTTGACGACCGTGAGCAGCGGGAACCCACCCAGCCGCCAGATGCCGTACAGCACCAGCTGGGCGCCCCAGTTCTGGTCCAGCCAGGGCCTGCCGGCAGTCGTCCAGGCGAGGACGTCGGTGCGCGGCAACGCGTGCTCGGCGACCATCAGCTGGCCCGCCTTCACGTGGTAGGCGAGGTCGATCGCGTTCGGGACCCGGGCCAGGCCCATGATCCCGATGGCGCCGAGCGCCACCACCAGCCACAGCCGGGGCACGGTCAGCCACGGGCCCGCCTCGCGGCCGGCCGGTGACATCTCGCTGGCCTGGGGTCGGGTCGCCGTGTCCTGCATCGCTCAGGTCAGGTAGAGCCGGCCGTCCACCAGCTGCTCGCTCAGGAACCCGCCCACCGGGTCGAAGCAGGCATGCGCGAACCGCTTGCGCAGCTCGAAGTCGACCCCGTCGACCCCGCCACGGTTCTTCTCGAGCGAGAACACCACCCAGTTGTGGAAGCCCTCGGCCACGTTGGGCTGGTACACGACATGATGGCGGGCGACCGCCCGGTGCTTGTCGTTGGCGATCAGGACCGCATCCGCCTCATAGGCCAGGGCGGTGTCGCCCCGCAGGTGGTGGATCCGCATCCGCTGCGCCTTCACCCCCTCGGCGTCGGCGGCCACCACGGCCAGCACCGCCACCGACTGGCTCATGGCCAGCTCCTTGAGGCCTTCGACGCTGTGCCGGACCTGCTCCTCCTCGCTCGGCGGGTCGGGATAGACCGACACCTTCTGCAGGTAGTCCACGATCACCACCAGCGGCCCTGACCCGGGACAGGCACGGGCCAGGCTCCTGATCGCCTCCACCGTGGTCAGCGCCCCCGCCTTGACCAGGAACAGCCGCTCCTCGTATTCGGCCAGCCGCTGCAGCACCGGCTGGGCCGGCCCGATCTCGGCCAGCAGATCGCCGATGTCGCGCCTCCCGCCCTCCGACCCGGCCCTGGCCGCCCAGGCCGCGAGCAGGTTCCGGAGGTCGCCGACGCTGATCGGCTCGCCATCGCCGTCCAGCGCGCTCTCCATCGCGATCAGCCGCTCGAGCAGGAACTCCTCCGAGTGCTCGTAGCACACGTACAGCGCCCGCCCGTGCCCACCGGCCGCCACATGCCGCGCCACCTGCAACGCCCAGGTGCTCTTGCCCACCCCCTGCGCCCCGCCGAGCAGGAACAGCTCACCCAGCCGAAGCCCACCGTGCAGGTACGAGTCCAGCGGACTGAACCCGGTCGGTATGCCCCGCAGCCCGTTCGCCCGCCCGGCCCGCACATCCCCGTCGAGCTGCTCCAGCACCCCACGCACGCTGACAATCCGATGCCCATGCACCCTCGACTGCCCAGGCGTCGCCAACCTGACCCCCTTCAGCCCACCCTTGCGGCCCCGGGAAGCCTAGGAACTCCCGCCCGCCTACGCATCCGCAGAACTGCCCACCCCCAACGAACCAGCCCCAGCTCCGTTGCGACCCACCCCCACCCCTCCGTAGACTCACCCCCACCAGGGGCGTGTAGCTCAGCGGGAGAGCGCTGCCTTCACACGGCAGAAGTCACAGGTTCGATCCCTGTCACGCCCACCAGCACAAACAG
>JBJMHP010000042.1:0-6103 GCA_045807325.1 Actinomycetes bacterium | reverse complement strand
CGGATCGTTCGTGCCGCCGCCCAAGGTCGACTCCGCGGTCGTGAAGATCGTGCCGCTGCCGCAGCCGCGCGAGGAGATCGGCGACGAGGCGCACTTCGGCCACGTCGTCCACGCGGCCTTCGGCCAGCGGCGCAAGACCCTGCGCAACTCCCTGCGGAGCCTGGGCCTGGACGCGGCCGGGGCCGAGGCCCTGGGCCGGGCCGCCGGGGTCGACCTCGGCCTGCGCGGCGAGCGCCTGGACGTCGACGCCTTCGCCGCCCTGACCCGCGCCCTCGCGCACCAGGTCCGTAGTCCATTTTGAACCGATCGCCGGCCGCAGCTACCATGCCCGGGCATCGACGTCGGGGAGGGACGCTCGTGGCCAGTCAGCAACGCCAGCCAGCCGACCACGCGTCCCCGACGATGCTGCGGGCCAGGGCCGCGGCCAAGGTCAACCTCGGCCTGTACGTGGGGCCGCTGCGCGAGGACGGCCGCTACCACGAGGTCGTCTCGGTGCTCCAGTCGATCGCCATCTGGGACGAGCTCGAGGTCGAGGTCGTGCCCGAGGGCCTTGGCCTGGAGGTCGAGGGCGGCGGCCTGCCCCCCGACGAGACCAACCTGGTCCTGGTCGCGGCCCGCGAGCTGGCCCGGCGCTCCCGCGACCTTCCCGGCGCCCGCTTCCGGCTCCGCAAGGGCATCCCCGTCTCGGCCGGCCTGGGCGGCGGCAGCGCCGACGGGGCGGCCGCCCTGATCGCCCTCGACCGGCTGTGGGGCCTGCACCTGCCGGCGGTCAACCTCCACACCATGGCCGCCGAGGTCGGCTCGGACGTGCCCTTCTGCATCGCCGGCGGGGTCGGGGTGGCCACCGGGCGGGGAGACAAGGTGCAGGAGGTGCCGAGCAAGGGCAGCACCTGGTGGGTGGTGGGCATTGACCACGAGCGCCTGGCCACCGAGGACGTCTACCGCCACTTCGACGAGCTCGGCCTGGCCACCCCGCTCGAAGGCCGCCGGCCCGACGACCTGCTGACCGCCCTGGCCGCCGGCGACCTCCAGCGCCTGGCCAAGGCCCTGCACAACGACCTGGAGCCGGCCGCCTTCGACCTGCTGCCCGCCCTGGGCAAGTCCAAGCAGCGGCTGCTGGAGGCGGGCGTCCTTGGGGCGATCATGAGCGGCAGCGGCCCGACCATGCTCGGCCTGTGCGCCGACGAGGACCACGCCACCCAGCTGGCCCGCGCCGTCCGCGCCGGCTTCGCCCGCGTCGAGGTCGCCCGCGGCCCCGTGCCAGGCGTCACCTTCGGGTAGGTGGGCATGGGGTTGGGGGGAATGCGGGGGGCGGAGCCCCCGCAGTTGTCGGGTAACCTCGAGGCAGCGTTGGCGGGTGGTGTAATGGCAGCACGGCGGCCTTTGGAGCCGTCAGGTCAAGGTTCGAATCCTTGCCCGCCAGCTCCCAGCAGTCCGGCATCCGACCAAGGAACGGGGGACCGATGGGCCAGGGCCTGACCGTCGTCGTGCTCGCCGCCGGGGAGGGCAAGCGGTTCCGCTCGGCCCTGCCCAAGCCGCTGCACCCGGTCGCCGGCCGGCCGCTGCTCTGGCACGTGCTGGCGGCCGCGGCCCCGCTCAAGGCCGACCAGACCGTGGTGGTCGTCGGCAACGGCGCCGACCAGGTCACCGAGGCCGTCCGGGAGTTCGACCTCGGGCAGGTCGAGTTCGCCACCCAGGCCAGCCAGCGCGGCACCGGCGACGCCCTGGCCGCCGCCGTGGGCCTGCTGGACGGCGACGGCGACGTCCTGGTCCTGTCCGGCGACACCCCGCTGGTCTCCACGGCCCTGCTGGAGGGGCTGCTGGACGCCCACCGGTCGGCCAGGGCGACCGCGACCCTGCTCACCTGCACCCTCGAGGACCCGACGGGCTACGGCCGGATCCTCCGCGACGCCGGCGGCGCGGTCACCGGGATGGTCGAGGAGCGCGACGCCACCCCGGCCCAGCGCCGCCTGCCGGAGGTCGGCGCCGGCATGTACGTGTTCCGCCGCCCGGCCCTGGACGGCCTGGCCGAGCTGCGCCCCGACAACGACCAGGGCGAGTACTACCTGCCCGACCTGGTGCCGCTGGTCCTGGCCGGCGGCGGCCGGGTGGCCACCCTCGAGGGGCCGGCCGCCGAGGCCAGGGGGGTCAACGACCGGGTCGAGCTGGCCGAGGCCGAGGCGGTGCTGCGCCGGCGGCTGCTGGAGCGGCTGATGCTGGCCGGGGTCACGGTGGTCGACCCGGCCACCACCTATGTCGAGGTCGACGTCGAGGTCGGCCAGGACAGCGTGCTCGCCCCCCTCACCTTCCTGGAGGCCGGGACCCGGGTGGGGGCCCGCTGCCGGCTCGGGCCCAACGTGCGCCTGGTGGGCTGCACCGTCGGCGACGACGCCACCGTCACCCAGACCGTGGCCGTCTCCTCGGCCATCGGCCCGCGGGCGGTGGTCGGCCCGTTCGTGTCCCTGCGCCCGGGCAGCGACCTGCGCGAGGCCAGCAAGGCCGGCACCTTCGTCGAGGTCAAGAACTCCACCGTCGGCCCCGGGTCCAAGGTCCCGCACCTGAGCTACGTGGGCGACGCCGACATCGGCGCCGGGGTGAACGTCGGCGCCGGCACCGTGTTCGTCAACTACGACGGGATCAGCAAGCACCGGACGACCGTCGGCGACGGCGCCTTCATTGGATCCGATACCATGCTTGTCGCCCCCGTGACGGTCGGGAACGGGGCCCAGACCGCCGCCGGATCCACCATCACCAAGGACGTGCCGCCCGACGCTCTCGCCATCGAACGCTCCGACCAGCGGACCATCGAGGGCTGGGCGGCCAGGCGCCGCCGACGCAAGCACAGGCAATGACGGGGAGGCGAAGGTGAGCAACGGTGTGACGCCCAAGTCCGTGGAGGCGCTGGGGCGCAGGCACCTGATGCTGTTCGGGGGGCGGGCCAGCCGTGAGCTGTCCCAGGAGGTGGCCCAGCACCTGGGGATCGAGTGTGGCTCGGTCGACATCCGCGACTTCGCCAACGGCGAGACCTACGCCCGGTTCGGGGAGAGCGTCCGCGGCACCGACGCCTTCGTGATCCAGACCCACGCCTTCCCGGTCAACGAGCGGATCATGGAGCAGCTGGTCATGATCGACGCCCTCAAGCGGGCGTCGGCCAAGCGGATCAGCGCCGTCATGCCCTACTACGGCTACTCGCGCCAGGACAAGAAGGGCCGCTCGCGGGAGCCGATCACGGCCAAGCTGGTCGCCGACATGTTCAAGGTCGCCGGGGCCGACCGGCTGATCACCGTCGACCTGCACTCCGGCCAGGTCCAGGGGTTCTTCGACGGGCCGGTCGACCACCTGACGGCCCGCCCCCTGCTGGCCGACCACATCCGCGCCCACCACGAGCGTGACCTGGTGGTGGTCGCCCCCGACGCCGGCCGGGTCAAGACGGCCGAGAAGATGGCCGGGGTCCTCGGCTGCCCGCTGGCCTTCCTGCACACGCGGCGCAGCCGCGACGAGGCCGAGCAGGTCGAGGTCCGCGAGGTCGTGGGCGAGGTCGCCGGCCTGCACTGCGTGCTCATCGACGACGAGATCGCCACCGCCAGCACGATCGTGCAGGGGGCGGAGGCGCTGCTGGCCAACGGCGCCGACCGGGTGACGGCCGCCGCCACCCATGCGGTGTTCTCCGGCCCGGCCATCGACCGGCTCAAGAACTCCCCCATCGCCGAGATCGTGGTCACCAACACGATCCCGGTGCCGGAGGAGAAGCGGCTCGACAAGATCGTGGTGCTGTCGATCGCCGGCATCCTGGCCGGGGCCATCCGGGCGGTGTTCGAGGACGCCAGCGTGTCGGAGATCTTCAACGACGAGAACCAGTTCTGACCTGCTCGCACCCGTTTGCGGCTCCGCCGGGACGTCAATGCTTAGTGGTGACGCATTGTCGCCTCGAGCAAGGAGGAGCACGTGACAGGCGAGCTGCAGGGCAAGACCATCGCGTTCCTGGCCACCGACGGCGTTGAGCAGGTCGAATACACCGAACCCCGCAAGGCGGTCGAGCAGGCCGGCGCCACCGCCCACCTGCTGTCGCTCAAGACCGACGACGTCCAGGGCTTCAACCACCTCGACAAGGGCGACACCTTCCCGGTCGACAAGGCCGTCTCGGAGGCCAGCGCCGACGACTACGACGGCCTGGTGCTGCCCGGCGGGGTCGCCAACCCCGACACGCTGCGCACCGACGCCGCCGCGGTCTCGTTCGTGCGCTCGTTCTTCGAGGCCGGCAAGCCGGTGGCCTCGATCTGCCACGGCGCCTGGACCCTGGTCGAGGCCGACGTGGTCAAGGGCCGCACCCTGACGTCGTGGCCGAGCATCCGGACCGACATCGAGAACGCCGGCGGGGCCTGGGTCGACGAGGAGGTCCACACCGACCGCGGCCTGGTCACCAGCCGCAAGCCGGCCGACCTGCCGGCCTTCAACGCCAAGATCGTCGAGGAGTTCACCGAGGGCCGCCACCCCGAGCAGGCCGAGGCCCTGGCGAGCACCGAGCGGCGCTGAGCTGGCGGCGATGGCGCCATCGATCGCGGTGCTGGACGTCGACGGCACGCTCGTCGACACCAACTACCACCACGCCATCGCCTGGTACCGCGCGTTCCGCGAGCACGGCCTGACCATGCCGGTGTGGCGCATCCACCGCCACATCGGCATGGGCGGCGACCAGCTGGTCGCCGCGGTGGCCGGCAAGCGGGTCGAGGACCGGCAGGGCGACAGCATCCGGGCGGCCGAGACCGCCCTGTACGCCGACCTGATCGGCGAGGTGCAGCCGTTCGCCGACGCCCGCCGGCTCCTGGAGCTGCTGGACGGCCGCGGGCACCGGCTGGTGCTGGCCAGCTCGGGCAAGCGTGACGAGGTCGAACACTACCTTGACCTGCTGGACGCCCGCGAGCTGGTCGAGGCCTGGACAACCTCGGCCGACGTGACCCAGACCAAGCCCGACCCGGACCTGGTGCACACGGCCGTGGACAAGGTCGGGGGCGGCGAGGCGGTGATGGTCGGCGACTCGACCTGGGACTGCGAGGCCGCCGCCCGGGCCGACGTCCCCACCGTGGCCGTCCTCACCGGCGGCTTCTCCGAGCAGGAGCTGCGCCAGGCCGGCGCCGAGGTGGTGTTCGAGTCGCTCACCGAGCTGTGCGAGCGGCTGGACGAGACACCGCTTGCCTAGGTTTGCGGCCCCGGGTCAGGGGCTAGGCGTCCGTCCGACGGATCTCCCACAGGAGGAGGGTGCGACGCAATGCCGAAGACGGCCCGCGACGTCATGACCCCCAACGCGGACTGCGTGGGGGAGAACGAGACCCTGCTCGACGCGGCCAGGAAGCTGGCCGACCGCGGCTACGGGGCCATGCCGATCTGCGGCGAGGACAACCGCCTCAAGGGCATGCTCACCGACCGCGACATCGTCGTGAAAGTGCTCGCACAGGGCAAGGACCCCGGCGAGACCAAGGCCGGCGTCCTCGGTGAGGGCAAGCCCGTCACCCTCGGCGCCGACGACAGCGTCGACGAGGCACTGCGGACCATGATCGACCACAAGGTCCGGCGGCTACCCGTGATCGACGGACACGACCTGATCGGCATCGTCAGCCAACCAGATCTCGCCACCAACAGCGTTAAGAACGACAAGCAGTACGAGGGCCTACGCAAGAAGGGGATGAGCAAGAGCCGCGCAGCGGCGATCTCCAACTCCGAAGGCTCCTCGAGCCGGGGCGGCAAGAAGTCCGGCTCGGGCTCGCAGAGCAAGAGCAACAGCAGCCAGGGCGGGACCTCGCAGCAGAAGAAGGCCGCCGGCCGCAAGGGCGGCAAGGCCGCCGCGAACAAGTCCTAGCTCGCGCGCGCCGCGAACACATCGCGGACGGTGGTCGCGAGCATCTCCTGGGCCTCGTCACGGCCCAGGCCGTGCACGCGCGCGTGGTCGTCGGCGCCGTGGACGAGCGAGAAGTAGGCCGTCACGAGCCAGGCGGGCGGCAGATCCGTGCGGAAGACGCCGTCGCGCTGCCCGCGTTCGACCAGCGCCTGGAGGGTGGACATGAGCGGCGCGTGCGTACGGTGCAGGTGGTTTGCCGCGAGGTGCTCG
>JBJMHP010000041.1:0-35750 GCA_045807325.1 Actinomycetes bacterium | reverse complement strand
GAGAGCGCCGCCCGCCGGGCGCTGGACGAGGACCCGCTCGACGAGGACGCCGCCCGCCTGCTCATGCGGGCACAGCTCGCCGCGGCCCGGCCGGCAGACGCGTTGCGCGTGTTCGAGACGCTGCGCCGGGCGCTCGCGGAGGAGCTCGGCGCCGATCCGGCGCCGGAGACGCGACGGCTGCACGCCGCCGCCCTGAGCGGCGCCGCTCCGTCGCCGGACCGGGCGGAGCGGCCGGCGCGCCCGGCCGGCCCGGCACTCGCCGGCCGCTCCGCCGAACTCGCCACGCTGGAGGACGCCTGGACGCGGGCGTGCGGGCACCGGGCCGGGGCCGTCGTCCTGGTGGGGGAGCCGGGCATCGGCAAGAGCCGGCTGCTGGCCGAGCTGGCCGACCGCCTGGCCGGCGCCGACGGCCCGTCCAGCGCGGCGCCGGGAGCGCACCCAGGCTTGAGCGGCCGGGGCGGCCCTCCGGAGGGCCGCCCCGATCCCCGGCGGGCGGAGACCCGGGAGCCCTCAGGCACGGGCGACCCGGGCACCCCATTGGAGGGCCGCTCGGGCACCCCAGCCGCCGGAGGCCTGGGCCTGGGTCCCCCGGAACCCCCGCGGGTCGCGTGGCGGCAGGGGCGGGCCCTCCCCTATGGCGACGGGCCGACCTTCGGGGCACTGGCCGAGGCGGTCAAGGCCGAGGCCGGCATCCTCGAGAGCGACGGGGCCGAGCTCGCCGGACGGCGGCTGGTCGCGGCCGCCGGGGCGGTGGCCGACCCGGTCACCGCCGCCTGGATGGCAGGCCACCTCCGCCGGCTGGTCGGGGTGGGCACGGGCCGGACCGGGACCGGCGGCGACCTGATCACCGCGGCCGACCGGGAGGAGGAGTTCGCCGCCTGGCGGCGCTTCCTGCACGGCCTGGCCGCGACCCGGCCGCTGGTGCTTGCCCTTGAGGACCTTCACCGGGCCGACGACGCCCTGCTCGACTTCGTCGAGGGCCTGGGCGACGGGGACGCCGGCCCGGCGGCCATGCTGGTGGTGGCCACCGCCCGCCCCGAGCTGCTGGAGCGACGGCCCGGCTGGGGCGCCGGCGGTACCACCATCCGCCTCGGCCCCCTCGGCGACCCCGACACCACCGGCCTGCTGGCCACCCTCCTGGCCCACCATGGCCTGGCCACCGAGGTCGGCCCCACCCTGCTCGGCCGGGTCGGCGGCAACCCCCTGTTCGCCGAGGAGTACGTGCGGATGCTGCGCGACCGCGGCCCGGACGCCGACGCCCTGCCGGCCGGGGTGCACGCGATCGTCGCCGCCCGCCTGGACGCCCTGGCCGCCGCCGACAAGGCGGTGCTCCAGGACGCCGCCGTGCTCGGCCAGGTCGGCTGGCTAGGCGCCCTGGCCGAGATCACCGGACGCGGCCGCGAGGCCCTGGAGGGGTGTCTGGACCGGCTGGAGGGGCGCGAGTTCCTCCAGCGGGCGCCCGTCTCGCGGGTGGCCGGCGAGGTCGAGTACGCGTTCCGGCACCTCCTGGTCCGGGACGTCGCCTACGGGCAGGTGCTGCGGGCCGAGCGGGCCGACAAGCACCGACGGGCAGCCGCCTGGATCGAGGCGCTGGCCCCGGACCGGGCCGAGGGCCGGGCCGAGCTGCTCGCCTCCCACTACCGGGCCGCCCTGTCGTTCGCCCGCGCCGCCGGGACCGAGCCGCCCGGGCTGGCCGCCCGCGCCCTGGCCGCCCTGCGCGAGGCCGGCGACCGGGCCGCCGCCCTGGGTGGCTGGGAGACCGCCGCCCGGTTCCACGCCGAGGCCCTGGAGCTCAGCCCCGAGGGCGACCCGGGCCGCGGCCAGCTCCTGCTGCGCCTAGGCCGGGACCGCTGCCGGGCCGAGATGGCCGGCGAGGAGGAGCTGACCGCGGCCCGCGAGACCCTGCTGGCCGCCGGCGACCCGGTGGCCGCCGCCGAGGCCGAGATGCTGCTGGGCGAGCTGGCCTTCCTCCAGGGCCGGGGCGGTGACCGGGAGGCCCACCATGCCCGTGCCCTGGATCTGGTGGCCGGGGCACCACCCTCGGCGACCAGCGCGGCCGTCCTGCGGGGCGCGATGATGCACCTGATCGTGGCCAGCCGGCACGCCGAGGGCCTGGCCGTAGCCCGGGAGGTGCTGTCCATGGCCAGGACGCTCGGGCTGCCCGACCTGGAGGTGGACGCGCTGGGGGCGATCGGCACGGCCAGGGTGGAGGGCGGCGACCCCGGGGGGCTGGAGGACCTCGAGGCGGCCATCGCCATGGTCGGCGAGGCGGGCACGCCGTCGGCCATCCTCTGGCACATGAACCTGGCCTGGACGGCCGCCGCCCTCGGCGACCTGCGCCGCTGCTTCACCGCCCTGGCCGCCGCGGAGCGGCTGGCCGAGCGGTTCGGGTCGCGGCGCTGGCGGCGCGCCATCGAGCTCCAGCGGGTGGCCGAGCGGTACTGGACCGGCCGCTGGAACGAGGCCGTGGCCGTGGTCGACGCCATGGTGGCCACCGGCGAGCGCTCCTACCTGGCCTCGGAGTGCCGGCTCTGGCGAGGCCGGATCCACCTGGCCGGCGGCCGGCTGGAGGCCGCGCTGGAGGACGCCCAGGCCGCCCACGCCCTGGCCGAAGAGGCCGGCGACCCCCAGGACCTCCACCCGACCAGGGCCTTCCTGGCCAGGGCGCTACTGGCCGCCGGCCGCCGGGACGAGGCCGCCGAGCTGGCCAGGCGGCTGCTGGCCGGGCTCGGCGGTGGGGTGCTCGTACCCGACCTGGGTGCCGACCTGGGCATGGTCCTGGCCGAGCTGGGCATCGGGGCCGGCGCCCTGGACCGCCTCGGCATCCCGGCGTCGCCCTGGCTGGACGCGGCCAGGGCCCTGGCCGCCGGCGACCCGCTGGCCGCGGCCGACCGCTACGCCGCCATCGGCTCCCGGCCCGACGAGGCCGACGCCCGCCTTGCCGCCGCCCGCCGCCTCGCCCGCCAGGGCCGCCCGGCCGAGGCCAGGGCCCAGGAGGCCACCGCCCAGACCTTCCTGGCCACCACGGGCCTGCCCCGGACCAACTGAACCCGCAGCCGTTCCTGGCAGCCACCGGCCTCCTCCCATCCGCCTGATTCCCGCAACCTCTGCCGGCGTTACCGGGGCATTAGCGTCGGCTGGGAGGTTTCGGGCATGCAGCGGACGCCACCACGCCACCTTGCCCCGCCCCCGCGGACCCGGGGGCGGCCGCGCGACCACCTGCTCGTGGAGGCGATCCTGGCCCTGGTGGCCATCGGGATCACCACCGTCATCCTGCTCGGGTCGCTGCTGGACCGGCCCGAGTCCAGCGCGGCCCGCCTGCCGAACCTCCTCCCGCCGGCCCCGACCACCACCAGGGCCGCGGCCACCACGGAACCGGCCGGCAGCCGCCCGGCGCCGCGGCCCGAGGACGGCAACCTGCTCACCGACGCCGGGTTCGAGGCCGGCCTGGCCCCCTGGCGGGCCGTCGGCGGGACCGGCCTGGACCGGGTCGACGACGGCCGCCTGGGCGGCTGGGCGCTGCGGCTGACCCGCGGCCAGTCCAGGAGCCCGGGCGTCCTGCACCCCGAGGTGGCCAAGCTGAGGAAGGGCGAGCGCTATGAGGCCACCGCCTGGGTCCTGGCCAGCCGCCCCGGCGTCGAGGTCCAGGTCAACCTGCTGGAGCTGCGCGGCGGCAAGCGGTTCGCGGTCGACACCGTGGGCGCGGTCACCGGGGCCGGCGAGTGGCAGCGCCTGGAGGTGAGCCACGACGCCCACCGGCCGGGCGCCACCCTGGCCGTCGAGATCCTCGCCCCCACCCTGGCCGGCCAGACCAGCCTGCTGGTCGATGACCTGGCGGTCCGCGCCACCTCCGCGTCGATGTCGATCCACTGACCACTCCCCGTCAGCCGCCCTCAGAAAGGATGACCAGCATGCGCCTGCGCAGGATCGTGGCGGTCCTCGGGCTGGCGGCGGCGCTGTCGCTGCCCGCCGCCGCCTCGGCCGAGTCCAAGCGCCACATCGGCCTGCACGACATGACCTGCACCAGCATCATGGCCATGGGCAAGGGCCTGGCCCCCAACGCCGCCATGCAGCTGACCCTGACCAACCGCGACAATGGCACCACCCTGGCCGGCCAGACGGTGCGCACCTCGGCCGAGGGCGCGTTCATGGCCAAGCTGCCGGCCCGCCTCAACAAGGTCCTGAGCATCCGCCTGACCGTCAGCCGGCCCGACGGCAGCAAGGTCGCCTTCGCCGACCACGTGATGGCCAAGGGCGCGCCCATGTGCAGCCTGCCCTTCACCGGCCCCTCCCGCGGCGTCGCCCTGCTGCTCACCGGCATCACCGCCATCGCCCTCGGCCTGGTCCTGCTGGCCTCGGCGGCCCGCTACGAGCGCGTCCTGGCCCTGGTGCGGCCCCGCCGCGACTGACCGCGCCACACACGCGGACGTCGAGGGCCGGGTCGCCGGCCGGAGGTTAAGCACCGGCCTTGGCGGGGTGCACCAGGGCCATGGCCCGCGACCCGATCCTCGCCCTGGCCCGCTCGGCCCTCGGCTTCCGGCGGCTGCGTCCCGGCCAGCGCGAGGCCGTCAAGGCCCTGCTGGCCGGGCGCGACGTGCTGGCCGTACTGCCCACCGGATCGGGCAAGTCGGCCATCTACCAGCTGGCCGCCCTCCAGATCCCCGGGCCCACCCTGGTGGTGTCGCCGCTGGTCGCCCTCCAGCGCGACCAGGTCGAGGCGATCGCCCGGCGGCATCTGGCCGGCGCCGGCCAGGCCAACACGGCCGTGCCGGCGGGCGAGCGCCGCCAGGCCATCGAGGACTTCTCCCAGGGTGATCTCGAGTTCCTGTTCCTGGCCCCCGAGCAGCTGGCCAATCCCGACACCCTCGGGCACGTCCTGGCCGCCAAGCCGTCGCTGCTGGTGGTGGACGAGGCCCACTGCATCAGCACCTGGGGCCACGACTTCCGGCCCGAGTACGCGCGGCTGGGGGACATGCGGGAGGCGCTCGGGGGGCCGCAGGCGCTGGCCCTCACCGCCACCGCCGCCCCACCGGTCCGCCGCGAGATCGTCGAGGGTCTCGGGCTGCGCGACCCGGCCGTGGTCGTCCGCGGCTTCGACCGGCCCAACATCCACCTGGCCGTCGAGCGGTTCTCCGACGCCGACGCCAAGGACGCCGCCCTGATCGAGCGGGTCGCGGCCGGCGAGCGGAGGCCGGGCATCGTCTACGCCGCCACCCGGAGAAGGACCGAGGAGCTGGCCGAGCGGCTCGGCGGCGCCGGCGTGGCCGCGGTCGCCTACCACGCCGGGCTGCGGGCGGCCGACCGCGGGGCCGCCCAGGAGGCGTTCATGGCCGACGACGGCACGGTGATCGTGGCCACCACCGCCTTCGGCATGGGGATCGACAAGCCGGACGTGCGCTTCGTGCTCCACGCCGACGCGCCCGAGTCCCTGGACGCCTACCACCAGGAGCTCGGCCGGGCCGGCCGCGACGGCCAGCCGGCCGAGGCGGTGCTGCTCTACCGGCCCGAGGACCTGGGCCTGCGCCGCTTCTTCGCCGGCGGCGCCCGCATCGACCTCGACCAGCTGGAGCGGGTGGCGCGGGCCCTGGAGGGCCATCACGGCCCGGCCGAGGGGGCCGCGCTCCGCGAGCTGCGGGAGGCGACCGGCCTGTCCCGGACCCGGCTGGAGACGGCCCGCAACCTGCTGGAGCGGGCCGGGACCCCGGAGGCCGCGGCCGCCATGGCCACCGACCACCGCCGCATCGAGCAGTCCCGCCTCGAGATGCTGCGCGGCTACGCCGAGGACGACGCCTGCCGGCGCGAGCTGCTCCTGACCTACTTCGGGGAGCCGTTCGAACCGCCGTGTGGCGCCTGCGACAACTGCGAGGCCGGGCTGGCCGCCGACCCACGGCCCGACCCCGACGACCTGCCGTTCCGGGTCGATGCCCGCGTCAGGCACAAGGCCTGGGGCCTGGGCCGGGTGCTGCGCTATGACGGCGACCGGATGGTGGTGCTGTTCGACCGGGCCGGCTACCGCACCCTGTCGGTGGCCACGGTGCTGGAGCGCAGGCTCCTGCGGGCCAGCTAGCCCGAGGCGGTGCGGGGGCGCGAGGCCAGGGCCCGCTCGGCCCGCAGGAAGACCTCGTCGACGTCGCCGGAGGCGCTGACCCGGCGGACCCGGCCGGTGTAGTGGGCCAGCAGCGGCCCGGCGTCGCGCCGGTAGGTGACCAGCCGCGCCGCCACCGTGTCCGGGCTGTCGTCGCTGCGGCTCTCCATCCGGGCCAGCCGCGACAGCCGGGCCGAGGCGACCTCGTCGGGGACGACCAGCTCGAGCACGAGCTGGATGTTGCGGCCGTCGCCGTCCAGCAGCCGGTCCAGCTCGGCCGCCTGGCGGACGTTGCGGGGGAAGCCGTCCAGGATGAACCCGGAGCCGAGCTCGGCCGCGATCACCTGGAGCGCGACCCGGTCGGGCACCGGATGGCCGCGCTGGACCTGCTCGGCGATGCGGTGGGGGTCGCCCTCGGCGGCCGAGGCCCGCAGCAGCCGCCCCGCCGAGATGTGGGGCACGCCGAGGAGCTCGGACAGGTGGGGACCCAGGGTGCCCTTGCCGGCACCGGGGGGGCCGAGCAGCAGCACCCGCCGCAGCTCGCCGTTGGTCATGGGGGTCTCGGTCAACTGACGCTCACACCGATGAGGCGGCCGATCCCGAAGGTGGCCGCGGCGGCCAGCCCGCCGACCAGGAGCTGCCTGGCCCCGGACTGGAGGAGGGAACGGCCGGTGAGCAGGCTGATGCCGGCGCCGACCAGGAACAGGGCGAGGGCGGACAGGGCGATGGAGGCGACGAAGGCGGCCGTGCCCGAGGCGATCAGCCAGGGCAGCACCGGCACCACCGCCCCGGCCGCGAACGACACGGAGCTGGAGATGGCCACCCCCCACGGGGAGCCGAGCTCGTCGGGGTTCAGCCCCAGCTCCTCGCGGGCCATGGTGTCGAGGGCGGTGTTGCGGTCGCGCATGATCCGGGCCGCCATCGCCTCGGCCTCCTCGCGGCCGACGCCCTTGGCCCGGTAGATGAGGGCCAGCTCGTTGGCCTCCTCGTCGGGCATGGCCTGGATCTCCTCGGCCTCCAGGGCGATCTCGCGCTCGAACAGCTCCCGCTGGGAGGTCACCGAGATGTACTCGCCGGCGCCCATCGAGAAGGCGCCGGCCAGCAGCCCGGCCACCCCGGCGAGCAGGATCAGCCGCCGGTCCGCCGTCCCGCCGGTCACGCCCATGACCAGGGCCAGGTTGGAGACCAGGCCGTCGTTGACCCCGAAGATGGCCGCCCGCAGGGCGCCCGAGGCGTCGCCGCGGTGCCAGCGCTCGCCGCGCATGATCCCGCCGGCGCGGGCCATCGACGGGGTCAGCCCGGCCAGGACCCTGGCGTGGATGCGCTCGTCGGTGGCCATGGCCACGGTGGCGTCGGCCACGCCGTCGTAGTGGCCGGCGTCGGCGATCTCGGCCCGCTCCACCAGCGGCAGCACCGCCCTGGTCCCGAACCGCCGGGCCAGCCAGGCGACCAGCCGCGCCCGCAGCCCGCGGCGGTGCTGCTCGGGCCGGGGCTCGGGCTCGCCGAGGGCGACCAGCTTGGCCGCCCAGTGGGCGGCGTGGCGCTCCTCGGCCCCGGCCAGCTCCAGGAAGATCTCCCGCTGCTCGCCGTCGGCGCGGTCGGCGAGGGCACGGTACATGGCCGCGCCGTCCATCTCGTCGGCCCAGTGCTCCCGGAACTCCCGCGCCTTCGACGCCAACCAGCCCTCCTTCTCCGCTTCAGTGTTGGACGGGTACCCCCCGGCTCGCAAACCAGAGACTAGCTCTCGGCGCGGTCCTCGCGGACGCCGGCGGCGCGCAGGGCGTCAAGGGCCCGCTCGCCGTCGTCCGGCTTGACGTTCACCGCCCTGGTGGCGTCGGTGAGGACCACCACCTCGTGGCCGGCCGCCCTGGCGTCCAGGGCGGTCGCCTGCACGCAGTAGTCGAGGGCCAGCCCGACCACCACCACCCGCCGGACGCCCCGGTTGGCCAGGAACTCGGCCAGGTCGGGGGTCCAGCCGGTGTAGCCGTCCAGCTCCCGCTCGCGGCCCTTGAACACCTGGTGGTGGGGGTCGATGTCCAGCTCGGGGTGGTTCTCCCAGCCGGGCGTGCCCTCCACGCAGTGCTCCGGCCAGGGGCCGCCGTGCTGGGCGAACGAGGAGTGGTCGGGCGGGTGGCTGTCGTGGGTGGTGACCACGGTCTGGAAGGCGGGCGCGAGCCGGTTGATGACGGGCACGACCTGGTCGCCCTCGGGGACGGCCAGACTGCCCCCCGGGCAGAAGTCGCGCTGCACGTCGACCACGACCAGCGCGTCGCCGTCTGCTGGAACAAAGGCCATCGGGACTCCTTGGGAAGGACGGTTCATTGACGAGGTGCCCGCTCCGCTGGCAGCCTGTACCACCATGATCGTACTGATGGCCCAGCCGGGCGTGGATCCCGTGACCGTTCGCCCGGGTCCCGCCGCGCTGACCACCCGCGCGTGCGCGCCCATGGGGTTGGGCACGGGGAACTCGGCCGCCGGGCGCCCGCCGTGTCGGCGGGCCGCGGCGCGACTCGCCCCACGCTAGCGGAGCCGAGCCGGCCGCGGCCGCTTCCTCATCCGATCCGAGCTGCCCGAGGAGGCATGCGTACACCATGGCCAATCGTGATCAGCTGCTGGTCTCCACCGACTGGCTGGCCGCCAACCTGGACGACCCCAGCCTGCGCGTTGTCGAGGTCGACGAGGACACCGACGCCTACGCCCGCGGCCACATCCGCGGGGCCGTGGCCGTCAACTGGAACACCGACCTCCAGGACCCGCTGCGCCGCGACTTCATCGACCCCGAGCAGTTCGCCAAGCTCCAGGACACCCTGGGCATCACCCCCGACACAGAAGTGATCCTGTACGGGGGCAACAACAACTGGTTCGCCGCCTACGCCTACTGGTACTACAAGGTGTACGGGCACGGGCCGGTCAAGCTGCTCGACGGCGGCCGCAAGGCCTGGGAGCTGGAGGGCCGCGAGCTGACCGGCGACCCGGCCGACATCCAGTCGACCAGCGGCTACCCGGTGCGCGAGCCCGACACCTCGATCCGGGCCTTCCGCGACCAGGTCCTGGAGGCCGTCCGCACCGGCGAGGGCGCCGCCCTGGTCGACGTCCGCTCGCCCGAGGAGTTCCGCGGCGAGAAGCTGGCCCCCGACCACCTGCCCCAGGAGGCCGCCCAGCGGCCCGGCCACATCCCCGGGGCGGTCAACATCCCCTGGGCCAAGGCGGTCGACGGCTCCACCGGCAAGTTCCTCACCGACGACCAGCTGGCCGAGCTCTACGGCGCCCAGGGGGTGGCCGCCGACAAGGACGTGGTCGCCTACTGCCGCATCGGCGAGCGCTCGGCCCATACCTGGTTCGTGCTGCACGAGCTGCTCGGCTACTCGCGGGTCCGCAACTACGACGGCTCCTGGACCGAGTGGGGCAGCCTGGTCGGCGTGCCCATCGAGCGCTGACGCCGGCCGACCCTGCATTGCTGGTGACCGGGCGGTCGGGCAGACTGCGGCCGTGGAAGCACGAGGCGGCCTGCCCGCGCCCGGCCCGGACCGGCTGAGCCAGGTCGGCGACGCCACCCTTGGCGACGTCCTCGGCCGGCTGGCCGAGGGGGTGATGGTGGTCGACGCCTCGGGCCGCATGCTGTACGCCAACGCCGAGGCCATCCGGATCTGGGGCTTCACCGGCCCCGAGCAGCTCCCACCGACCTGGCGGGGCTTCACGCCCGGGTTCCAGGTCCTGGACGCCGACGGCAAGCCCGTCCCGGTCGAGCGCTGGCCGGTGGCCCGGATCCTGGCCGGCGAGCAGGTCGACGATCTCCAGCTCCGGTTCGTCGGCCCGGACGGCATCTCCCGATGGGTCCGCTGCGCCGGCGGGCCGGTCGAGCTGGAGGGCGGCAACCCCGGCGCCTTCGTCAGCTTCCGCGACGTCGGGCGCGAGGAGACGATCCTGCACGAGCTGCGGGAGGAGCGCGACCTGGTCACCGCCCTGGTCGACGTCAGCCCCCTGGCCGTCGCCCTGGTCCGCGCCCCCGACCTGCTCATCGAGCTGGCCAACGACGTGGCCAAGGCGCTGCGGCCCGAGGCCCAGATGGTCGGGCGGCCCGTGGCCGAGGTGCTCCCCGAGGCCGGCCTCCTCGACCAGCTCCGCCGGGTGGCCGAGACCGGCGAGACGGTGACCGTCGACGACGCGCCCCTCGACTGGTGGGGGCCCGGCCAGCCCCGCTCGTTCTCGATGACCTTCTCGCGGCTGCCCCAGCCGAGCGACCGGCCGACCAGGGTGCTGATCATCGCCAGGGAGACCACCGCCGAGGTGACGGCCCGGGCCCGGGCCGAGGCCATCGCCACCGAGCGCACCCGCGACCTCTCGCGGGCCCGGGTGACCTCGGCCCGGCTGCGCAGCCTGGTCGACCTGGCCGCGGCCATCGCCTCGGTCGAGGACCTCGACGCCCTGCTGTACCTGGTCACCGGGGAGGCGGCGCGGCTGCTGGGCTCCGACATGGCCAGCCTGTTCCTGCTCGATGAGCGCGGCGACGCCCTGGTCGGCCGGGCCCAGGTCGGCATGGGCGACGACGCCGTGCTCGGCCTGCGCGTCCCGCTCACCGAGTCGCCGGAGATCGCCGAGGTCGTGCGCACCGGCCGGCCGGCCGTGCACGCCCGGGCCGACCAGGTGCGGGGGCCGCAGCGGCCCTGGATCGAGCGGTTCGGCATCCGCTCCTACGTCGCCGTGCGCCTGGGCAGCCCGGGCCGCCCTCTCGGGGTCCTGTTCGTCAACTACACCCTCCGGCGGCGCCGCTTCAGCCGTCCCGAGCTGGCCTTCCTGGAGACGCTGACCAGCTACCTGAGCGTCACCATCGAGCGGGCCCGGCTGGTCAGCGTGCTCCGCGAGGCCGTCACCTCCCTCCAGGCGGCGGTGCTGCCGGCCTCCTTCCCGACCGTGCCCGGCCTGGACGTGGCCGCCCTGTACCGCTCGGCCAGCGAGGTGGCGCAGGTCGGCGGCGACTTCTACGACCTGTTCGCGCTGGAGGGCGGGCGGGTCGCGGCCGTCATCGGGGACGTCTGCGGCAAGGGGGTGGCGGCGGCCAGGCACACCGTCCGGCTCCGCTACGAGCTGCGGACCCTGCTGGAGGAGGGCCGGCCGCCGGGCCGGGTGCTGGCCGCGTTCAACCGCCGGGTCCGGGAGGAGTTCGTCACCGACGAGTACGCGACGCTGCTGCTGCTGGTCCTGGACCCGGCGACCGGGAGGGTGAGCTGGTCCAGCGCCGGCCACCCGCCGCCGCTGCTCACCGGGGCCAGTCCGCGGACCCTGGCCTTCGCCGGCTCGCTGCCGGTCGGCCTGTTCCCCGACGCCACCTACCAGACGGCCCATTTCACCCTGCCCCCGGGCCGCTGCGTGGTGCTCTACACCGACGGCGTGGTCGAGGCCCGCAACCCCGAGCGCCAGGAGTTCGGCATCGAGGGGCTGGAGGCGGCCGTCCCGGCGGTGGCGGCCGGCGCCGCCGCCGTGGCCGAGGTCATCCTCAAGCAGGTGCTGAGCCACTCCGGCGGCCACCTCGACGACGACGCCGCCGTCCTGGTGCTGCGGCGCGAGCCGGTCTAGGCCGGGCCGCTCAGCGGTCGGGCGGCGGGAGCTGGCGGGGCTCGTCGCCGGGCGGCGGGCCCCAGCCGGAGGGGTGCCAGCCGGCGGGCGGCCGGCCGCCGTTGGGGGTGACCGGCGCCCCCCACTGGGTGGTGGTCCGGGGCATCGTCCGCAACGCGCCCCAGTGCCGCTCGCCGCCGGACCGGATCTGGCGGGCGGCCAGCCGGGCGGCCACCGCCGAGCCGATCAGCGGGGCGATGACCTCGGGGATGACGATGCGGGCGAAGCGGGCCGGGACCATGACGGCCAGCCGGGCGGCGGCCCGGCGGGCGGCGGCGTCGGGCAGGGCCCGGCGCAGCGAGCGGCCCCGCACGGCCTCCCAGCCGCCGGCCGCCTGCACGTCGCCGAGGACGTTGGCCGCCAGCTCGCGCGGGCTGAGGGCGTGCTGGCCGGCGAGCGCCCCCAGGTCGGCCCGGAGCTTGGCCTCGAGCACGAACAGGGCGAGCACCTCGGCCAGGGCGGTGACGCCGATGCTGCCAAGGGCCGTGCCCGCCACCGGGGGCGCGGCCGCCGAGGCCGCGGCCATCGCCTGCTGGGCGGCGATGACCCCGCCGACCAGCAGGGCCAGGCCGGCGGCGGTCTTGGCCGCCCGGTCGATCAGCCGCCGGGCCACCTCGTCGTCGGGCAGGCCCGGGTAGCGGTCGCGCAGCTCCTGCAGGGTCGCCGGCCGGACCTGGGCCGCCGCCTCGTCCAGCAGCGGCCGGACCCCGACCCTGCTGACCTCGCCCAGGCGGCCCCTGACGACCCCGATGGCGTCGGTGAACAGGCGCCGCAGCGACGGCTCGTCGGCGGCGGCCGCGCCCTCGGCGGCCAGCCGCTCCCCCCAAGGTTCCTGTGTCTGGTCGTTCATACCTCGCCTGGACGCTTTCCCCGGCAACCGTGCCGGCAACCACCACCTTAGCGTCCGGTGGAGCCGAAGCCGCCCTCCCCTCGGGGGGTCGGGGGGAGCTCGGCCACCTCCAGGAACCGGGCCTGAGCCACCGGCTGGACCACCAGCTGGGCGATGCGGTCGCCGCGGCGGACGGTGAAGGGCTCGGCCGGGTCGGTGTTGAGCAGCACCACCCGGACCTCGCCGCGGTAGCCGGCGTCGATGGTGCCGGGCGCGTTGACCACGGTGATCCCATGGCCGGCGGCCAGGCCGGAGCGGGGATGGACGAAGGCGGCGTAGCCCTCGGGCACGGCGATGGCGATCCCGGTGCCGACGGTGGCCCGGCCGCCCGGGGGCAGGACCACGTCGGCGGCGGCGCGCAGGTCGGCGCCGGCGTCGCCCGGATGGGCGTAGGCGGGCAGCGGCAGCCCGGGGTCCAGCCGGCGGACCGGAAGCTCGGGAGCGTCCATGCCAGCGGCACCCTTTCGCCGGAATGGCCAGGGCCCCGGACCGCGCTTCCCCTCGCGGCCCGGGGCCCAGCTCATCCCCGGCGAACCGGCGCACGACCCGCCGGGGAGAATTACAGCGATGTCATTCTACCCATGCGGGCGTGCAGGGGGCAAGCTGGAGGATGGAGGTGAGGGAGCTGTCCACAGAGCTGGCAGGAGACGAGCTGTTCGGGCTGCCGCCCGAGGAGTTCGTGGCCACCCGGGACGAGGTGGCCCGCCGGCTGCGACGCGAGGGCGACACCGAGGCCGCCAGGCGGGTCAAGGCCCTGCGGCGTCCGTCGCTGTCGGCCTGGGCGGTCAACCAGCTGGCCCGGAGCCAGCAGCGGGCCCTGGAGGGCCTCCTGGTCGCCGGGGAGCGGCTGCGCGCCGCCCACCAGGCCGCCCTGGCCGGCGGCGGGGACGCGGCCGACCTGCGGGCGGCCACCAGGGCCGAGCGCGAGGCCGTGGCCGGCCTGGTCTCGGCCGCCCTGGACCGGCTGCGGGAGGCCGGCCACCCGACCACCGAGACGACCAGGGACCGGATCGCCGCCACCCTGCACGCCGGCGCGGCCAGCCCCGAGGCCGCCGACCTGGTCCGCCACGGCCGGCTCACCGCCGACCTGGACCCCTCCGGGTTCGGCGCCGCCCCCGGCGGCCCGGCCGCCGCCCCTGGCCGCCCGGCCGCCGCCACCTCCGGCCGCCCGGCCACCGGGGCCGAGGTCGACGGTGACCGGGCCGCGGCGGCCGAGGACGACGTGGCCGCGCGGCGGGCCCGGCGGGCGGCCGCGGTGGCGGCCAGGGACGACGCCCGCAAGCGGGCCCGGCTGGCCGCCGACCAGGCGGTGCTGGCCACCCGGCAGGCCGAGCGGCTGGGCCGCCTGGCCGACCAGGCCGAGCGCGAGGCCAGGAGGGCCAGGTCGACGGCCGCGGCGGCCATCGAGGCGGCCAGCACGGCCCGTGAGCGCGCCACCCGTGCCGCCAGGGAGCTGCGGGAGGCCGAGGACCGCATCCCCGCCGACCACTGACGCGGGCGCCCTGTAGGCTTCGGAGGTCGAGCCGAGGAGGGCACGTGGGCGAGGCCGAGCTGGAGATCCACCCGCTGACCCCGGACCGCTGGGAGGACCTGGTCACCGTGTTCGACCGGCCCGGCGACCCCAAGGGCTGCTGGTGCATGTTCTACCGGGTCCGCAGCCGCGACTTCGAGCGGCTCTGGGGCGAGGGGGCCAGGGCCGCCTTCCGCGAGGTGGTCGCCGACGGCCCCCCGCCGGGCCTGCTCGCCTACCGCGAAGGCGCCCCGGTCGGCTGGTGCGCCGTCGCCCCCCGCGACGCCTACTCCCGGGTCCTGAACTCCCGCGTGCTCCGCCCCGTTGACGCCGCCCCTGCCTGCTGGGCGGTCGTGTGCTTCTACGTGGTCCGGGGCGAGCGGCGCGGCGGGGTCGCGGCCACCCTGCTGGAGGCCGCGGTCGACTTCGCCGCCGACCACGGCGCCGCCTCCGTCGAGGGCTACCCCCAGGACACCGCCGGCGCGAAGAAGCACGCCAACGAGATGTTCGTCGGCTCCATGTCCATGTTCCAGGAGGCGGGGTTCGAGGAGGTGGCCCGCCGCTCGGCCCAGCGGCCGATCATGCGCCGCCAGCTCAGCCGGCACGCCGGGCGCGGCGGCCGCGGCGGGCGCGGAGGTAGTCGCTGACGACGTAGTCGCCGAGGCGGTCGGGCGACGGGGAGAACACGCGGCCGCCGTTGAGGCGGGCGACCAGGTCGACGAAGGCGACCAGGCGGGGGTCCTCGTCGAGCATGAACACGTTGATGGTGGCACCCCGCCGGGTGAGGCGGGTCACCTCGGTCAGGGTCAGCTCGATGGTGCGCCGCTCGGGTGGGTAGGCGAACCAGGCGTAGCCGTCCGGCTCCAGGTGGGCGGTCGGCTCGCCGTCGGTGACGACCAGGACCACCGGCTCGGCCTCGGGATGGTGGTCAAGGTGCCGGCCGGCCAGGACGAGGGCGTGGTGCAGGTTCGTCCCCTGCCCGATGTCCGCGTCCAGGTCGGGCAGGTCGGCCGGCCGCACCGTCCGGGCGAACCGCGAGAACCCGATGATCTCCAGCGCGTCCTGCGGATAGCGGGTGGACACCAGGCTGTGCAGCGCCAGCGCGGTCGCCTTGGCCATCCCCCAGGTCTCCCGCAACAGCATCGAGTACGACTGGTCGACCAGCAGGCACACGGCGGCCGAGGTCCGCCGTTCGGTCTCAAGCACCTCGAAGTCGTCGGGGGCCAGCTCCACCGCGGGGCCCGCTGCCCGGGCGCGCGGGAACCCGGCCTCCGGTCGCTCGGCCCCCCGGAGGGGGACGGTAGCCGATCGGGACCCGGGGTGCCCCGGGCTGTCCACAGTCCCGCCAGGGGGGCGGGACGCGCCACGGAGGACGGCGTTGCGGACGGTGCGGACCACGTCGAGAGGCTCCTCGTCGCCGAAGACCCAGGGGCGGGAGGCGCCGGTGGGCTCGCCGGCCAGGCCGAGGCCGGCGACGTCGTGGTCGCCGCGGCGGCCCTCCTCGAGGCTGGAGAAGACCCGGCGCAGGGCGACCGCGCCGATGCGGCGGATCGCCTTGGGGCTGAGCTTCAGCTCGCCCTGCTCGCGGAGCAGGTAGCCCTGCTCGGTCAGCTCCCGCTCCAGCCGACGCAGGGTCTCGACGTCGTCGACGGCCGACCGGCCGAGGGCCCGCTCCACCGCCTCCAGGTCGACGTCGTCCAGGGAGGCGCCCGGGTAGCGCTGGCCAAGGGAGGCCTCCAGCGACTCGAGGTCGGCCAGCTCCTCCAGGGCGGTGGTGGCGTCGCCAAGGCCCAGCGGCTCCTCCCCACCCATGGCCGTGCCCTGGTCCCAGGGCAGATCGGGCCGGTGCGAGCGCAGCGCGCGGCCGAGGCGGTTCAGCTCGTACTGGAGCCCGAGGTCGCCCAGGACCGACTCGGTGAGGGCGGCCAGCTCGGCCCGCTGCTCGGGGGTGAGGGAGGCGGCCAGGCGGCTGGCCGCGGCGGCCCGCCTGGCCAGGGCGTCGACCAGCTCCTCCAGGCTGCGTGGGTTCTCGGGGAACATGTCGCCATAGCGATCCATGAACTCCTCGAACTGTCGCTGGGTGTCCTCCCCGCGGGCGTCGGCCTCCAGCATGGCGTTGAGGTCGGCCACCATGTCCCGGATGCGCTGGAGCTCCTCGGGGCTGGCCCCGGCCAGGGCGTCGCGCATCCCCTGGAACTGGGCGTCGAGGACCTCGCGGCGCAGCAGGTCGCGGATCTGCTCGTAGGTGGCCGCGGCCTCGGGCGAGCGCCACTGGTAGTCGGCGAGCTGGCGCACGGCCCTGGCGGTGTCCGGTGGCAGCTGGTCCAGCTCGGCCTCGGCCAGACGGGCCGCGTCCGACGGGTCGGGGAACAGGGCCTGGCGCTCCTGCCCGACGGCCTGGTCGAGCAGCTCCCGGACCCGCTCCAGGGTGCCGTCGAGGCGGCCGCGCTCCCGCAGCTCCCGGCGCCGGTCGCGGGCCTGGCGGAGCAGGTCGCGCAGGCCCCTGGTGCCGGGCATGCCCTGGCGCAGCAGGTTGCGCAGGGCGTCGGCGGCGCGGTCCCCGGACAGGACCCGCTCCCCCAGCCGGTCGAGGGCCCCGGCCACGTCGAACGGCGGCTCCAGCGGGTCGGGCCCACCCCGCCAGGCGCCGTAGCGGTAGCTCATCGGCCGTCCCTCCGATCGCCGGTGCGCCGGCGCCTCATCCGCCGTCCACCGTCCTGTCAGGCCCCCTCCGACGCCTCATCCGCCGTACACCGTGCGGCCGGGCAGCTCCTCCTTGGCCAGCCGCTTGGCCAGGTGCAGGCCCTCCATGGCGAACTCGAGGGCGGCCGCGGCCAGCCCGGGCGTCTCGGCCCCGTGGTCGTCGCCGAGGCGGCCCAGCAGCTGGGCCAGCCCCGGGACCGGCCCGATCCGGGCCAGCAGCTCGCGGGCCGGGACCAGGTCGCCGGTCTCCACCGTGCCGCCCTCGTCGAAGCGGTGCAGCAGCCCCGACATGTCCGACCCGGCCAGCCGGGCCCGCCAGGTCTCGGCCACCGAGCGGCGCAGCAGGTGCTTGAGCAGCTCCAGCTCGCGGCCCTCCTCGAGCTGGTCGAACTCGACCTTGCCCAGGGAGACGGGGACGATCGCGGGCAGGTCGACCACCCGGGCCACCGCCGACTCCTCGCCGCAGACGGCGGCCCGGCGCACGGCCGAGGCGGCCAGGGTCTCGGCGGCGGCGATGGCGAAGCGGGCCGACACGCCGGAGCGGGCGTCGATCTGGGGCGACTCCCGCACCGCCCGGGTGAAGCGGGCGATGATCTCCAGCACGTGGCCGGGGACGACCGGCCGGCCGAGCGGCTGCTCGTCCCAGGCCAGCACCGCCTCCTGGCGGATCAGGGTCAGCTCGTCGTCAAGGCGCAGCGGGTAGTGGGTCCGGACCTCGGCCCCGAAGCGGTCCTTGAGCGGGGTGATGATGCGGCCCCGGTTGGTGTAGTCCTCGGGGTTGGCGCTGGCGATCAGCAGGAGGTCAAGGGGCAGCCGCAGCTGGTAGCCGCGGACCTGGATGTCGCGCTCCTCGAGCACGTTCAGCAGGGCCACCTGGATCCGCTCGGCCAGGTCGGGCAGCTCGTTGACGCTGAAGATGCCGCGGTTGGTGCGGGGCACCAGCCCGTAGTGGACGGTCTCGGGGTCGCCCAGGGTGCGGCCCTCGGCCACCTTGATCGGGTCGATGTCGCCGATGAGGTCGCCAACGCTGGTGTCGGGGGTGGCCAGCTTCTCGCCGTAGCGCTCGGAGCGGTGCCGCCAGGTCACCGGCAGGTCGTCACCCAGCTCGTCCAGCCGCCGCCGGCAGGCCACGCAGGTGGGCACGTACGGGTGGTCGTTGATCTCGCAGCCGGCCACCGCCGGGGTCCACTCGTCCAGCAGGTGGGTCAGGGAGCGGATGAGGCGGGTCTTGCCCTGGCCGCGCTCGCCCAGCAGCACGATGTCGTGGCCGGCGAGCAGGGCCCGCTCCAGCTCGGGCAGGACGGTGTCGTCGAAGCCGACGATGCCGGGGAAGCGCTCGCCCCCCTCGGCCAGCCGGTGCAGCAGGTTGTCGCGGAGCTCGTGCTTGACCGCCTGGTAGCGGTGCCCGGAGGCCCGGAGGCCGCCGAGGGTGGTCGGGGTCGGCGGGGTGGCGGTGGTCATGCGCGCCCTTCTGTCGCTTGCGGTGCCACGCCCATGGTGGCCCCGGTCGCCCGGTTGCGCACGCTCGACCGCCCGAGCTAAAGTTAACCAAATGGTAAGGTATTCCACGCTCGACCGGACCTTCGCGGCCCTGTCCGACCCGACCCGGCGCGACATCCTCGACCGCCTGGCCGAGGGCCCGGCCACCCTCGGGGAGCTGGCCCGGCCCTTCGACATGACCCTGCCCGGGCTGATGAAGCACGTCCGGGTGCTCGAGGAGGCGCGGCTGGTGGTCACCGAGAAGAAGGGCCGGACCCGCGAGTGCCGGCTCGGGTCCGAGCAGCTGGACGACGCCGCCGAGTGGATCGAGACCCACCGGCGCCGCTGGGAGCGCCGCCTCGACCGGCTCGGGGGCTACCTGGAGCGGCAGAAGGGAGCACCGCGATGAGCGACGAGCTACGGCTGGAGCGCGTCTACGACGCCCCCCCGGAGATCGTCTTCGACGCCTTCACCGACCCCGATGTGCAGAAGGAGCTGTACGCCGACGCGCCCGACTGGATCGTGACATCGGCCTGCGACCTCCGGGTCGGGGGCCGGTGGACCATCGAGTTCGGCCCTCCGGGAGGCCGGGCGGCCCTCGAGACCTGCGTGTTCCGGGTGGTCGAGCGGCCTCGGCGGCTCGTCTACGTCTCGACCATGCGGATGCCGGACGGCACGACCTTCGACACCGACATGGAGGTCCTGTTCGACGAGGAGCCGGGCGGCCGGACCCGGCTGACCATCGTCCAGCGAGGCTTCCCGACCCGCGGACTGCGGGACGAGCTGGCCGGCGGCTGGCCGAGCATCCTGGACGGGCTCGGCCGAGTCGTCGCCTCCCGTACGGGAGGGGTCCGGGGAGGGCGCGCCGCCCGCCCCGGTGGGTCGGGAGGGGCGGGCCGCTGATGCGGGCCGTCGACCAGCCCACGGCCGGGCGGCGGGAATGGGTCGGCCTTGGCGTCATCGCCCTGCCCTGCGTCCTGTACGCCATGGACCTGACGGTGCTCAACCTGGCCCTGCCCCAGATCAGCGCCGACCTGCAGCCGTCCAGCACCCAGCTGCTGTGGATCGTCGACATCTACGGGTTCATGGCCGCCGGCTCCCTGGTCACCATGGGCACCCTTGGCGACCGGATCGGCCGGCGCCGGGTCCTGCTGGGTGGCGCGGCCGCGTTCGGGACCGTCTCGGTGTTGGCCGCGTTCGCTCCCACCGCCGGCACGCTGATCGCCGCCCGCGCCCTGCTCGGGGTGGCCGGGGCCACCCTGGCCCCCTCGACCCTCTCGCTGATCCGCAACATGTTCGCCGACCCGCGCCAGCGCACGCTGGCCGTCGGCGTCTGGATCTCCAGCTTCTCGGCCGGCGCCGCCATCGGGCCGATGCTCGGCGGGCTGCTGCTCGAGTGGTTCTGGTGGGGATCGGTGTTCCTGGTCGCCCCGCCGGTGATGGCGGTGCTGCTGGCCCTGGGCCCGGTGCTGCTCCCGGAGTTCCGCGACCCCGACGCCGGGCGCCTGGACCTGCCCAGCGCCGCCCTGTCGGTCGCCGCGGTGCTGGCGGCCATCTACGGCCTCAAGGAGCTGGCCCAGAACGGCCCGAGCTGGGAGCCCGCGCTGTCCATCGTGGCCGGCCTGGCCCTTGGCGCCGTGTTCCTGCGGCGCCAGCGGACCGCGGCCGACCCGCTGCTGGATCTGTCGCTGTTCCGCAATCACGCCTTCAGCGCCGCCCTGGCCACCAACACCCTCGACTTCTTTGTCTCCTTCGGGGCCCTGCTGTTCATCACCCAGTACCTCCAGCTCGTGCTCGGGCTGTCGCCGCTGGCGGCCGGGCTGTGGATGGTGCCGTCGGCCGTCGGCCTGATCGTCGGGTCCATGTTGGCGCCGGTCCTGGTCCGCCGGGCCCGGCCGTGGGTGGTGATGGCGGCTGGCCTGGTGCTTGGGGCGTTCGGGTTCGCGCTCCTCACCAGGGTCGACGACGCCAACGGCCTGGCCCTGGTGGTGGCCGGCTCGGTGCTGTTCTCGGTCGGGCTGGCGCCGCTGACCACCCTGTCCACGGACCTGATGATCGGCGCCGCGCCGCCGGAGCGGGCCGGGGCCGCGTCCGCGGTCGCGGAGACCACCTCGGAGTTCGGCGGGGCGCTGGGCATCGCCGTCCTTGGCAGCATCGGCGCCGCCGCCTACCGCGGCCATCTGGCCGACACGATGCCGGCGGGGGTCCCCCCGGCGGCCGCCGAGGCCGCCCGCGACACCCTGGGCGGCGCCCTGGCCGCCGCCCAGGGTCTCCCCGCCGAGCTCGGCGCCGCCCTCCAGGACGCGGCCACCGAGGCCTTCACCGCAGGACTGCACCTGGTGTTCGCCATCAATGCCGCCCTCGCCCTCGGCATCGCCGTGCTGGTCGCCTTCCTGCTCCGGGGCGGGCAGCCGGGCGACGGGCCCGATTGACCGTCCTAGGCCTCGGCGGCGCGGCGCCAGGCGGCTCGGCCGAGCTGGGCGAAGGAGCCGAGGAAGCGGCCGGTGAGGTCGGCGGCGCCCAACTCCTCCAGGACCGACGCGACCCGCTGGGCGTCGAGGCGGCGGGTGCAGCAGGCGACGTCCAGGGGGACGTCGTCGCGGATGGCCATCAGCTCCCGGTTGCGCTCGTAGGTGGCTCGCTGGGTGACCAGGGCCTCGGCCACCCAGGCGCCCAGGAGGCGGGCCACCCCGGCCGGGTCGTCCAGGGCGTCCTCGACGGTGCCGTAGGAGGCCAGCAGCCGGGCCGCGGTGACGACGCCGATGCCCTTGATCCCTGGCAGGCAGTCGCTGGTGTCGCCCCGCAGGGCCGCGAACCCCGGGTAGGCGGCCGGGCCGACGCCGTAGCGGGCCCGCAGCCAGCTCGGCGAGACCTGCTCCATGCGGCCCCCGGTGACCAGGTAGAAGACCTGGACGGTGGGGGCGACGAGGGCGAAGGCGTCCTGGTCGCCGGTGGCCAGGGCGGCCGCGACCCCCTTCCGCCTGGCCAGGGCGGCCGCCGAGCCGAGGACGTCGTCGGCCTCAAGGCCGGCGGGCACGGCCACGCACAGCCCGAGCTGCCGGAGCAGGTCGGGCAGCTCGTCCAGGAGGTCGACCAGGGCGTCGTCCTTGGGCGGGCGGGCCGACTTGTAGCCGGCGTGGCGGTCGCGCCGTAGCGACCGGGTCGGGTCGTCGAACCCGACCACGCAGGCGCTCGGCCGGGTGGCGGCCCCGATGCGGGCCAGCATGGCCAGGACCCGCTGGCCGGCCTCCCCTGGCGGCCCGTCGGCCCCGCCGACCGCGTGGTAGGCGCGGTGGGCCAGCCCGTTGCCGTCCACGGCCAGCAGCACCGGCACCGGCCGCGCGGACCCACGGCCGCGGCGCCGCCGGCTCCCGGACGCCCGGGGCGGCGGGGCGGGGACCTGGTCGGCCGCCGGCCCGTCGGGCACGAACAGCCGGGGGGTGTCGGCGGCGGGTATGGGCGGCATGCGACAACGATCACTCTCGGACGTCAAGCGTGCAAGATGCCATTCTCCACCCCGGTTGTGACACGGCTCGACAGCTGGCTTTGCTAGATTGTGGCGATGATTGGCAGCGTCCAGGTCGAACCGCGCCGCCGGCGCCGCGGTCGCAGGGACTCCGAGCGGGAGATCCTGGAGGCGGCCGAGCGGGTGCTGCGCGAGCGGCCGTTCCGCGAGCTCACCGTGGACGACCTGATGGCGGCCACCAGCCAGTCCCGCACCGCCTTCTACCGGCACTTCACCGACCGCCAGGACCTGCTGGTGCACCTCATCCGCGACCTCAACGAGGAGCTGTGGGACATGAGCGCCAGCTGGCTGCGGGGCAGCGGCGACCCCCTGGTCGAGGGCCGCCAGTCCCTGGAGCGGCTGGCCGACGTGTACGCCACGCACGGGCCCCTGCTGCGGGCCATCGCCGAGGCGGCCAGCTACGACGCCAACGTCGAGGGCGTCTACCGCGGCCTGGTCCAGGGCTTCGTGGACGCCACCGCGGCCCGGATCCGCCGCGACGTCGCCGCCGGCCGGACCAGCCTGGCCCACCCCGACCACGTCGCCGCCGCCCTGGTCTGGATGACCGAGCGGCACCTGGCCGCCACCTTCGGCCGGGTCGGGGCCACCGACGCCGACCGCGCGGCCGCCCTGGAGGCCCTGTTCACCATCTGGATGCGCACCCTCTACAGCCCCGACCCGGCGCCCGAAGGCGAGGGGCCCGCCGGCCTCGAGCCCCGGCCCCCGGAGCGCTGAGGCGGGCGTGCGGGCGGTCACCATCGACGGCGGCCGGCTGGTCGTGGCCGAGCGGCCCGACCCGGAGCCGGGTCGGGGCGAGCTGCTGGTCCGGGTCAAGGCCGCCGGGATCAACGGGGCCGACCTGCATCAGCTCGCGGGCGGCTACCCGGCCCCGCCGGGCAGCCCGGCCGACATCCCCGGACTGGAGCTGGCCGGGGAGGTGGCCGCCACCGGCCCCGGCGTGCACCGCTTCCGGCCCGGCGACCGGGTCATGGCCGTGGTCGGCGGGGGCGGCCAGGCCGAGCTGGCCGTGGTCCACGAGCGGACGGCCATCCCGGTCCCCGACGGGCTCGGCTGGCCCGAGGCCGGCGGCTTCCCCGAGGTCGTCACCACCGCCCACGACGCCCTGTTCACCCAGTGCGGCCTCGGCCTCGGCGACCGGCTGCTGGTCCACGGCGCCGCCGGCGGGGTCGGCACGGCCGCCGTCCAGCTGGGCGCCGCCGCCGGGACCCGGGTGGTGGCCAGCGTGCGCAACCCCGACCACCGCCGGGCCGTGGCCGACCTGGGCGCGGCCGTGGTCGCCGAGCCTGCCCGGGCCTTCGACGAGGGTCCCTTCGACGTGATCCTGGAGCTGGTCGGCGCCCCCAACTTCCCGGCCAACCTGGACGCCCTGGCCACCGGCGGCCGCCTGATGGTGGTCGGCGTCGGGGCCGGCGCCACCGTCGAGCTCGACCTCCGCCAGCTGATGGGCCGCCGGGCCCGGGTCCTGGCCTCGAACCTGCGCTCGCGCCCCCTCGAGGAGAAGGCCGACGCCGCCCGCCGGGTCGAGCACCAGGTCCTGCCCCTGCTGGCCGCCGGCCGACTGCAGATCCCGGTGGCCGCCACCTTCCCCCTGGAGCACGCCCAGGAGGCCTACGACCGCTTCCGCGCCGGCGGCAAGCTCGGCAAGCTGGTCCTGGTCACCTGAGACACGGCGACAGGGCGGCCGGTGGAGAACGTTGGCGGGGCCCATGGAGGCCCTGGCCGACGCCGCCTGGAGGATGGCCGGCCCGGGCTCAGGCCGGGGCCGTCCGCCCGGCCGCCCTGGCCTCGACCTGGACCCCGATCTGGCGCTTGAGCCGGCCGAGGATGGCCGAGATGCCGCGCAGGCGTAGGGGTGAGATCACCCGGTCGAGGGCGAGGGCGGTGTAGAAGCCGTTGGGCACGGCCAGGACCTCGGCGGCGGTGGCGCCGTTGAGGCCCTCCGACAGGATGCCGGCGAACCCCCGGGTGGTGGGCGCCTCCGGCGGGGCGTCGAAGTACAGGGTCACCCGGTCGCCGTCGTCCAACTCGGTGGCCAGGAAGAACGGCGTCTGGCACTCCGGCACCTGCTCCATCTGGTCCCGGTGGCCGGCCAGGCGCTCGGGCAGCGGCGGCACCCGCCGCGAGTAGTCGAGCAGCGCCTCCAGGCGCAGCTCGGCCGGGAGGTCGGCGAACTCCTCGACGATCTCCTGCAGCCGCGCCGGCAGGGCCATGGGCTAGCCGACCGCCTTGAGACGCGGGTCGGGGCCCGGCTCGCTGGAGCGCTCGATCGGCACCCGCACCGAGTTGCCCCACTCGACCCAGGAGCCGTCGTAGTTGCGCACCCGCGGGAACCCGAGCAGCTGGCTGAGCACAAACCAGGTGTGGCTGGACCGCTCGCCGATGCGGCAGTAGGCGACGATGTCGTCGTCGGTGGTGAGGCCGAGCTCGCCCTCGTAGATGCCCCGCAGCTCCTCGGCCGGCTTGAAGGTGCCGTCCTCGTTGGCCGCCCGCTTCCAGGGCACGTTGGCCGCGCCGGGGATGTGGCCGCCGCGCAGCGCGCCCTCCTGGGGGTAGTCGGGCATGGCCAGCAGCTCGCCCGAGTACTCGCCGGGCGAGCGCACGTCGACCAGCCGCCCGCCCCCGCGGACGTGCTCGAGGACCTGCTCGCGGAAGGCCCGGATGGTGCTGTCGTCGCGCTCGATCACCGGGTAGTCGGCGGGCCGGCGCTGGGGCACCTCGGTGGTGAGCGGGCGGCCCTCCTCCACCCACTTCTGGCGGCCGCCGTCCAGCAGCCGCACGTCCTGATGGCCGAACAGGGTGCAGACCCAGAGCGCGTAGGCGGCCCACCAGTTGAAGTTGTCGCCGTAGAACACGACGGTGGTGTCGCGGGAGATGCCCTTGGACGACATCAGCCGGGCGAAGCCCTCGCCGCTCACGTAGTCCCGCTCGACCGGGTCGTTCAGGTCCAGGTGCCAGTCGATCTTGACCGCCCCCGGGATGTGCCCGGTCTCGTACAGCAGCACGTCCTCGTCCGACTCGGCCACGACCAGGTTGGGGTCGTCGAGGTGCTCGGCCAGCCAGGCCGTGGTCACCAGGCGCTCCGGGTGGGCGTAGGCGCCGAGCTTGGGGGCCGGGTCGAGCTCCGCCGCAGTGGTCACGGGTCCTCCTCCGATGGCGTCCGCGGTTGTCGGCCCCCACGATAGCGCCCTGGCGTGCGATCCTTCCCCCGGACACATGGAGGAACCGACATGCGCCTGAGCAGTTTCGCGGGCACCGACGTCGGGCGGGCCCGTTCCGGCAACGAGGACAGCTACTTCTGCGGCCGGACCGTCCTCGCGGTCGCCGACGGGCTGGGCGGCCACCAGGGCGGCGAGGTCGCCTCGGCGGCGGCGGTGGAGCCGCTGGCGGCCCTGGACGGCCGCGAGTTCGCCGACCCGGCCGAGGCCGCCGAGGCGCTGACCGCCGCCATCCGGGAGGCCAACGCGGCCATCCTGGACCGGGCCGCCGGCGATCCGGGCCTGTGGGGCATGGGCACCACCGTGACCGCCGCCGCCCTGGCCGGCGAGCGCCACCTCCAGCTCGCCCACGTGGGCGACAGCCGCGCCTACCTGCTCCGCGACGGGTCGCTGGAGCAGCTCACCACCGACCACACTGTCGTCGCCGAGCTGGTCCGCCGCGGCCGCCTCACCCCGGCCCAGGCGGCCATCCACCCCGAGCGCAGCATCCTCACCCGCGCCGTCGGCCTCGACCCCCGGATCCCGGTCGACACCCCCGACCCCCTGGAGCTGCAGGACGGCGACCAGGTCCTCCTCTGCTCAGACGGCCTCACCGAGCCGGTCGACGACGACCAGATCGCCCAGCTGCTGTCGGCCGAACCCGACGGCAACGCCGCCTGCCAGGCCCTGATCGACGCCGCCAACGCCGCCGGCGGCCCCGACAACATCACGGTGGTCCTATTGCGGGTGGGGTGAAGGAGCGCCGGGCGGAGATCCCGGCCGTGCTGGCGCTGTGGCGGGAGGCGGACGCGGCCCCGGGCCTTGCGCCGCGGTCGCGCGATCGGTGGTCAGACCCGCCGCAGGACCGTGACCACCTTGCCGAGGATGCGGCCCTCGGGCCCGAACGGGATGGGTCTGTACCGCTTGTTGGCGGGGAGCAGGCGCACCCGGTCGCCGCGTCGGGAGAAGTGCTTGACGGTGGCGCCGACCTCGACGCCGGGGACGAGGGCGGCGACGATGTCGCCGTTCTGGGCGTCCGGCTGCTCGCGCACGACCACGTAGTCGTCCTCGGCGATCTGGGCGTCGATCATCGAGTCGCCGCGCACCCGCAGGATGAACAGCCTGCCCTCCCCGACCAGCTCGCGCGGCAGCACGAAGTTGCCGTCGACCCGCTCCTCGGCCAGGATCGGCGACCCGGCGCGGATCTCGCCGACCAGCGGCACCGGCACCGACGGGGACTCGCCCCGCAGCTGGATCGAGCGGTTCTTGCCGGCGTCGCGGCGGATCAGGTTCAGCGCCTCGAGCTTGTCGAGCCAGTAGCCGACCGTCCCGATGGAGCTGACCCCGATCGCCTCGCGGATCTCGCGCACCGTCGGGACCAGCCCGGTGGCCGCATGCGACTCCCGGATGAAGTCGTAGATCTTCTGGCCGGTCGCGCCCAGCTCGCCGTTCGTCACCTGACCACCAACCCGTCGGCTTCGGTCGAGATGCCCGTTGCGTCACCTTCCATGCTGCACGCCCGAAGGGTGCGAGACAAGGGTAAGCCGTCACCCCGACGAACCGGTGAAGTCTTCCACAGCCGGCAGCACGAACCGCATGGTGGTCCCCTGGCCGGGGGCGCTCTCGGCGGAGATCCGGCCGCCGTGGGCCTCGACCAGGCTCCTGGCGATGGCCAGCCCCAGCCCGGCTCCGCCGGAGTCGGCCGACTTCACGAACCGGTCGAACACATGGGGTAGGTCGCGGGCGTCGATCCCCGGCCCGGTGTCGGACACGGCGAAGGCGACGCCCGCCGGAGCCGGGCCGACGGCGACCCGGACCGACCCTCCGCGCGGGGTGTGGCGGATGGCGTTGGTGAGGAGGTTGGCCAGGACCTCGCCGATCCGCACCTGGTCGAGGTCGACCTGGGGGACAGGCGTGGGGGCGCCGACCTCCAGGCTGACCCCCGCCCGGTTCGCCCTCGGCCGGAGCGCGGCCGCCGTGTCCCTGGCCAGCTCGACCGGGTCGACCCGCTCGCGGTAGAGCCGGAGCACGCCCGCCTCGGCCGTCGACAGGGTCTGGAGGTCGTCCAGCAGCCGGGCCATGACCGCCGTCTCCTCGAGCACCGGCCCCAGGTGCGCGTCGTCGGCCGGGTAGACCCCGTCCAGCATCCCCTCGACGTTGCCGCGGATCACCGACAGCGGGGTCCGCAGCTCGTGGGCGACGTCGGCCAGCAGGGCCCGGCGCTGGGTCTCGTTGGCCTGGAGGCGCTGGGTCATCTGGTTGAAGGAGTGGGCCAGGCGGGCGACCTCTCCCGGCCCGCGCACCTGGACCTGGGTCGCGTAGTCCCCACCGGCGACCCGGTCGGCCGCCTCCATCACGTCCCCGATCGGCGCCGCCATCCGCCGCACCGCCCGGCCGGCCACGAAGGCCACCCCCAGCAATACCAGGACCAGCAGCCCGAAGGGCGGCCCGTTCCAGCCCCGGCCGCCACCGCCGGGCCCGAACTGGCCACCCCACAGCAGCCTCCAGGCGAGCCCGCTGGCCAGGAAGGTGAGCCCCAGGCCGACCGCCACCAACACCCCTAACCGCCGCGGAAACCGCCCAGGCCCACCCCGCCACGCCGGCGGGAACGGCTCCCCCTCCGGCCACCACGGCGGCCGCCGAGCCCGCCATGGCCCAGGGGGGGCGGGCCGCCCGGGCCAGGGGCCGCCCCGCCGGGAGCGCCGGCCGCCCCAGCCCGGGTTGGGGACGACGCCGGGCTCCTCACCTGGGGTTGGGCTACCCTCCGCCACCGGGGGACCCGGTGCTGCCGCGCTCTCAGGCTCCGCCGGGTCGCTACTCGGTCCCGCTGTGCCCCCGCGCTCCGGTGCCGGGTCGGGCCCGCTGTCGGCCTGACCGTTGTCAGGCATCGGCGAACCGGTAGCCGACGCCGTGGACGGTCAGAAGGTAGCGGGGGTGGCCGGGGGTCGGCTCGATCTTCTTGCGGAGGTTCTTGACGTGGGCGTCGACCGCCCGCTCGTAGGACTCGAAGGCCACGCCGTGGACGGCGTCCAGGAGCTGGCCGCGGGTGAAGACGCGCCCCGGTTCGCGGGCCATGGTGGCCAGCAGCTGGAACTCGGTCGGCGTGAGCTCGACCGGCCGGCCCCCGACCGCCACTCGCATGCGGGGCAGGTCCACCTCGACGTCGGCGACCCGGAGCACCTCGGTGCCGCCCGCTCCGGCCGCCTCGGTGCGCCGCAGGACGGCCCGGACCCGGGCCACCAGCTCCCTGGGGCTGAACGGCTTCACGACGTAGTCGTCGGCGCCCAGCTCCAGGCCGACGACCCGGTCGGTCTCCTCCCCGCGGGCGGTCAGCATGACGATCGGGACGTTCGAGGTCCGGCGCAGGCTCCGGGCCACGTCCAGCCCGTCGCGCCCGGGCAGCCCCAGGTCGAGCACGACCAGGTCGGGCCGGGCCCGCCGGGTCTCGGCCAGCGCCACCTCCCCGTCCCCGGCCACCGCGACCTCGAACCCGGCGTGCTCGAGGTAGTCGCGAACCAGCCGGGCGATCTTGCTCTCGTCCTCGACCACCAGGACTCTCTTCACCGTTGCCTCCTGGGACTCTGGCCGGAAGCCTGACGAGGCGACGGGGCGGAGGCAACCCTCCGCCCCGCCCCGACGCGCCCCGCGACGGGCGCGCCGGTCGACCTCTCTGGATCGCTAGACGGTTCCCGGGTCGGTCGGGGTCTCCCGGGTGCCGCCCCCGCCGGGCGTGTCACCGGGAGCGGCCGGCGGCTGAGGCTCCTCGTGGAGGCGGCGGTGGTACTCGTCGAACCCCGCCGGGCCGCCCCAGGCGCCGTAGCCGGAACCCGGGCCTCCGGGACCACCGGGGCCCCAGTAGCCAGGGCCTCCCCAACGGGGACCACCCCAGCGCCCGCGCCAGAACGCACCCCGGACCAGCAGCACGATCCCGATGATCAGCAGCGGGAACAGGATCAGCCCGAACGGGAAGCCGAACCCGCGGCCGTAGCCGTAGCCCCAGCCCCAGCCGTGGCCGACGATCCGCACCGTCTGGCCGGCGTCGCCGCTGTGGGCCAGCTCGCGGGAGATCCCCTCGTCGATCCCGGCGTTGAAGGCCGCGATCCCGACCCCGATCACGGCCAGGACGGCGAGGATCGCCGCCCCGACCACCATTGTCCGTCGCATTGCATCCTCCTGGTTGACGGCGTTGATTCGGTCGTTCCCGATGCTGCCGCGCCGCCGTGAAGGAGTTGTGAACACCCCGAGGAGGGCTGTGGGAGCCATGGGGGCCCAGGTCGGGCCGGCGCCGACCCGGACCGCCGCCGCTCAGGCCCGGGGGCCGCCGCGGGCTCGGGCGATGATCCCCTCGACCACCTCGGTCTTGGCGTCCGCGTACTCCTGAACGTAGGTCCAGTCCCGCTCGGCCAGCTCCCGCTTGACCCGCTGGTAGTGCGCCCGCTCCTCCGGATGGGAGCGCAGCCGGTCCCGGAACAGCAGGTAGCGCTCGATCTCCGGGCACGCGGGCGGGTAGACGTGCAGGTTGACGTTGGTGTCCGGCCCCTTCAAGCAGCGATGTTCAAACCACTCGGGCTCCCGGATGACCAACCTGTAGCCGGCCGCCTCCAGGTCCGGGACATAGGCCGACTCGTCCGAGGAGTTGGGCACCACCAGCAGGATGTCGATGATCGGCTTGGCGGCCAGCCCCGGCACCGAGGTCGACCCGACGTGCTCGAGCTGCACCACCCGCTCCCCCAGCACGTCCCTGATCCGCTCCGCCTCACGCTCGAACAGGCGCGGCCAGTCGGGGTCGTAGTCGACCACCCGGATCTTCCCGGTCAGCTTGGGTGGCTCCGTCACCCAGGCCGCCCGCAGCTTCTCCTCGGTCGTCGGCCCCCGACGGGGTTGCGCGGGGTCGGTCATGGACGTCGCTCCTTGCCGGTGAGTGGTCGATCGCCATGGTCAGCTTGCCCGATCGGCGGTGACCGATGAGTTCGGCGCGCGGTCGGCGTTCCATGTCTTCGCCGAGGTCCCGTGGCTCCAGCCGTACCCGGACCGGCTGCTGGACGAGCTGGCGCCGAGCGACACCCAGCCGGATGCCGTGGTCGTGGCAGGGAGACCATCGGGCTCACCTACCTGGCGGTGATCCAGCTGCTCCCGCCCCGGCAGCGGGCGGTCCTGATCCTGCGGGACGTGCTCGACTGGTCGGCCAGGGAGGCCGCGGACCTGCTCGACATGACGGTCGCGGCCGCCAACGGCGCCCTCCGGCGGGCCCGGGCGACACTGCGGGAGCGGCTGCCGGCGCGGTCCTCGGAATGGTCCGGGTCGGCCCGGAGCGAGGAGGAGCGCCTGCTGCTGGAGGAGGGCTCACCGCGCCGGGCGAGTGGCGCCTGCTGCCGACCCGCGCCAACCGCCAGCCGACGGCCGCCCGCTACCTCCGGGCGGCGGGCGACACCGAGTTCCCGGCGTTCGGCCTCCCGCCGACCCTCTGACCGACCGGGTCAGGGACCCGGGTGGGCGGCGGCCACCCCGCTTGGGGACGACCATGCGCCACGCCTCCACGACCAGCTCCTCCATCTCCTGCTGGTCGATGGCGTCCAGCCACACCCTCACCCAGTTGTAGCGCTCGTCCGAGGCGACCGGCATGTGGAACTTGTGCGGCTCGCTGGCCACCAGCGCCGCCCGCTCCTCCTTGGGGAACCCGAACCCCATCGACCGCTCGTCCGGTGCGATGGACACGAACACCAGCCTGCCCACCCGGAACTTGACGTGGTCCCGGATGAGGTGCTCCTCGGCGCGCGGCAGCGACCCGGCCACCCGCCGCACGTCCTCGGCCGTGACCATGCGCCACCTCCTCAGGGAGCAGACCCGCGGCTGGGCGCCGACGCGTCGCCGGCGCCAGGCCGCCTGAGCCTACCCTCTCCCTGTGACGCCGCCCGGCTAGCTGCAGCCGCTGGTCGTGCCGCAGGACTCGCAGACGAAGCAGGAGCCGGCCGGGCGCATCCGGACCCCGCAGGTCGAGCAGTAGGGGGCGTCGACCGCGGCCGTTCCCGGGGTGAACGCCGGGGCCCTGGCGGCCGAGGCCGCGGTGGGCGCACCGGTGCCAGTGGTGGCCGCACCGCCGGCCGTGCCGGCCGGACCCGGCTGGAGCTCGACCGGGACCGGACCCGGCGTCCCGGTGGCCTCGGCCGAGGCGGGAGCCTGGGCCGCAGCCGCGCTCGGCTCGGCGGTGCCGTTGACCTCGGCGGTGCGCTCGGCGGTCGTCCTGATCCCCAGGGCATGGCGGGTCTCGACGTCCAGGTAGTCGATGGCCAGCCGGCGGGCCAGGTAGTCGACCAGGCTCTGGGCGATGCGGATGTCCTTGTCGTCGGTCATGCCGTTGGGCTCGAAGATCATGTTGGTGAACTTGGCCACCAGCGCCTCCAGCGGCACCCCGTACTGGAGGCCGACGCTGACCGCGATGGCGAACGCGTCCATCACTCCCGACAGGGTCGAGCCCTGCTTGGACACCTTGACGAAGATCTCACCCAGCCCGTCGTCCGGGTAGGACCCGGCGGTCAGGTAGCCCTCGATGTCCCCGACCCGGAACGAGGTCGTCCTGGACGGCCGCTGCTTGGGCAGGCGGCGGCGCACGGGCGCCTGGTCGACCTCGATGACGGCGCCGGTGTCGGTGGTGATCTTCTTGTCGGCCGACAGCGGCTGGCCGACCTTGCAGTTGTCGCGGTAGATGGCCAGCGCCTTGAGCCCGAGCTTCCAGCCCTCGACGTAGGCGTGCTCGACCTCCTCGACGGTGACCTGCTCGGGCATGTTCACGGTGTTGTGGCTGACGATGCCGTTGCCGACGAAGGCGTGCTGCACTGGGACCGAGAGGTCGAAGACCTCGCGCTGGCCGGCGTCCTCGACGCTCGACACCGGGCTGAAATGGAGGTTGTCCCGGAGCACCGTCCACAGCCACTCGGGTAGCTCCACACCCGGGATCGCCGCCACCCGCTCAAGTGTGCGCCGACTGATTTGGCTGGTCCGTGCGTCCAGCAGGAAGGTCAACCCTCGACGCAGGCTCCAGCCGTTCCGGCCGGACCTGCCCTTCGGGATGGCCTGGTAGAGCTCGGGTCCGGCAATGCCGGGTATCACATCCGCGGTGCTCTGCGCGAAGCTCATCGCGGCGAGTCTCGCGGCGCGCGCAGCCTTGTCGGGCTCACAGAAGGGCACCAGCTCGGCCAGCCGACGAGCCTGGCTCCCGGACGCGTAGACCTCGTCGTAGGACTTCCCATACTTGGGGTTGTACTTGGCGATTCGGCCGTGGACGACGCCGAGGTTGGTCAGGACGGCCTGCAGGTCGTCCAGGAGCTTCGGCGCGTCCAGGCAGATCGCCCATTTGGCCATTCCCTCGGTGGTGACGTATGCGTCGAGCGCCAGACCCTGGAGGAACGAGAGGACCATCGGTCGTGGCGACCGCAGGACCGCGTCCGGGATGCGCTTCTCGCGCGCCCGTCCACCGCATCCGAGATGATCGAGGAACTCGACGATGGTCTTGGAGGAGATGACGACGCCTGGGCACTTACTTGGCTCATGCGTCACTCGTGCCTCGACCCCGAACTCGGTCCGCCACGCGCCGGCGATCCGTTCCAGGACTGACTCGACCGAATTGGTGATCACCACGCTATGGTTCGACCGGGTGATATGACCCTCCGCCGCAAAGGCGCCGAGCAGGAATGCCAGCTCTTCGGTCATTTCGCTGGGAATCCTGACAAGCTTCTGCGGCCCGTACCGAGCCGAGGACATGAAGTCGTCGAACCGCGCCGGCAGCGTCGACCAGAGATCGCTTCCGTACTGCTGAGCGACGTAGTCACCAACCTCAAGCTCGGCAAGCGAGCGCCACCGCAGCCCCTGCTTGGTAGCAACCAGCAGGCGATGGTTCGGTGTACCGGTGACCGTGTGGCCCGAGCGCAGCGTCACCTGCCTCACCTGACGCACACCGCCGTAGTAGAAGGCGTCGGTCTTCTGGAGACCGTCGAGGGACGCGACCCCACGGACCTCATCACGGAAGGTGTCCTCAGCTTCGCCCTCGTAGAGGCTGCCGATACGGAGAAGACCGTCCGTAGTTGCCACCAGCGTCTCGCCCGTGACGCACTTGGAGATGGCCCCGCTAAGGAACGGCTGGGCCGCGGCCATCATGCGGATGTGGCCCATGTAGTGGATCGGCGAGTCGCCCATGGCGCAGTCGAACACCTGGTAGTGCTCGGCCCGCAGCGCCGGGGCGCCCTGCACCGAGTTGTTCTCGGCCACGTACTCGGTGATCGCCTGCACGTGCTCCTCGGCATAGCCCAGGGTCCGCAGGGCCCGCGGCACGGTCTGGTTGACGATCGACATCGACCCGCCGCCGACCAGCTTCTTGGTCTTGACCAGGGCCAGGTCGGGCTCGATGCCGGTGGTGTCGCAGTCCATCAGCAGCCCGATGGTCCCGGTCGGGGCGAGCACGCTGGCCTGGGCGTTGCGGTAGCCGTGCTCGGTGCCCAGCTCGATGGCCTCGTCCCAGGCGGTGCCGGCGGCCTCGAACAGGTCGGGCTGGACCAGCGAGGCGTCGATGTCGTCCACGGCGGCGCGGTGCTTGCCCATCACCCGCAGCATCGGCTCGCGGTTCTTCGGGTAGCCGGCGAACGGCCCGGTCACCTGCGCGATGCGGGCGCTGGTCCGGTAGGCGTGCCCGGTCATGAGCGCGGTGATCGACCCTGCCCAGGCCCGCCCGCCGTCGGAGTCGTAGGCCTTGCCGAGCGCCATCAGCAGCGCCCCCAGGTTGGCGTAGCCCAGCCCGAGCTGGCGGAAGTCCTTGGCGTTCTGGGTGATCCGCTCGGTCGGGTACGAGGAGTTCCCGACGATGATCTCCTGGGCCAGGAAGACGATCTCGACCGCGTGCCGGAACGCGGCCACGTCGAATTGGCCATCATTGCCGAGAAACTTGAGCAAATTCAGGCTCGCCAGATTGCAAGCTGAATTATCTAGATGCATATACTCACTGCACGGGTTAGACGCATTAATGCGACCAGATTCCGGCGTCGTATGCCAATCATTAATTGTCGTGTCATATTGCATGCCCGGGTCGGCGCACTCCCAGGCCGCCTGGGCGATCTCGCGCATCAGGTCGCGGGCCCGGACCGTCTCCATGGTGGAGCCGTCGAGCACGGCCTTGAGGTCGAAGTTGCCGTCGGCGTCAAAGGCCCGCATGAAGTCGTCGGTGACCCGGACCGAGTTGTTGGCGTTCTGGTACTGGATGCTGATCGAGTCGCGCCCGTCCAGGTCCATGTCGAACCCGGCGTCGCGCAGGACCCGCGCCTTGTGCTCCTCGCGGGCCTTGCACCAGATGAAGTCGCGGACGTCGGGGTGGTCGACGTTGAGCACGACCATCTTGGCCGCCCGCCGGGTCTTGCCCCCCGACTTGATGGTCCCGGCCGAGGCGTCGGCCCCGCGCATGAACGACACCGGCCCCGAGGCCTCGCCGCCGTTGCCCAGCTGCTCCCTGGAGGAGCGGATGGTCGACAGGTTGATCCCGGACCCCGACCCGCCCTTGAAGATCATGCCCTCCTCGACATACCAGTTGAGGATCGACGGCATGGTGTCGGAGACGGCCAGGATGAAGCAGTTGTGGACGCGGACGTTGTTGGAGAGGTACTCGCCGCTGTCGGTCTGGATGTCGAAGACGGGCTGCACCCCGCGGTCCTCGATGGCGACGATCTCTTCGGCGCGGAGGGGAGGGCAGGTCTTGCCGTCCAGCTCCAGCGAGGCGTCCAGCGTCGCGACCTTCCCTGCCGACAGGAACCCGACCTTGGACCGGAACGCCGCCCGCTCGGAGCGAATGCTGATCTGCACCTCGAACAAGTCGGAACGGTCGGGACGACGGTCGAGCTTGCGGAGCCGGCGCGAGTAGATGCCGAGCCGCAGCAGCAGCATCTGGATGTCCTCAGTCCAGCGCTCACTGATCACGGCGAAGGCCACGCGCCCGCTCCCGCCCTGCACGGTGACGTACCCGTCGGCCTGGAAGAGGCTGCGCAAGTAGGCGGCCACGGCCTCGTTGGGGGCGTTCCAGAGCCTGGCCGGCACCCGCAGGTCGTGCCGCCTGGCGAGCAGGCTCCAGGACTCCACGAACGGGCGCAGGACCTCGCCGTAGAGGCGGATGCGACGACCAGTGAGGGCGACACCGGCCGTCTCGAACGTTCGCACGTGCTGGTGTACGTCGGGGAACACGACCTGCAGGTGCCGCTGCACCCAGTCGTGCTCCTCCTCGGTCACAGTCTGGAACTCGATGGTGAGCGAGGTGTTGGTCCCGGTCGCGTACTGGCCCACGAACCCGTCCGCCTGCAGCCAGCCGGCGAGAGCGGCCTCGGACACCTCTCTGGTGACCGGCTCGGCGCGGACCAGGGTGGCCGTTCCGCCACCGACCTCGGCCTGCCGTGCGGCGGAGGTCGCGAGGGGGCCAACCAGGTCGTCTGCGGAGCCGCGGTGCGGGTACAGGTGCAGGCGCATACCGGGGCGGAGGTGATCCACCCGCAGCCACGAGCCAACGCTTCGCCGCTCGGGCACGGCGTACACCAGGTGGTCGCCGGTCGCCTCGACGAACGAGCCGTTGCGGAGCAGCACCCGGAACACACGCTTGTCGCCGTTGGCCTTGACCGCCCGCACCCGGGTCTCCCCGTGAGCGTCGTAGACGACGGTCCCGATCGCCCGGCGCTCGACCAGCTCACCGATCGGCACCATGCCGGTCGGCGTGCTGACCAGCGCGT
>JBJMHP010000040.1:0-2949 GCA_045807325.1 Actinomycetes bacterium | reverse complement strand
CCGAAGCGGACCGCCAGCCGGTCGCCCTCGTCCTCGACGGCGAGGTGGTGGAAGGCCGGGGCGAGCAGGGCGAGCAGCAGGCCCACGGCGGCGGCGGTGAGGTTGCCCGGAGCGCTGCCGGCCGCCCAGGCGAGGGCGAAGCAGGCCAGGGCCGAGCCATACAGGCTCAGGCACAGCGGGGCCTTCTGCGTGTGCGAGTAGGCGGGCCCATGCGTTCCCGTCCTCATGGCGGCCCTCCTCAGCCCCCACGCTTCTTGGGTTTGGGACCGTCCTGCCCTTCGGCCCGCTTGGCCACGAAACCGGAGTCCTCCCCCTGGTCGAAGAAGATCATGCCACGCAGTTCGCCGCCTTCCAGCACGGCCCAGCCCCGGCCCAGCGCAAAGTCCATCCCGTCACTTCCCTCCCAGGTCCACTCGACGGCTGGCCCTCCGGTCCGTGTAGTCCCTTGGTAATCCAGCGCCCCTCGGACATAACCAAACTGAAATGCCCCCGTGCCGTTTGCGCCGAACTCGATGAACGCCTGGACCTCGGCGTCGAGGGAATGGCACTGTTCGGTGCCGCCTGCCAATCCAACGTCTTGTGTTTGTGAGTGTTAGGCTCTTGGTGGCTGTTTCTCGCTCGGTTCCTTGCGGGTGCGGACGGCGAACGTTGCCGGACCCCCTCTTTTTTCACGGGGCGGCCGGCCGCGGCGCTTTTTGGCTGGACCGGAGGCCTTCCCTGCTTAGAATACCCCTGGTCGGAGGCCTTCCCTGCGGCGGCTGCTACCTGCGCGAGGAAGGCCTCCATGCCTTTTTATGCCCCGCAGCCGCGGCAGCAACAGGCCGAAGCCTTGCTGGCTGCCTTCCTGCAAGCCGACGGCCTGCCGCTGGCCGACGTCCTCACCCCCGACGACGTCGTCACCGCTTTCGCCGACGCCGGCGTCGATTGCCACGGCTCCGCCACCGCCATCTTCACCCCGCTGCTGACGCTGTGGGCCTTCCTCGGCCAGTTGCTGCACGACGACCACTCCTGCCGGGCGGCCGTGCTGCGCGTCATGGTGCTGTGCGTGGCGCTGTCGCGGCCGGTACCGGCCAGCGACACGGCCGCCTACTGCCGGGCGCGCGCCCGCCTGCCCAGCGCCGCCCTGCGGCGGCTGGCGACGCACCTGGGCGAGCGCCTGGAGGGGCGGGCCCCCGCGGGCTGGCTGTGGCAGGACCGGCACGTCCAGTTGCTCGACGGCAGCACCTCGCAGGTGCCCGACTCCCCGGCCAACCGGGAGGCCTTCCCGCCCCGGCGGGCCCGCCGCGGGATCAGCTACCCGCTGATCCGTTGGGTGTGCCTGGTCAGCCTGGCCACGGCGGGGGTGCTGGACTTCAACTACGGCCCCTACCAGGGCAAGCAGACGGGCGAGTTGGCCCTGTCGCGGCCGCTGCTGGCCGGGCTGCGCGCGGGCGACGTGTTGCTGGCCGACCGCTTCTTCTGCACCTGGTTCACCTTCGCCTCCTGCCGGGCCCGGGGCGTGGACGTGGTGGCGCGGCTGCACGCCAGCCGCACCCAGGACTTCCGCGTCGGCGCCCGCTACGGCCGCGGCGAGCGGCTGATGTTCTGGCGGCGGCCGCCGCGGCCGGAGTGGCTGGACGAGGCGACCTACCTGTCCTTGCCGCGCGTCCTGACCGTGCGCGAGATCCTGGTGCACGTGGCCGAGCCGGGTCGGCGGACGCGGCGGCTGATCGTGGCGACGACGCTGCTGGACCGGGCGCGCTACCCGCGCGAGGCGGTGGCGGGGCTGTACCAGGCCCGCTGGCAGGTGGAGCTGGATATCCGCTCTCTGAAGTCGTATTTGGGGCTGGGGGAGTTGCGCTGCCAGAGCCCGGGGATGCTGGCCACGGAGCTGTGGGGCGGCCTGCTGGCGTACAACCTGGCGCGCAAGGTGGGCTGCCAGGTGGCGTGCCTGCACGGGCTGCGGCCGCGGCAGGTCAGCTTCACGGCGGCCCAGCAGGCGCTGGGCGCGGGCCTGGAGCAGGGGGCCCTGTCGCGCCCCGGGGAGCGCCACCGGCTGGGCGAGGTGTTGCTGGGGCGGTTGGGCCAGGAGCGGGTCGGCGACCGGCCCGGGCGGGTGGAGCCGCGGGCGACGAAGCGCCCCCCGAAGGGCTACCCACGGTTACGGCAGCCGCGGGCGCAAGCGCGGGCGCGGCTGCAGCGCTGAGAGGGGCGGCGGGCGGCGTGGGGAGGGAGGTCGGCGCGCAGGGCAGGAGGGCAGCGGCGGGACCGGGCCGAGCGGCGGGGGGGCCGGGGCCGCGTCAAGGGGCCGGCGGGGGGGCCGGTGCGCGCGGGAGGGGTGCGGGCGGCCGGCGGGCCAAGGCGCCAAGGCCGTCGGCGCCAATAAAGTGTAAAAGGAGTTGTAAAGCCTATATTAAGCTGCTGGCAATTGTGCTAACTCACTGGGCGCGTGTGGGTTATTACTGACAGTGCCATTCGATCCACCGGCTGCTGCCCGTCCTCCAGGCGGCTCTGGATCGCCTCGGCGTTCGCCCCGAGCGGGACCCCCGTCACTTTGCCCGGACCCAGCCCGCTACCGAGACCGAGCCCCGGCTGATCATCGACGCGACGGAGCGGCGCCGCCAGAGGCCGAAAAACCCGGAAAAACAGGCCCTGCACTACAGCGGGCGAAAGAAGAAGCACTGCGACAAGAACGTGGTCCTTGTCAACGCCCGGGGGAAGCGGGTTGATTACCTCAGCCGCACCTACCCCGGCAAGGCGCACGAGAAGAAGATCGCCGACACCGAGGAGATCTCCTATCCGCCGGGGGCGACCTTGTACAAGGATAGCGGGTTCCAAGGGTATGAGCCGGCAGTGAGAAAGACCTGCCAAGCGAAAAAAAAAGCCGCCCCGAGGAGAACTCACTCCCGCTGAGAAGCGGACCAATCGGAAGTTGGCTCGAATTCGGGTGAAAGTGGAACATGATCTCGC
>JBJMHP010000039.1:0-2850 GCA_045807325.1 Actinomycetes bacterium | reverse complement strand
CCGTGCTTTCTTCGTTGCCAGTGTGGCGATCTGGCGTTGGAGACTGGATCGGCTGTTGGTCAGCCGCCGATCTACGTCGTCTTTGCGAAAGGCGAGGAACGCCTCGGCGAAGGCGTTCGCGCCACGCTGGGCGGTTTCCGGCACGACGTAGCGGAAATGGACGCGCAGGATCTGGGATCCGGCCGGAACATCGATGGCGACGTGGTCCAGGAGCTCGCTCGGCGTCGCCGTCACCTGTAGCCTTCGACGGGCAATGGTGGCGACGGCGTCGGACTGCATGATCTGCTTCTCCTCGTCCATGCTGAGGATCTGGTCCGGTGGGAGGCCAGTCCGGATGGAGGTCGCGCCAAGCGGTCGCACCAGCACCGAGGCGGTCGCCTCGTAGACTGGCGGCTGCTCCAACCAACGGGCGGCGAGCAACCCGCCAACGATCAGAGTGATCAGCGCGACCATGCGCCAATGGCGACGCAGGGTTCCGGCGTCGTAGTCGAGCTCCACGTCTCGTCGGCCTCTGGTTGCGCCCTCGCGGCCTTGACCGGCATCCCGATGCTGGGTTGAAGGGATCCTCCCCCCGAATCACGATACCGCGCAGGGGGTCCCCCGGCGCGACGGTACCAGGTCGGGGCCGCTATCCGGGGCCGCCGAACCACGGACGCAGCCGCTGGTAGGTCTCGCCCAGCAGCTCGGGCAGGACCTTGGTCTGGCCGACGACCGGCATGAAGTTGGTGTCGCCGCCCCAGCGCGGCACCAGGTGCAGGTGCACGTGGTCGGCGATCCCGGCCCCGGCGACCGGGCCCAGGTTCATGCCCAGGTTGAACCCGTGGGGGCCGGACTCCTGCTTGATGGCCCGGATGGCCCGGCCGGTGAGGTCCATGATCTCGGCCAGCTCCTCGGCGGTCAGCTCCTCGTAGTCGCCCACGTGCCGGTAGGGGGCGGTCATCAGGTGCCCGGGGTTGTAGGGGAAGGCGTTGAGCAGCACGAAGCTGACCTTCCCGCGGGCCAGGAGGTGGTTGGCCTCGTCCTTGTCCTCGCCGGCGGCCGGGAGGTCGCAGAAGATGCAGCCGCCGCTCTCCCCGCTGTCGCCGCGCCGGATGTACTCCATCCGCCAGGGCGACCACAGGCGCTCGGGATCGGGCACGGCGGCGCCTCCTCGGGAACCGGTTGGGAGCGGACCGGCCGATGATAGTGCAGCCCGGGCGGGCCGCTCGCCCTAGGTGCTCGGCGGCGCCGTGGTGGTGGTGACCGCCGTGGTCGTCGACGGCTCGGCGGTCGTGGTCGGCGGGGCCCCGGTGGTGGTCGCCTTCCCGGCGGCGGTGGTCGACGCCTGCGTCGTGGTGGTGGCCGCCTCGGTGGTGGTGGTCTCGGCGGCGGTGGTCGGCGGCGGCGTGGTGGTCGTGGTGGGGGCGGTGGTCGTGGTCCCGGCCCGGGTGGTCGTGGTCGCCGGCCGGGTGGTCGAGGTCGCCGGCCGGGTCGTGGACGGCGCCGGGGCCGGCTTGGTCGTCGGCGGCGACGTGGTCATGGGTGGCGGCGTGGGCTGGGTCGGGCTGGTCGGCGGCGGCGCGGTCGGCGGCGGCCCCGGCAGCCCGGGCGTGATGACCCCGGGCACGATCCGGGTGGCGCCGGCGTAGCTCTCGCGCCAGATGGAGGCGACCCGGACGACGTCGCCGGTGTGGGGGGCGTGGACCATCAGGCCGTTGCCGATGTACATGCCGACGTGGTGGATGGTGGCCGGGTCGGCGGGGTTGTCGGCGTAGAAGACCAGGTCGCCGGGGAGCAGGTTGGCCACCGCGACGTGCGGGCCGGCGCCCCACTGGGCCCGCGACACCCGCGGGATGCCGACCCCGGCCGCCCGGTAGGCCGAGCTGGTCAGCCCCGAGCAGTCGAAGGTGTCGGGCCCGGTCGCCCCCCAGCGGTAGGGGTCGCCGAGCTGGGCCAGGGCCCAGCGGACGGCCGCCCGGGCCACCGGCCCGGCCTGGAGCCAGGACTGCACCGACCCGACCCCGGACATGTAGCCGGACCAGGCGGCCCGCCTGGCCGCCTCGGACCTGGCCTCCTTGGCCTCCAGGTAGCCGGCCAGCTGCTTGTCGATCCGGTCCAGGGTGGCCTGGAGCTGGCTCACCAGCCGCTGGACCTGGCGCCGCTCCTCGGCCTGGCGCCGGTGGACGAGGTCGGCCTCGGCCAGGTCGGTCGCGACCCGTTCGTTGAGGCTGTCCACCTCGGCCTTGCGGGCCCGGACGTCGGTGACCACCGCCGCCCGGGCCTCCAGGGCCGCCTTCTGCATCGGGATCCGCCGCAGCACGTCCGGCGGGCTGGTCCCCCCGATCAGCTCCCCGAGCAGCCACTGGGGGCCCTCCATGTAGGTGGTCCTGACCTGCTCGTCGAGGCGTTGCTGGGCGGTGTCGAGCTCCCGCTGGGCGGCCCGCTGGCGGGCCCGCAGGTGGGCCAGGCGCTGCTGGAGGCGGTGGCGGCGGTCGTCGGTGGCGTTCAGCCGCTCGGCCAGCCGCTCGACCTCGGCGTGCTGGGCGTCGAGCTTGGCCTGGAGGGCCTTGGCCCTGGCGGCCAGGGCGGCGTTGGGGGCGGCCGGGTCGGCGGTGGCCGCGGTGCCGGCCGCCAGGGCGACCAGGATCCAGCGCAACGTGCGGTCGGTCATCGCGCAGCCAGTCCGCGAACGTGAGGCGGCCGCGGTGGCCTGCCTACAGGGGCCGGCGCCCGGCGAAGCCGGTGGCGCCGTCGTGCCAGTGGCTCACGGTCGGCTCCTCGCGCAGCCAGCACAGGTAGACCTCGTCGCCGTCTCGCAGCGACGGGAAGTCGATCAGTCCCTGGTCGAGGTCCCGGATCACGATGTCCAGG
>JBJMHP010000038.1:0-7286 GCA_045807325.1 Actinomycetes bacterium | reverse complement strand
GGCCACGACCGGCCAGGCACCGAGGGCCCGGAGCATGTCGGTCTTGGCCGGCGACCGGGACCACGGCTTGGCGGCCGCCTTCGCGGGATGTTGGGCGCGGCGGCCGACCTTCTTTCTTCCTTGCAGACAAGTCCGGCCCGTCCGGCCGCCGACGGAGCCAGTTCGTCCGCCGCCCGGTCCATCCGGTCCTGGCCGGCTCTGACCGCCGCGCTGGTCCTCGTCGGCCTGATGGCCGCGGACGCGTCCGGCCAGACCGCTCGGGCGTCATCTCCCGCTCCTACCTCCCGCTCGTCTCTCCCGCCTAGCGACCTCGGGCGACGTGCTCCACGTCCTCGATGAATCGCTGAGGAAGGAGAGATCCAAGTGATCTTGTGGATGAAGCGCGCGATCGGCGTTGCCGCGCTCGCCGGGGGCCTCCTGGGGTCGAGCCCCTTCGCCCTGGTTGGCGACCCGGCCACCGACAACCTGCCCCCAACAGGCGAGTTGGCCCTCGCCGACCTGACTGGTGAGGCCCCGGCCGGGACTGGCGTCCTTGAGTCGGGGGCCGATCGCCTCAGGCGACCAGGTCACCGTGGACCTCGGTGACGTCTCCCCCTCGTTCCCGGTGACTGTCTGTGGCGACGGTGTCGGCGTCCTGGGCGACGCCTCGGCCAGCTGCGACACCAGCGGCCTGAGCCGGGCACCGGCGGCGGCGCCGGCGACTCCATCGCCAGCTTTGCGCCGCTGCCCTCGTCCGCCGGCGATGACTCGGGTGCCCTGCGGTTCACAGGCGCCGGCACTGACCTGCTGGGCGTAGCTCGGGCCGGGCTGGCGGCCGCGGGCTTCCTGGCCCTGCGGGCCACCCGGCCCCACATCGCGACCAAAGGAGGTGGTGACCGGTACTGGCGCCGAGGCGGCCGGACAGCACGCGCTGATGGTCACCGGCCGCTGATTCGGCACCGACGCGTGGGTCGCACGGCGCGGGGTCGCACGGCGCGGGGCGTGCGACCCACGCCTCTCCCCCCAGCACGCCCGGCGGTGCCGCGGCCTCAGCCCTCCCCGAAGAACCGGCGGGCGACCTCGATCACGCGGTCCTGCTGGGACTCGGTCAGCTCCGGGTACAGGGGGAGCGAGAGGCACTCGGCGGCCCAGGCCTCGGCGGCCGGGAGGTCGCCGCGGGCGTGGCCGAGGTGGTGCCAGGCCGGCTGGAGGTGCAGGGGGATCGGGTAGTGGACGCCGGCTCCGACCCCCGCGGCCCGGCAGGCCGCGAGGAGCTCGTCTCGCTGCCGGGTCCTAACTACATACAGGTGCCAGGCGCTGGTCCGGCCCTCGACCCGGGCCGGCGGCACCAGGTCGCCGACCCCGGCCAGGGCCTCGTCGTAGCGGCGGGCCAGGCGCTCGCGGGCGGCGTTGCCGGCCTCCAGGCGCTCCAGCTTGACCCGGAGCACGGCCGCCTGAAGGGCGTCCAGGCGTTCGCCCCAGCCGACCTCGGCGTGCTCGTACTTCGAGGTGCGGCCGTGGTCGCGGAGCCGGGCCACCCGCTCGGCCAGGTCGTCATCGCCGGTCGTGACCGCCCCGGCGTCGCCGAAGGCGCCGAGGTTCTTGCCGGGGTAGAAGCTGAACGCGGCCAGCCGGCCGACCGAGCCGGCCCGCCGCACCTCGCCTCCGGCCATGGTCAGGGTCGCCCCGTGGGCCTGGGCGGCGTCCTCGACCACCGGCACGCCGGCCTCCTCGGCCACGGCCAGGATCCCGGGCAGGTCGACCGGCAGGCCGTACAGGTGCACCGGGAGGACCGCGGCCGCGCCGTCGATGGCGGCGGCCAGGGCCTTGGGGTCCATGCCGCCGGTGGCCTCGTCGACGTCGACGAACCGCGGCTGGGCGCCGGCGTGGGCGACCGCCTCGGCCGAGGCGGTGAAGGTGTGGGCGACGGTGACCACCTGGTCGCCCGGCCCGACCCCGAGGGCGGCCAGGGCGAGGTGGATCGCGGCCGTGCCCGAGGCCACCCCGACCGCCCGGCGGGCGCCGCAGAAGCGGGCGAAGGCGGCTTCGAACGCCTCCACCTCCGGGCCCAGGATGAACCCTCCGGACCGCACCACCCCAGCCACGGCCGCGTCCAGCTCGGCCTGCTGGGCCAGGTAGGCGGCCCGGACGTCGACGAGCGGAACGGCGTCGGCCACGCTGGCGGCTCCTGGTCTCGGTTGGTCCCGGCCCCGGCATGGTGGCACCGCCGGCCCCGATCCTCAATCCGCTCCCGCAGAAGCGGCCCCGGGCTACCATCCCCCGAGCGGAGCAGACGGAGGAGGCGGCCGTGCCGGACGGGCCTGGCGTGCGGGTGGAACAGGACGGCCCGGTGACGGTGGTCACCATCGACCGTCCGGAGCGGCGCAACGCGGTCGACGGGCCGGCGGCGGCCGCCCTGGCCGACGCCTTCCGGGCCTTCGACCGCGACCCGGGTGCCTCGGTGGCCGTGCTGACCGGCGCCGGCGGCGCGTTCTGCGCCGGGGCCGCCCTCAAGGCGATCGCCGCCGGCCAGCCGCCGCGGGTGGCCGCCGACGGCGACGGGCCGATGGGCCCGACCCGGCTGCGGCTGTCCAAGCCGGTGCTGGCCGCGATCGAGGGGCCGGCGGTGGCCGGCGGGCTGGAGCTGGCCCTCTGGTGCGACCTGCGGGTCGCGGCCGAGGGGGCGACCCTCGGGGTGCTCAACCGCCGCTTCGGGGTGCCGCTGATCGACCTGGGCACGGTCCGGCTGCCCCGGATCGTCGGTCACGGCCGGGCCATGGACCTGATCCTCACCGGCCGGGCCGTCGGCGCCGCCGAGGCCCTGACCATGGGCCTGGTCAATCGGGTCGTGCCCGACGGCGAGGCCCTGACGGCGGCCCTGGCGCTGGCCCGCGACCTGGCCGCCCAGCCCCAGGCCGGCCTGCGCAACGACCGGCTGTCGGCCATCGAGCAGTGGGGCCTGTCCGAGGCCGAGGCCCTGGCCAACGAGCTCCGCCGCGGGACGGCGACGCTCGCCTCGGGCGAGGCGGCCGCGGGCGCGACCGGCTTCGCCGCAGGTCAGGGCCGCCACGGAGGCGCGCTTCCCCCGAACTCGGGCGCCGAAACTCGGCAATAGTGCTGTCCGGACAGGTTTGTCCAGCGGCTCGCGTGCTTGTTATGGTTCCGCGCTGTCGAACGGCCCAACGCAGATTATTGAGGGGGCATCGTCGTGACCCGCCGACTCGTCCTGGTCCTCACCCTCGTGGCCGCCCTGGGCGGCACCGTGGTGGCGACCGCCACCGCCGACGTCAACGCCGATGTCAGCCTCGAGATCCGGCTCCCGCTGCCCATCCTGCCGCTCGGCCCGGGGCCGCTGTACCCGCTGGACAACTACGGGCCGCGGGCCGACGACAACGCCGTGCTGCGCTGGGACGAGCAGACCCTCAGCGCCATCCGGGCCCTCAAGACCGGCCCGACGATCAACGCCCGCGCCCTGGCCATCGTGCACACGGCCATGTACGACGCCTGGGCGTCCTACGACGCGACCGCCGTCGACTCCCGCGGGCGCCTGCGCGCCGACCCGACCCTGCGCCGCCCGGCCGCCGAGCGAGACGACGCCTACAAGAGCCAGGCCGTCAGCTACGCCGCCTACCGGGCGCTGCTCGACGTGTTCCCGGCCCGGGCGAGCGACTTCCGCGGGCTGATGTCGGGCATGGGCTACGACCCCGACGACACCTCGACCGACCCGGCGTCGCCGACCGGGGTCGGCAACCAGGCCGCCGACGCCGTGCTCGCCTTCCGCGCCAACGACGGGTCCAACCAGGCAGGAGGCTACGCCGACACCACCGGCTACGTCCCGGTCAACACCCCGGACCAGGTCAACGACCCGTTCCGCTGGCAGCCGCTGCGCTTTGTCGACGCCAGCGGCAACACGGTGGTCCAGAAGTACCTGACCCCCCAGTGGGGCAACGTGACCCCGTTCGCCCTGACCTCCCACGACCAGTTCCTGCCGCCGGGCCCGACCTACAAGACCCTGGGGCTGCTGGACGAGGAGGTCACCGACACCCTCACCATGAGCGCCACCCTCACCGACCTGACCAAGGTCCGGGCCGAGTACTGGGCCGACGGCCCCCACAGCGAGACCCCGCCCGGGCACTGGCTGCTGTTCGGGGCGGCCGCGTGCCGGGCCCGCGGCTACAACCTCGACCAGAGCGCCAAGCTGACCTTCGCCCTGGCCAACGCCGAGCTGGACGCCAGCATCGCGGCCTGGAACGCCAAGCTCCGCTGGGACTACGTGCGGCCCATCACCGCGGTCCGGACCCGCATGAAGGGCAAGCTGGTGCTGGCCTGGGCCGGCCCCTACAAGGGCACCCGGCTCATCAGGGGCGAGACCTGGAGCCCCTACCAGGCGTCCACCTTCCCGACCCCGCCGTTCCCCGAGTACGTGTCCGGCCACTCCACCTTCAGCGGCGCCGGGGCCAGGGTCCTGCAGCAGTTCACCGGCAGCGACCTGTTCGGGGCCAGGGTGACGATCAAGCCCGGCAGCTCCTTCATCGAGCCCGGGGCGACCCCGCTGCTGCCGACCCCGCTCGTCTGGCCGACCTTCAGCTCGGCCACGGACGACGCCGGCATGTCCCGCCGCTACGGCGGCATCCACTTCCCCGACGCCGACCTGAACGGCCGCGACCTGGGAGCCTCGGTCGGCCAGAACGCCTGGGCCAAGGCCCAGACCTACTTCAACGGCACGGCGGGCGGCTAAGCCGTTACCCGGCTCATCTGTGTGTATCCATGGTCCGGGCAGTCGGCGCTTGCGCGTCGACGGTGCCGGTCTGACCCGGGCAACACCCGGGGCCGGCTTCTCGGTTCATCGCGGTTCGCCCGACCAGGTCGGGTCTTACATCCGCTCCCCGAGCGTTTTTCGTCTCCCAGCCACTCTGGGCGACGTGTTCCGCGAGCTTGGCGAGATTCCGGGAGGCGTTGAGATCCCGATCGAGCACCAGCCCGCATTCGTCGTCATCGCAACGGAAGGTCCGCTCGTCGAGGCGCAGCGTGGCTCTTGCCGTACCACAGGCCGAGCAGGTCTTGCTCGATGCGAAGAACGGGGTGGCTTCGACTAGGCGGGCGCCGTACCAGATCGCCTTGTAGCCAAGTAGGCGGCGGAGTTGAGCGAAGCCCGCGTCACTGATGGCGCGGGCCAGGTGGCGATTGCGCAGCATCCCTGCCACGTTCAGTTGCTCCACAACTACCGTGCCATGCTCGGTGACCAGCCGACTGGTCAGTTTGTGGAGCCCGTCGCGGCGAATGAACGCTGCCCGCGCTTCCACTACAGCGATCTGTCGGTGGGTCCGTTGCTGGCGGCGACTCGGGTGCGGTCGCCCGGAGCCGATCCGCTGGCGTTCCTGTCGGCTCCACCGGCGTTGGAGGCGGTGGCGTTTGTGTTGCAGACGCTCCAGGGGACGCGGGTTGGGGATCTGCTCACCGGTGGACAGCATCGCTAGGTGCTGGATCCCCACATCCACCCCCACCGTGCTCGTGTGCTCATTGGAGGTGGGGAGCTGGCGAGTGATCTTGCACGTGAAGGCCACGTACCAGCGACCGGCCGTGCGGGTAATGGTTGCCGCCAGAATGCGGCCGGTGCCACGCTCGAGGTGCGGGCGAGCTTGCGGGTCGACTCATGGGTCTTGATGGTCCCGATCCGCGGGAGCTGGACGTGCTTGCGGTCGGGCAGAATCCGGATCGCCCCGGTAGTGAACCGGCAGGCATCCCTGCGGCCCCGGCGCTTGAATCTGGGAAAGCCAACCGGACGGCCTTTGCGGTGGCCATTCCGGGAGTCGGTGAAGTTCTGCAGCGCCCGTGCCAGGCCGTCCAGTCCAGACGAATACGCTTCTTTGCTGTTGTCCGCCCACCACGGGGCAGCCTGATGCTTGGCGCGGTTCCACTCGCGCCGCAAGGTCGGCAGCGTCCACGGAACCTGGACATCGTGGCCGGCCGCGCGCTGGTCAAGGCGCCCCTTCACAAGTTCGAGCCCCCAGTTGTAGGCGAACCTGGCCCCACCGACCGCCGAGGCGAGCGCGCGCTGCTGGTTGGAGGTGGGGTCGAGCGCGAAACGGTAGGCCTGGTGGACGGGAATGGGAACGGGCGCCATCACGCCCCCCGCTTGGCGGCGGTCAGCACGCGAAGCGCCCAGATCGTGTGCCACGGCGGCCATGCAGTCTCGCACAGAAGCTGGTCAGCAGCGCGATCATCATGAGGGAAGAGTAGAACATAGGTTCGACAGTCTCTACTGAGATCGGCGGCGGCAGCTCTGCGATTCCTTGCCGCCCGCCCGGCGGCTGCCGCGCGGTTCAGTTCCCTCCAGGAATGCGACCGCGCGGCAGCACGCCGCCTGGCCAGTGACGGAGCTCACCGGCGGACGTACTCGGCCAGGTTGGGATGGTCGAAGATCATCGTCTCCTGCATGGTGAGCTCCTGGCCCTTGCCTGCGTCGACGGCTCGCCGGTACATCGCGAGGGCGATGGCGACATCGACGAACGCGAGCCCGACGGCGTTGAAGTAGACGCGCTCGTCGTCGGTCTCCCGGCCCGGCTTCTCCCCCGCGACGACCTCGTCGAGGTTCCCATGGATGTCGGTGTCGAGTAGCTCCCCGTCCTTGTACATCCGGCTCAGGGTCTGGGTGCGGTGCTTCACCGTCTCCCAGTCGTCGCAGATGATCTTCTGGCACTGTCTGGCCACCGCGTACTCGTCCTCCCAGCCGCCGACGTGGCTGTAGAAGGACCCCGGCTTCATCCAGCCGGCCTTGAGCAGCGGGGCCTGGGCGCTGGTCGCGGTGACCAGGATGTCGGCCCCCTGCATGGCCCGGGCGCCGTCGGTGTCGGCGGCCACCAACTCCATGTCCGGGACCAGCCGGGCGAGCTCGCGGACGAACTGCCGCTCCTCCTCGGCGGTCCTGGCCGAGACCCGGCACTCGGTCAGCGTCGGGCACACCGTCTTCATGGCCAGTAGGTGCATCTTGGCCTGCTCGCCGCTGCCGATGAACCCGATCACCCGGGCGTCGCGGGGGGCGAAGTGCTTGGCCGCCAGCGCCCCCATCGCCCCGACCCGGATGTTGGAGGCCAGCGTCCCCTCGAGCACCGCGATCGGGAACCCCTTCTCGATCTCCGAGAGGATGAACAGGGCGGTCAGGTTCTGGAGCCCGAACCGGGGCACGTTGGGCGGGAAGACCGACACCCACTTCATGCCGCAGACCTTCTCCGGCAGCAGGGTCGCGGGCAGGCAGTTGATCCGCTCCTGGGTCTCCTGGTTGAAGATCTGCACGATCTTCTCGGGGA
>JBJMHP010000037.1:0-11140 GCA_045807325.1 Actinomycetes bacterium | reverse complement strand
CCAACAGCTGCACCGCGGCCCTCAACTGCGCCTGCCTGCTGGCCGGGGCCGGGCCCGGCACCGAGGTGATCGCGCCGTCGTTCACCTACGTCGCCGCCCACCAGGCGATCACCGCCACCGGGGCCGACGTGGTGTTCTGCGACATCGAGGAGCCGACCCTCACCGTCAACCCCGACGCCCTGGCCGAGCTGATCACCGAGCGGACCCGGGCCATCATGGTCTGCCACTTCGCCGGGCTGGTCGGCCGGCTGGACGAGATCTACCGGGTGGCCGCCGACCACGGCCTGCGGGTGGTCGAGGACGCCGCCCACGCCATCGGCACCCGCCACGACGGCCGCATGGTCGGGGCCACCGGCGACCTGGTCTGCTTCAGCTTCGGGCCGGTCAAGACCATGACCACCCTGGAGGGCGGGGCGGTGGTCACCCCGAACCGCGACGAGCTGGAGGTGCTGCACCAGCTGCGGATGCTCGGGGTGGACCGGGAGACCGAGGCCCGCTACCGGAACAAGCGGGCCTGGGAGTACGACGTGCTCCGCCAGGGGTTCCGCTACCACCTGGGGGCCATCCCGTCCTCGATCGGCCTGGCCCAGCTGTCGCTGCTGGACGAGTTCGTCCGCAACCGCCAGCACTACTGCCGGGGCTACAACGAGCGCCTGGCCGGCATCCCCGAGGTCATCACCCCCGACTCCGACTACAAGGACATCGGGCCGTTCATCTACTTCATCAGGGTGCCGGCCGAGGTCCGCCAGGAGCTGATCGGGTTCCTCAAGGAGCGCGGGGTCCCGACCGGGATCCACTTCCTGGGGGCGCACGACTTCAGCTTCTACCACGACGCCCGCCGGGGCGACCTGTCGGTCACCGACCGGGTGGTCCGCGAGGAGCTGACCCTGCCGCTGTGGTCGTACATGGACGAGGCGGTGCTGGACCGGGTGGCCGGGGCGGTCAGGGAGTTCTTCGCGACATAGCGGCGGCGGGCCCGTACGTCGCCGCTCCGGCGATTGAAGCTGGCCCTGCTTCAGGATCCCCCGGATCCTCGTCGGGAGCCCTGGCGAACGAGCGGTACCGGTCCCGGTGAGGCGGGGGCTGGTCGACAAGGGGGGCAGCACCCGATGTCCATGAGCGACGGTCCGCGTCCGTCCTGGATCCCCGGCCACGCCCGCCGGCACCAGCGCACCGGCGAGCTGGACACCCGCTGGATGCCGGCCTGCCAGTGCGGCTGGGCCTTCTACGCCAGCGTCAGGACCCTGCGCATCGCCGACCGGACCCACGGCTTCCACCTGGACCGGGTGCACTCGGGCCGCCACAGCGCCGCGTCCTGAGCACGGCCGTGCCGTGCTCGCCGCCGCCACCGCCGTTCTGACAGGTTCCCCTGGCCCTCGGGACGGCGGTGGCCGCAGCGAGTGGGGTAGCCTGCGGCGATGGCCAGGGACCCCTCGGTGTTCGTCCACGCCCTCGCGCTCTGCGAGAGCGACGACGTCGGCCCCCGCACCCGCGTCTGGGCCTTCGCCCATGTGCGGGAGGGGGCCCACATCGGGGCCGACTGCAACGTCGGCGGCCACGCCTTCGTCGAGGGCGGGGCCGTGGTCGGCGACGGGGTCACGATCAAGAACGGCGTGCTGCTGTGGTCGAGGGTGACGGTCGAGGACGGGGTGTTCCTCGGGCCGGGGGCGGTGTTCACCAACGACGCCAGCCCCCGCGCCCCCTATCCCAAGGGCCCGGCCGGCTGGCGGCCCACCCTGGTGCGGCACGGGGCCACGGTGGGCGCCAACGCCACCGTCCTGCCCGGGCTGACCATCGGCCGCTGGGCCATGGTCGGCGCCGGGGCCGTGGTCACCGGCGACGTCGCCGACCACGCCCTGGTCGTCGGCAACCCGGCCCGCCAGGCCGGCTGGGCCTGCGAGTGCGGCCGGCCCCTGCCCGACGGGCTGGCCTGTATGTGCGGCCGCTCCTACCGGCTGACCGAGGCCGGTACCCTGGAGGAGCGACGTTCGGCAACCGGCCACGACGGGTAGGCAGCAGGGCATGGACACCGAGCCACAGTGGGCCCGGCCCCAGGGCGGCGACGGCCCGCCGGGGTGGCCGCCGCCGGGGTGGCCGCCGCAGCGCCGGAGGTCCCGGGTCCGGCTGGTCGCGGCCATCATGGGGGTCCTCGTGCTGGTCGTGGCCGTCGCCGGCCTGGGCGGGCTGCGGCTGTTCCCGTCGTTCCCCAACCCGTTCGCCACCAGGCAGGTCGACCGCAGCCAGCCGGTCCTCCTCAAGGCGATCGAGGACCTGGCCGTCTACAAGGCGGCCAGCGGCAGCTTCCAGGTGGTGGTCGACCTGGAGGAGAGCACCCGGGGCGTCCCCCTGGTCATCAAGGGCCAGCGCACCCTGTTCGTGGCCGGCGGCACCGTCGACGCCGAGGTCGACTTCTCCGGCCTCAAGGAGGGCGCGATCAAGGTCTCCCCCGACGGCCAGCGGGTCGAGATCACCCTGCCCAGGGCCCGGCTGACCAGGGCCCGGGTCGACCCGGACCAGAGCCGGGTGTTCTCCAGAGAGCGGGGCCTGCTGGACCGGCTGGGCTCGGTGCTGTCCGACAACCCGACCAGCGAGCGCGAGCTGTACCAGCTGGCCCAGGCCAAGATGCAGGCCGCCGCCGCCGAGAGCGACCTGATCGCGGTGGCCGAGCGAAACACCAGGGCGATGCTGGAGGGCATGCTCCACTCTCTCGGCTACCGCGACGTCACCGTGACGTTCCGGGATCCTCCGAGCTGACCCGCCGCGCCCGGTGCAGGCGGCCGCGGATGGCGGCGCTGGCCTTGGCCACGGCCTCCCGGCGGGCGTGGGCGAAGTAGTCGGTGGCCAGCAGCAGCCCGGCCGTCCAGGCCCGGGCCTCCTCGGGCACCACCTGGCCCCGCATCATGGCCCCGCCTCCTCGTCGGTCGCGCCGGTCCAGGTTGCCAGCTTCAGCGGCGGTCGACAAGGCCGGCTCCCAGCAGCTGGGCCATGGCGCGCATGACGTTGAGGTCGGTCTCGTCGAAGGCGTGCGGCTCGGGCGCGTCCACCGACAGCATGCCCAGGTCCTGGTCGGCGCAGAACACGGCGACGCTGATGAAGGAGCGGTAGGTGGCGCCCGGCCGCGGCTCGGCCCCCCGGGGCAGCTCCTCGGCCCGGACGTCGTCGACCAGCAGGTAGTCGTGGAAGCGGACCAGCAGCAGGGCCTCCTGGCCGCGGCGGTCGCCCGGGCTGTCGGTGAACACCGTGGTCGGCGGGTCGCCCCGGCCGAACCAGGCCGCGGCCCGCATCTCGCCCCCGTCCAGCTGGAAGAAGACCGCCCTGGCCCGGTCGCCGTCGCACAGGCTGGCCGCGGCCTCCACCACCAGCTGGCTGAGCTGGCCGCGGAGCGACTCGCGCTCGGCCCGGCCCGGGGTCTGGTGGACCCGGCCGACGACCTCGGCGATGGGGGTGACCACGTCGCCCACGACCAGACGGAGCTTGGCGTCGCTCTCGATGGCCAGGGTCTCGGCCGAGCGGGTGTCGGCCTCCTGGCGCAGCTCCCGCCGCGACTTCACCCACAGGGGCACGGCCACCGCGACCGCCCCGACCGTCACCAGCGCCCACCCGCCGCCGGTCACCGGGGCCCCGTCGCGCAGCACCGCCACCGCGTACCCGACGACCACCGCGGCCGCCTCGACCAGCAGCCAGGTACGCAGCCGGCTGCGGCGGCGCCCCACCGGCTCGCCGAGCACACGCCCAGCGGCCGTGCCCGTGTCGGGGCCAGGTCCGGCCAGCGGCGGGGTCGATGCCATGTCGCGAAGTATCCCAAAGCCGGCCGCCAACGACGGTCACGCCTCCGACAGTCCCGGCCCCGGCGGACTCGACTTAGGCTCGGCTAAACTCAGCCGCCCATGCCAACCGCTCGTCGTGACCACGTGGTCGTCACCGGCGCCGCCGGGTTCATCGGCTCCCACCTCGCCGACGCCCTGCTGGCCCGCGGGCACGAGGTGGTCGGCGTCGACGCCTTCCGCGGCCACTACCCGGCGGCCGACAAGTGGTCGAACCTGTCCGGGCTGCTGGGCCGGCCCGGCTTCGAGCTGCACCGGCTCGACCTGGCCACGGCCGACGCTGGGCCTTTGCTGGCCGGGGCGGCGGCCGTCCTCCACCTGGCCGCCCGGCCGGGGGTGCGGAGCTCCTTCGGCCCCGGCTTCGACGGCTACCTCCACGACAACGTGCTCGCCACCCAGCGGCTGCTCGAGGGCTGTGTCCGCGCCCGGGTCCCGCGGCTGGTCGTCGCCTCGTCGTCCAGCGTCTACGGGGACGCCCCGAGCTACCCGGTCACCGAGGAGTCGAGAACGCGGTCGGTGTCGCCCTACGGGGTGACCAAGCTGGCCGCCGAGCAGCTCTGCCAGGCCTACGCCGGGCTGGCCGGGCCGCCGATGGCGGTGGCGATCCTGCGCTACTTCACCGTGTACGGTCCCCGGCAGCGGCCCGACATGGGGTTCCGCCGGTTCATCGAGGCCGCCTGCTGGCGATGACGGCCCCGGTCGAGGTGAAGGCGGTCAACGTCGGCGGCGGCCGCCGGGTCAGCCTGGACGAGGCCCTGGATGTGGTCGGGCAGGCGACCGGCCGGCGCCTGCCGGTCGAGCGCCGCCCGCCCCTGGCCGGCGACGCCCGCCACAGCGGGGCCGACGGCAACCGGGCCGAGGCGCTGCTCGGCTACCGGCCCGAGACCGACCTGGCCACCGGGCTGGCCGCCCAGGTGGCCTGGGTCACCGGGCGGCAGCGGGCCGCGACCGGCTGAGGGCCGGTCACTCGCCCCCCAGGAACATGCGCAGCAGCCGGCCGCGGAGCCGGGCCGGGCGGCCGGTGCGCTGCTCGCTGGAGTCGGTGGAGCGGGCCAGCCAGCGGGCGGTGTTGACCCCCAGCCAGCGGAGCGGCTCGGGCTCCCAGGGCCGGGAGCGGTGCTGGACCCAGGGGAGGCGGACGAGGTCGGAGTCGTTGCCGGCGATCAGGTCGGCCAGGGTCCGGCCGGCCAGGTTGGCCGCGGCCACGCCGTCGCCCACGTACCCGCCCGCCCAGGCCAGCCCGGTGGCCCGGTCCAGGCCGACCGAGGCCGTCCAGTCGCGGGGGATGCCGAGCGGCCCGCCCCAGCGGTGGGTGATCCGGGCCCCGGCGGCCGGGGGCAGGAGCTGGGCCAGGGCGGCCTCCAGCCGGGCGTGGACCTGGCCGTCGCGGTCGTAGCCGGGCCGGATCCTCGACCCGAAGTGGTAGGGGGCGCCCCGGCCGCCCAGGGCGATCCGGCCGTCGGAGGTGCGCTGGGCGTAGGTGAACTGATGGCCACCGGCGGCCATGGTCTCCCGGCCCGCCCAGCCGATCTCCTCCCACGCCCTCTCCGGCAGTGGCTCGGTGGCCAGCATCAGCGAGTACAGCGGCAGCACCGTCCGGCGGGTCCCGGGGAGGGTGACGCTGTAGCCCTCGGTCGCCCGGACCACCACCTCGGCCCGGACCGGGCCCCGGGTGGTGTCGGCCCGGCCGGGGCGGATGCGGGTCACCGGGGTGGCCTCGTAGATCGGCACCCCGAGCCGCTCGACGGCCACGGCCAGGCCGCGGGCCAGCCGGGCCGGGTCGAGGGCGGCGCAGTGGGGGGTGAAGGAGGCGGCCAGCAGCCCGGCCACCCGCACCCGCCGCTCGGCCTCGTCGCGGTCGAGCAGCCGCTGGTCCTCGGTGCCCATGCCCCAGGCCCGGGCGTGCCGGAGCCCGTCCTCCAGCCGGGCCAGCTGCACCGGGGAGGCGGCCACCTGGAGCGCACCCCCCTTGACGTAGTGGCAGTCGATGCCCTCGCGGGCCGCGACCCGGCCGACCTCGTCGACGGTGTCGAACATGGCCCGCTGGAGGGCGATGGTCGCCCCGCGCCCGGCCCGGCGGGCCAGCCGCTCCCGGTCCATGGCGATGAAGGCCGAGCACCAGCCGCCGTTGCGCCCCGAGGCCCCGAACCCGGCGACCTCGCGCTCCAGCACCGCCACCCGCAGCCCGGGGTCGGCGCGGCGCAGGTAGTAGGCGGTCCACAGCCCGGTGTAGCCGGCCCCGACGATGGCCACGTCGACCTCGAGCGGGCCAGGGAGGGCCGGCCGTGGCACCAGGGGGTCGTCGGTCAGCCGGTCCAGCCACAGCGAGCGGCTGCGGTAGAAGTCCGGCCCGGTCAATGCGGGCCGTGGTGGTAGACGCCGAAGACGTTGCCGGCGGGGTCGCGGAACGCCCCCGTCTCGGTGTGGTCGTCGACCGGGTTGGGCCCGTAGACCCGGGTCGCGCCCAGCGACTCGGCCCTGGCCAGGGTCGCCTCGGCGTCGGCCACGGCGGCGTACACGGTCACCCAGCGGGCGTCCCCGCCGGCCCCGATCCCGCCGCCGATGCCGGCGCCGTCGACCTGCCCGTAGGCGCCCTGGCCGACGGTCCAGCCGAACAGCTCGCGGTAGAAGGCCTGGGCCCGTCCGGCGTCGGCCCCCAGGATCTCGAACCAGTCGACCGCGGCCCCGCCGGCCGACGGCTCCCGCCACATCCCCCCCGCCGGCCGGTCCCGCCCGACCAGCCCAACCAGGACGCCGTCGGGGTCGTCGAACATGGCGAAGGCGCCCATGCCCGGGATCTCCATGGGCTCCACCACCGTCCGCCCCCCCACGGACCCGACCCTGTCCAGGGTGGCCCGCAGGTCGTCGACCTCGACGTAGAAGGTCGACCATGGCTCCCCGGACCCGCTGCGGCCGACGCCGCCGCTGATCCCCCCGCCGCCCCCGGTGTCGATCAGCGTGTAGCCGGGAGCCACGGACCGCATGCCCCAGCCGAACAGCTGCTCGTAGAACTCCACCAGGGCCTGGTTCTCGACCGCCCCGACCTCGAAGTAGACCACCGGGTTCGCCATCCCCGCTCCTCTCACTCGCCGCCGATTCTCTCAGGAGACCCCGGACAATCGCTCATCCGTGGGGGTCGGGCCTAGTACGAGCGGGGCAGGCGGAGGGAGTGCTCGGCCACGTAGTTGAGGATCATCTCCCGGCTGACCGGGGCGGTGCGCAGGACCCGGGCCATCCACCAGAGGCCGGCGATGCCGTACTCGGCGGCGAAGCCGTTGCCGCCGTGGACCTGGATGGCCACGTCGACGGCGCGCAGGGCGGCCTCGGCGGCGGCGTACTTGGCCATGTTGGCGGCCTCGCCGGCGCCGGGCACGCCGGCGTCGGTCGCCCAGGCGGCCTTCTGGGTCATCAGCCGGGCCAGCTCGACCTCGATCTTGGCCTCGGCCAGCGGGTGGGCCAGGCCCTGGTGGGCGCCGATGGGCACGCCCCAGACCTGGCGCTGGTTGGCGTAGGCGGCCGCCCTGGCCAGGGCGTAGCGGGCGATGCCGTTGCCGGCGGCGGCCCCGACGATCCGCTCGGGATTGAGGCCGGAGAACACCTGCCGCAGCCCGTCCCCCTCGTCGCCCAGCAGCCGGTCGCGGTCGACCGGCACGTCGTCAAGGAACAGGAAGAACTGCCGCTCGGGACCGTTGTGGACCAGCTCGATCGGGGCCCGCTCGAGCCCGGGAGCGTCGGTGTCGACGATGAACAGCGACAGGCGGCCCCGTCCGCCCTCCTCGACCCCGGTCCGGGCGACCACCAGCACCGCATCGGCCTCGTCGACCCCGGAGATGTAGTACTTGCGGCCCGAGATCCGCCAGCCGTCGCCGTCGCGGGTCGCCACCGTGTCCAGCCGGTGGGAGTTGGACCCGGCGTCGGGCTCGGTGATGGCGAAGACCATCTTGCGGTCGCCCGAGGCGACCTGTGGGAGCCAGCGCTCGCGCTGGGAGGCGGTGCCGAAGCGGGCCAGCAGGGTGCCGCAGATGGCCGGCGACACCATCAGCAGGAGCAGCGGGCAGCCGTGGGCGGCCAGCTCCTCGGTGACGATGGCCAGCTCGCTGATGCCCATGCCGCCGCCGCCGTACTCGGCGGGCAGGTTCACGCCCACGAACCCGGCCTGGCCGACGGCCCGCCACAGCTCGGTGGTCTTCTCCCCCGCCCTCGCCTTGGCCGCGAAGTAGTCGTGGCCGTAGTCGGCGGCGATCTTGGCCACGGCCTCGCGCAGCATGACCTGCTCGGCCGTCTCGCGGAAGTCCATCCTCACCCTCCCCGTGCTCACCCGAAGGTGACCACGGGCCGGGCCCGGACGCCAGAGGTCGCCGGGCTCAGCCGTGAGGGGCGGCGGGCCCGGCTGGCCAGCTTGCGCGCCGCCCCGGAGCGCCCCAGGATGGCGGCGACCTCCCCGAAGGGAAAGGCGAACAGGTCGTGGAGCACGAAGGCCAGCCGCTCGCGGTCGTCCATCGGTCACATTCCCCGGTCGCCGTCGGTCAGAGCGGTGACGGGCCGGAGCCCGCCGATGTGACAGGGAGGAGAGACAGCCCCATGCCGCCCATCGTGTCCAGCATCGACATCGCCCGCCCGCCGGACGAGGTGTTCGCCTACGCCACCGACCCGGCGCGCTTTGCCGAGTGGCAGCGCGACGTGGTCCGCGTCCGCGTCGAGGACGACCGTCCGGCCGGCGTCGGCTCGAGGTTCACCACCACCCGCCGGGTCGGCGGCACCGAGCGGACCATGACCCAGGAGGTCACCGAGCGCAGCGCCCCCAGGAGTTGGGCGGCCCGCGGGGTCGACGGGCCGATCCGGCCGAACGCCACCCTCACCGTGGAGCCGCTCGACGGCGGCGCGCGGTCGCGGGTCACCTTCGCCCTCGACTTCGAGGGCCATGGGATCGGCCGGGCGCTGCTGCCGGCGGTCCGGCGGCAGACCCAGCGGGCGGCGCCGGTCAGCTACCGGAACCTCAAGCAGCGGCTGGAACACGGCGCCTAGCCGGCCGGGCCTGGCCTCAGCCGAGCTTGGTCAGGGCTCGGCGCAGGCTGCGGACGCCCTGGCCGATGCGGTGGGGGTTCTCGATCAGGGCGAAGCGCACGTGGCCGTCGCCGCCGGGGCCGAAGCCGACGCCGGGCGAGGTGGCCACCTTGGCCTCCCTGACCAGCATGGAGGCGAACTCCAGCGAGCCCAGCTCCCGGTAGGGCTCGGGGATCGGCGCCCACACGAACATGGTCCCCCTGGGCGGCTCGACCTCCCAGCCGATCCGGCGCAGCCCGTCGCAGAGGGCGTCGCGGCGGGACTGGTAGATGGCCTGGACCCGCTCGGGGTGGTCGGGGTCCTCGTTGAGGGTCACGGTGGCGGCGATCTGGATCGGCTGGAAGGCGCCGTAGTCGAGGTAGGACTTGAGCTTGGCCAGGGCCTGCACGACCTCGGCGTTGCCGACCAGGTAGGCCATGCGCCAGCCGGCCATCGAGAACGCCTTGGTCATCGAGTACAGCTCGACCGCGCACTGCTTGGCCCCCTCCGCCTGGAGGATCGAGGGCGGGCGGAAGCCGTCGAAGCCGAGCTCGGCGTAGGCGTTGTCGTGGACCAGCAGGACCTCGTTCTCCAGGGCGAAGTCGACCATGCGCTGCATGAAGGCCAGGTCCACGCAGGTGGTGGTCGGGTTGTGGGGGAACGACAGGACGATCACCCGCGGCCGGGGCCAGGAGAAGCGGTAGGACTGGGTGACGTTCTCGAAGAAGTCCTCGCCGGTGCCGACCGGGATCTCGCGGACCTCGGCCCCGGCGAACAGCGGCCCCCAGATGTGGATCGGATACGACGGCGAGGGCACCAGGGCGGCGTCGCCCGGCTGGAGCAGCACCCACATCAGGTGGGAGAAGCCCTCCTTGGCCCCGATGGTGGTGATGGCCTCGGTCTCGGGGTCGAGCTCGACCCCGAACCGCCGCCGGTACAGGTCGGCCACGGCCTGGCGGAGCTTGGGGATGCCACGGCTGGCCGAGTAGCGGTGGTTGCGCGGGTTGCGGACGGCGTCGCACAGCTTGTCCACGGCCGTCGGGGGCGACGGCAGATCGGGGTTGCCGAAGCCGAGGTCGATCACGTCCTCGCCGGCCCGCCTGGCCGCCACCTTCAGCCCGTCGATGATGGTGAACACGTACGGCGGCAGGTTGGTGATCCGGCGGAACTCCAAGGTCAACCCCCATCGGGCAGCGGATGGAACACGAAGCCTACCTGCTGGCTGGCGGGTGACGGGGCGCTCGGGTAACGTCTGGCCCTTGTGATGGACCCGATCTCGGCGGCGCCGGACAGGGCGTCAGGCCGATGACCTGGATGTCCGGCGCCCCGGGAGCCCTGGAGTGGCATCCCGGCCCCGGGGCGGAAGAGCTCGTCCGCCGCAGGGCGCAGCTCCAGGTGCTCGCCCGGCGGCTGCTGGAGCGCGAGCGGGAGCTGGCCGCCTTCCGCAACGAGCTCCACGCCTTCGAGACCACCTACCGCAAGGCGCTCGGCTCCCGCTACGCGCGCCTCGACGAGCTGGCCGATCGGCTGGACGAGACGGCCGCGCCGGCCGACGACCCCGACGGGCTGAGCCCGGAGGACGACGGCCCGGCCGAGCGGTACCCGGGCCAGGGCCTGCCCGGCGGGCAGAACTGGGCCTGGGGCGAGCGCGAGCCGGACAAGGAGCCGGAGCGGCGGGCGGTGGTCGGCGAGGACGCCAAGCGGCTGTTCCGCCAGCTGGCCCGCCTCATCCATCCCGACCTGGCCGCCGACCCGCAGGAGCGGGAGCGGCGGACCAACCTGATGGTGGCGGCCAACGACGCCTACGAGCAGGGCGACGTGGCCGCCCTGGAGCGCCTGCTGGAGGAGTGGCACGCCAGCCCCGAGGCCGTCACCGGCAGGGGAACCGCGGCCGAGCTGGAGCGGACGCTGCGCCGCATCGCCCAGGTCGAGGTGGGCATGCGCCGCATCGACGAGGAGCTGGCCGAGCTCGAGGCCTCGGCCATGGGCTGGCTGCGGCGCCGGGTCGAGAAGGCCGACCGCGAGGGCTGGGACCTGCTGGCCCACATGGTCAGGGAGCTCGACCGCCAGATCGGCGAGGCCCAGCTGGAGCTGGAGCGGCGCACGGCCGCCCAGGACGCGGAGCTGTCCTGGCGCACCGGCTGACCACCGGCGGTGGCCCGCCGGGATAGCGGGCGGCCCTGACGGGGTACCACTCGCAGCATCGCCCCCGGCGCCAGTGCCGAGCTGACCGCCCCGGACGCCCCCGGGCAGCTACAGCTACCGCTGCACCA
>JBJMHP010000036.1:0-5971 GCA_045807325.1 Actinomycetes bacterium | reverse complement strand
GGCCGGTGCCTGGGCCGGAGCCGCCGCCGGGGCCTCGGTGGCCACCGCCGCCGGGGCGGGAGCGGCCTCGGCCGCGGCCGCCGCCGGCGCGGCCGCCTGGCCGTCGCCCTGCTGGAGCGAGGCCCGGTTGGGCCCCCTCGCCTTGCGGGCGGCCACCGACTTGGCCTTGGCCCTGGCCGTGCGCTCGGACTCGCCGGCCGCGATCAGGCGGTCGTAGGTTTCCTGGTCCGGCTGGATGTCGTCTGCCATCGGAACCTCGTTCCCCCTAGAGCGGCCCCGAGATGCCGCCGTCCTTGCGGATCCGCCAGAAGTGGACGGCCAGGAAGATGGTCGCCACGAACGGCAGCGCCAGGACGTGCAGCACGTACCAACGGATGAGGGTGGACGGCCCGATCTCCACCGAGCCCAGGAGCACGAACCGGACCTGGTCCCCGAGCACCGGGGTGTAGCCCATCATCGAGGTGCCGACGGCCACCGCCCAGATGGCCAGCTGGTCCCAGGGCAGCAGGTAGCCGGTGAACGACAGCAGCAGGGTGAGCAGCAGCAGGATCACCCCGACGACCCAGTTGAACTCCCGCGGCGGCTTGTAGGCCCCGTGATAGAAGACCCGGGCCATGTGCAGGAACACCGTGAACACCATCAGGTGGGCCGCCCAGCGGTGCATGTTGCGCACCAGCTGGCCGAAGTTCACCGAGGTGGACAGGGCCTGCATGTCGTTGTAGGCCAGCTCCTGGCCCAGCCCGGCCGTCGGCCGGTAGAAGAACATCAGGAAGATGCCGGTGATGGTGAGCAGGATGAACAGGAAGAACGAGAGCCCGCCGAGGCAGAAGGTGTAGGTCAGCTTCAGCCCGTGCCGCTTCACCTTCACCGGGTGCAGGTGGTACAGCACGTTGTTCATCATGGCCAGCGCGCGGTCCCTGGAGGTGTCGCGGTACCCGGGCCGGTAGATCGACCCGGGCCGGAAGATCGACTTCCAGACCTGGGAGTCCCTGGTCTGCTTCCAGAGCTCGCCAGGCTTTGGCGGCTTGGGCGGCCGAAGCTTCAGCGCCACGCGTCACTCCTCGTCGAAGAGGCCAACCTCAGACCCAACAACCTACCCCTTGGCCGCGGCCTTGCCCTCGCCCACCCTGGCGTACCACAGGGCGCCGGTGGGGCAGCGGTCGATGCAGATGCCGCAGCGCACACACTCGTTGTCGTCGATCACGAACAGGGCGTGCGACGACTGGGCCAGGGTGGTGACCTCCTGGCTCTGGCCGTCGGCGACGATGTCCGGGGCCAGCATGTAGATGCAGTCCCACGGGCAGACGTCCTCGCAGGCGCGGCAGAGGATGCACAGCTCGGGGGAGAGGGCGATGTGCCGGCGTGGCTTCACCCGCTCCTGGAGCCAGTTGGGGTCGACGGTGGCCAGGGTGTAGTCGTCGTGGATGCTTGGCTTGTTCGGGTTCACCGGTCGATCCTTCCGCGCCGCCTACTTGTAGCCACCGGTGGCCTCGCGCTTCTCCTCACCGGACGGCAGCGTCTTGGGGTGGCGCTTGTTGTAGGCCCGGACGGCCAGGCCGAAGCCGGTCAGGACCACGCCGTACCACAGCACCACGATCACGTCGCGCACCGCCTGCATGGGCAGCACCAGCTCGCCCAGGCCGTAGGGGACGGTGAACTTGCCCGTCCACTTGAGCGTGCCGTCGGCGAAGTAGAGCCAGAAGGACGGGATCACGGCCATGGTGACGAACATCGCCACCCAGATGGCCATGGTCAGGAGCACGAGCTGGACCCAGTGCTCCCCCTCGTCCTTCGGTCGTACCAGCGACACCCCAGGGCCTCCCACCGTCGGGCGACTCGATCATCCCCGCTGCCACGCATCCTAGCATTGCATTCGGGTCCCGGCGGCTACACTCGAAGCCCGTCTGGTTGTCGAGCAAGCCGAGGTCGCCATGCCGCGCCGCACCACCCTGGCCGTGGTGGTCGTGGCCGTGGCGGCGGCCGTGGTCGCCGTGGTCGCGCTGGCCGGCGGCGGCGGCAAGGGCCTGGCCCCCGAGGCCGCCACCGGGCAGGTCGAGCTGGTCGGCTCCGGCGTGGCCGTCGTCCCCGAGGCCGAGCGCCCGCCCCTGCCCGCCTTCAGCGGCCGGACCCTGGACGGCAAGGAGCTCGACCTGGCCAGCCTCCGAGGCCGTCCCCTGGTGCTGAACTTCTGGGCCTCCTGGTGCGGGCCCTGCCGGGCCGAGCAGCAGGGCCTGGAGCTGGCCAGCAGGACCCTGGCCGGGCGGGACGTGCGCATGGTCGGGGTCAACATCCGCGACGACCGGGGGGCGGCCGCCTCCTATCTGGAGGAGTTCGGCGTCGGCTACCCGTCGCTGTTCGACCGGGCGGCCCTGCTCTCGGCCCGCCTCGGCGCCCTCGGCCCCCAGGCCCCGCCCTACACCCTGGTCGTTGACGCCCAGGGCCGGGTCGCGGCCCGGGTGTTCGGGGCCCTGCCCGGCGGCGACCCCAGGCGCCAGGCCGCCCTCCTCACCGACCTGGTCGAGCGGGTGACCGGGCAATGAGCTGGGGCGAGCGGGCGCAGCAGATCGTGGTCGACGGGAACCTCCTGATCGCCATGGCCGTGGCCGCCCTGGCCGGGTTCGTGTCGTTCGCCTCCCCGTGCGTGCTGCCGCTGGTGCCCGGCTACCTCTCCTACATGTCGGGGGTGAGCGGCCAGGACGTCGAGCGGCGGGGCGACCGCCGGGCCGGCCGGGTGGTGGCCGGGGCGGCCCTGTTCGTGCTCGGGTTCTCGCTGGTCTTCGTGGCCCTGGGGGCGGCCCTGGGCGCCGTCACCTCCTGGCTGGTCCTGAACCGGAACCTGGTCACCCGGGTCGCCGGGGTGCTGGTGATCGTCATGGGCCTGTTCCTGGCCGGGGTGATCAAGCCCGGCTTCCTGTACCGGGAGCGGCGCCTGCGGGCCGACCGGGTCCCGGGCGGGCTGGCCGGCGCCCTGCCCCTCGGCATGGTGTTCGGGCTCGGCTGGACCCCCTGCATCGGCCCCACCCTGGGGGCGGTGCTCGGCCTGGCCGCCGTGGGCGGCGGCGGGGCCCGCCGGGGGGCGCTGCTGCTGTTCGCCTACTCGATCGGGCTGGGCGTGCCGTTCCTGGTCGCCGCCCTCGGCTTCCGGAGGGCCCTCGGCCGGTTCCCGGCCCTGCGGGCCCGCTTCCGCTTGTTCGAGGTGGCCGGGGGCGGGATGCTGGTCGTGATCGGCCTGCTGCTGCTGACCGGCCTCTGGGACAGCCTGCTGACCCAGCTCAAGATCTGGTCCGGGTCGATCAGCCTGCCCATCTAGCGAGGTCCCTGCCTTGGCCGTCGAGCTCCGACCCCCCGCCGCCCGCCCCGACCGTCCGCCGCGCCGGCCCGGGCTGGGCGACACCCTGCGCCTGGCCTGGCGCGAGTACCGCTCCATGCGGACCGCCCTGGTCCTGCTGGTGGTGCTGGCCGCGGCCTCGATCCTGGGCAGCCTGTTCCCCCAGGAGGGCATCAGCCCCCAGCGGGTCGACCAGTACTTCGGGGATCACCCGGCCCTGGCCCCGGTGCTGGACCGCCTCGGCCTGTTCGACGTCTTCGGCTCGGCCTGGTACATGGCCATCTACCTGGCCCTGCTGGGGGCCCTGGTCGCCTGCCTGGTCCCGCGGACCCGGGCCCTCGTCCGGGTGCTGCGCTCCCGGCCGCCCCGCGGCGGCGACCTGGCCCGCTACCGCACCCGGGCCGCCTTCGACACCCCGGCATCCCCCGACCAGGCCATGGCCACCGCCCGCCGGGTCCTGCGCCGCAGCCGCTACCGCCTGGCGGAGCACCCGGAGGCGTCCGGGGAACCCCAGGAGGGTGCTCCGGTGGATCGGGAGGGGTCCGGGGAACCCCAGGGGGGTGCCCGGGTCGGTCGGGGCGAGCTGGCCGGCGAGAAGGGCTACCTGCGCGAGGCGGCCAGCATGCTGTTCCACGTGGCCCTGCTGGTCCTGCTGGTCGGGCTGGCCTACGGCAAGGCCTACGGGTACCGCGGCCAGGCGGCCATCGTCGAGGGCGAGACCTGGGCGAATGCCCGGGTCGGGTACGACAGCTTCAGCCCCGGCCGCTTCTTCGGGCCCGAGCGCCTGGCCCCCTTCCAGCTCCGGCTGGACGACTTCACCAATTCCTTCTACGCCAACAACACCCCGCGGGCGTTCGTCTCCCGGCTGACCGCGCTCGACCTGGACGGCCACGAGCTCCGGTCCCAGCGGGTCGCCCCCAACCGGCCCATGACCGTTGACGGGGTCCGGGTCTTCCAGTCCGACTACGGCTACGTCCCGGTGGTGCGGGTCCAGGACCGGACCGGCAAGGAGCTGCTGGCCCCCCAGGAGGTCCTGACCCTGCGCGACCCGGCCTCGGAGGTCTCCAACGGCGCGGTCAAGGTCACCCGCTCCACGCCCCAGGTCGGCCTCCAGATGGTGCTGTTCACCGGGCTGCGTACCGGCCCCGACTGCCCGCCCGGCATGGACTTCTGCAACGACCCCCGCCTCTCCCGGCCCGTCCTGGTCGTCCTCGCCTACCAGGGCGACCTCCAGGCCGACCGGGCCCAGAGCGTGTTCAGCCTCGACCACTCCCGGCTGCGGCCGCTGGGGGACCGGCCGCTGCTGCTCCCGCCCGGCCGGTCGGGCCGGCTGGCCAACGGCATGGTGGTGTCGTTCACCGGCCTCAAGCAGTACAGCGTCTTCACCCTGGCCTGCGACCCGGGGGTGCCGGTGGTGGCCGTCGCCGCCGGCCTGCTGCTCTGTGGCCTGGTCCCGTCGCTGTACGTGACCAGGCGCCGGGTCTGGGTCCGGGCCGCCCCGGACGGGGCCGGCGGCACCCGGGTCGAGCTGGCCGGCCTCGCCCTCCAGGGCAAGGCCGCCTTCGAGGGCGAGCTGGCCCGGCTCGCCGAGCACGTCAGGCGCGGTACCCTTGACCCTCCGGACCGCTCCCCGTAGGAGATCGTCCATGTCGCCGGCCGAGCTGGCCACCACGTCTGACACCCTGGCCTGGCTGGCCGTGCTCAGCTACGTGGTGGCGGCCACGCTGTTCGGGCTCGACTTCGCCTACCGGCTGCGCTGGCTCGGGGTGGCCGGGCTGACCGTGACCGTCGCCGGGCTGGCCGCCAACGTTGGCGCGGCCGTGACCCGCGGCCTGGCGGTCGGCCGGGTGCCGTGGGGCAACATGTACGAGTTCTCGATCATCGTCGGGATCATCACCGTGACCGGGTTCCTGATCTGGGTGGCCCGACGGCCCGAGATCCGCCCCCTCGGCGTGTTCGTGCTCCTCCCGGCAGTCCTCGCCATGGCCCTCGGCGGCCTGGTGTTCCGGGTGCCGGCCGGCCCGCTGGTCCCGGCCCTCAACTCCCGCTGGATCGTGATCCACGTGGCCGCGGCCATCACCGGCTCCTCGGTCCTCTGCCTTGCCGCCGTGTTCAGCATCCTGTACCTGGTCAAGGAGCGGTTCGAGCGCCGCCAGCGCCCCCCGGCCCCGCCCTTAGTCGCCGGGGCGGCCCAGACCGCCGACCGGGTCGAGGTCGAGCAGGCGGTGGCCCGCCACGCGACCATCTGGGACCGGATGCCGTCGGCCGACACCCTCGACCACCTGGCCTACCGGACGACCGCGTTCGGGTTCCCCATCTGGACCTTCGCCATCATCGCCGGGGCCATCTGGGCCCAGGCCGCCTGGGGCCGCTACTGGGGCTGGGATCCCAAGGAGACGTGGTCGTTCATCACATGGGTGGGTTATGCGGGTTACCTGCACGCGCGCGCCACGGCCGGCTGGCGGGGCCGCAAGGCCGCGGTCATCTCGCTGATCGCCTTCGGCTGCCTGCTGTTCAACTTCTTCGGCATCAATTTTCTCGTCTCCGGCATGCACTCCTACGCCGGCGGCTGACGTCCCCGACCCGTAACCCCTTTGTCGTAACGAGAACCACTGCATGATCACGGCTGGTTTCTTGTCAGTC
>JBJMHP010000035.1:0-2828 GCA_045807325.1 Actinomycetes bacterium | reverse complement strand
CCTCGATCAGGTCCAGCGGGTCGGGCCGGTCCTCGGCCGGCCGCCACCGGCCGAGCTCACCCCGCTTGACCTGCTCGCGCAGGGCCTGCCCGGCCGCCGAGCGCTCCTTGTTGGTCGGCAGCGCCGTCCGCAGGACGCTGGCCATCGCAACCTCCCGCCGGGTGCGGTCCGTCGGCCCTCATCTTGCCAGGCCCCCCCGGCTCTGTAGAGCCCCGGCCCTGCGGACAGCCGTTCGCGCCAGGCCGCTTGTCGTACCCGTCGTCGAGACTGCCGGCCATGATGAAGCGCAGCCACGCCGTGATCGGGGCCGCCGCCGGCGTGGCCGTGGCCCACGCCACCGGCGCGTCGATGGTGGCCGGCGGGATCGTGGCCGCCCTGGCCGGGCTGCTGCCCGACGTCGACCATCCCCACGCGGCCGTGGGCCGGCTGCTGCCCCGGCTGGTGGCACCGGCTCACCGTTACCCAGACCATCAGCGTGTGTCTGCGATCTGGGCAGTCGGTGCTTGCGCGCCGACGGTGCCGGTCTCACCCGGGCGACGCCCGGTGCCGGCTTCTCGGTTCACCGCGGTCTGCCCGGTCAGGCCGGGTCTTACGTCCACTCCCCGAGCGTTTCGGGTCTCCGGGCCACTCCCGGCGACTACCTCCGCACCCGTCTGTGTCAAGACAAGGGCAGCGAGGTTGCGGGCTGCGTTCTCGTCACGGTCGAGCACCAGCCCGCAGCGCTCGCACCGGTAGGTCCGCTCCGACAGGGGCAGCTTGGCTTTCACGTGCCCGCAGCCCGAGCAGGTCTTCGACGACGGGTAGAAGGTGTCGGCCTGGACGAGCGTCCCGCCCGCCCAGGCGGTCTTGTAATCGAGCTGGCGGCGCAGCTCCCCCCAGCCCGCGTCGGCGATGCGGCGGGCGAGGCCGTGGTTGCGCAGCATCCCGGCGATGTTCAGGTGCTCGACCACCACCGCCCCGTAGGTGCCGGCCAGGGCGCTCGTGAGGTGGTGCAGCGCGTTGCCGCGCAGGTTGGCGATCTTGGCGTGCGCCTGGGCGAGCCGGCGGCTGGTCTGCTGCCAGCGCTTGGACGGCTCGCGGCGGCTGCCGTCGGGGGCGAGGGGGCCCCGGCGACGGGCCAGTTGGCGGTTACGCCGGCGTAACCGGCGCTGTGCCTGCTGGAGCGGCGCGGGGTTGGGCACCCGGCGGCCGTCCGACAGCACCGCCAGGTGGCGGATGCCGACGTCGACGCCGACCCGCCAGCCAGGGCGGTGCGGGCCCGGGACCACCCGCTGCACCTGGCAGGTGAAACTGACGAACCAGCGGCCACCCTGCCGGCTGATGGTGGCCGCCAGGATCCGGGCGGTGCCCTGCTCCAGGCGGCGGGCGAGCTTGCGGGTCGACTCGTGGGTCCGGATCCGCCCAAGCCGCGGCAAGACCACATGATGGCGGTCGGGCTCCACCCGGATCGCGCCGGTGGTGAAGCGGCAGGCGTCGCGGCTGCGGCCCTTGCGCTTACGCTTGGGGAAGCCCATGGGGGCGCCGGCGCGGTGGCCCTGCTTGGTGTCGGTGAAGTTCTTCAGCGCCCGGGCGAGGGCGTCCAGGCCCGACGAGTAGGCTTCCTTGCTGTTGTCGGCCCACCAGGGGGCGGCCTGGTGCTTGGCGCGGTTCCACTCGCGCCGCAGCGCCGCCAGCGTCCACGGCACCTGGACATCCTGGCCGACGGCACGCTCGTCCAGGCGCCGTTTGATCAGCTCCACGCCCCAGTTGTAGGCGAACCTGGCCCCACCCACCGCCGACGCGAGCCTGCCCTGCTGGCGGGGCGTGGGGTCCAGCGCGAACCGGTACGCCTGGTGCAACGTCACCGCCTCGCCCGCTGCCATCAGGCGCTCCGCCTGGCGGCGGTCAACGCTCGAAGCGCCCGGTTGCGTGCCCCCCGCCGCCCGTACAGCCGGGCGCAGAAGCTGGTCAGCACCTCGATCATGTCGCGGACGAGGTCGTCGGTGGTCTCGCCGTCGTCGGCCACGACGATGCGGCGCCCCTGGGCGGCGAGCGCGGCCTGGAGTTGCTCGACCCCGAAGCGGGCCAGGCGGTCGCGGTGCTCGACCACCAGCACGGTGACCTGCGGGTCGCCAAGCAGCCGCTGAAGCTTCGGCCGCCGCCCGTTCAGCCCCGAGCTGACCTCGGTCACCACTTCCTCGACCGGAAGCCGCTGCGCAGTCGTCCATGCCATGACGCGGCTGACCTGGCGGTCGAGGTCGGCGCGCTGGTCGTGGGAGGACACCCGCGCGTAGACGACCGTGCGCCCATCGGTGCCGGCCGGCGGTCTTGGCACCTCGACCAGGATCGTCCCAGTGGGCAGTTGCCGGGCGGGCACGGGCAGGGTGCCGTGCTTCCACCAGCGCCAGGCGGTCTGGTAGTGGACACCTTGTCGTGCGGCCCATTCTGACAGCTTCACGCGTCTAGACTAGCACATACGTTCGATGATGTCTGGTGACATTAACCGCGGCAGTTCACAACCCCCGGGCACCGGGCCCACTCACTTGCTGGTCTGGTGCCTCGGCCTGGCCGTGGCCGCCTATGCGGGCAACAGCGTCGTCAACGGGGAGCCGGCCGGGCCGCTGCTGGCCCTGGCCGTGCTCGCCGGGTCGCTGTCGCACGTGCTGGCGACGGGCTGACCGTGGCCGGGGTGCCGCTGTGGTGGCCGTTCCGGCGCCGCCGGTCGGACTTCCTCGGCGTGCTCGCCTTCCGGACCCGGAGCTGGGCCGAGGCGCTGGTCGTGGGAGGACACCCGCGCGTAGACGACCGTGCGCCCATCGGTGCCGGCCGGCGGTCTTGGCACCTCGACC
>JBJMHP010000034.1:0-4767 GCA_045807325.1 Actinomycetes bacterium | reverse complement strand
GGGGCTTGGGGGGGTGCTGTTGGGTCGCCGTGGGGGGCCGCAGGGGGGTCGCCGGGCTCGGTGGGCAGCCGGGCTGGCTGGGCTCGGATGGCTGGCGGGGACGGCTGAGCTGGCGCTCGCCCGGATCGCGCCTGGACCCCGCACGGCTGATGAGGTGGCCACCATGGCGGTCACCAGCGTGCTGCTACCGCCGGCGGCGACCCGGCACTGGCTCTCAGGCTGGTTCCGCCTGTCCCGGCTGCTCGCCGACCCCTCCCCCTCCTCCCGCGCCGCTCGCCGTGTCCCCGCTCCCTCCCGGTGGGTGCCGAGGGCGGTGCTGTTCGACCGGGACGGGACGCTTGTGGTGGATGTGCCTTACAACGACGACCCGGGGCGGGTGGTGGTGATGGCGGGGGCTCGGGAGGCGGTGGGGCGGCTGCGGGCGGCCGGGGTGGCGACGGCGGTCGTGTCCAACCAGAGCGGGGTGGCGAGGGGGCTTGTCCGGGTTGAGCAGGTGGAGGCGGTCAACCGGCGGGTGGAGGAGCTGCTGGGGCCGTTGGGGCCGTGGTTCTGGTGTGTGCATGGGCCGTGGGAGGGGTGTGGGTGCCGGAAGCCGGCGCCGGGGCTGATCAAGGCGGCCGCGGGGGCGCTGGGGGTGGAGCCGGCGGACTGCGTGGTCATCGGGGACGTCGGGAGTGACATGGAGGCGGCTCGGGCGGCCGGGGCGCGGGCGGTGCTGGTGCCCACGGCGGTGACTCGGGCGGAGGAGGTGGCGGCGGCGCCGGTGGTGGCTCCCGATCTGGTGGCCGCGGTTGAGCTGCTGCTGGGGTCCGCCGATGGCGGGGGCTCCCCATGACTCGGCATGTGCTGGTGGCCAGGCAGGACAGCATGGGCGACGTGCTGCTGGCCGGGCCTGCGGTGCGGGCGGTGGCCGCTGAGGCGGGGCGGGTGACGCTGCTGTGCGGGCCGCGGGGGCGGGCCGCGGCGGAGCTGCTTCCTGGGGTGGACGAGGTGGTGGTCGCCCATGCCGGGTGGATCGACGCCGAGCCGCGGCGGGTCACCAGGGAGGCGGTGGACGAGCTGGTGGACCGGCTCGGCGACCTGGAGATCGACCAGGCGCTGGTGCTCACCTCGTTCCATCAGAGCCCGCTGCCCCTGGCGCTGATGCTGCGGATGGCCGGGGTGCCGACCATCGCCGCGGTCAGTGTCGACTATCCGGGGTCGCTGCTGGACATCCGGCACCGGGTGGACGACGACGTCCACGAGGTCGAGCGGGGACTGTCGCTGGCTGCCACCCTCGGATACCGGCTGGCGGAAGGGGACGACGGGGGGCTGCGGGTCTGGCTCGGCGGGGCCGACGTGCCCGACCTGGAGGGGCGGTACGTGGTCGTGCATCCGGGCGCGTCGGTGCCGGCCAGGGCGTGGGCGCCGGAGCGGCATGCGGCGCTCGTCGACGTGCTCATCGAGGGCGGCCGGCGGGTGGTGGTGACCGGCGACACCTCCGAGCGGCCGTTGACCTCTCTGGTCGCCGGGCCGAGACGGCCGGGAGTGGTCGACCTCGGCGGTCGGGTGGACCTGGCCGGGCTGGCGCGGGTGCTTGGCGGGGCCGAGGTCGTGGTGGTGGGCAACACGGGGCCGGCGCATCTGGCGGCGGCGGTCGGGACGCCGGTGGTGTCGCTGTTCTCGCCGGTGGTGCCGGCCGTGCGGTGGCGGCCGTGGGGGGTGGCGCACGAGCTCCTCGGCGACCAGGGGGCGGCGTGCGCGGGGTCGCGGGCCCGGGTCTGCCCGGTGGCCGGGCATCCGTGCCTGGACGGGGTCTCGGTTGGCGAGGTGGTGGCCGCGGTCGACCGGCTGGCGCCGATGCGGACGGAGCAGGAGGTGGCGGGGTGAGGGTGCTGCTGTGGCATGTGCACGGGTCCTGGACGACCGCGTTCGTGCAGGGGCGCCACGAGTATCTGATCCCGGTGACGGCGGACCGGGGGCCGGACGGGCTGGGGCGGGCCCGGACCTGGTCCTGGCCGGCGTCGGCGGTCGAGATCACCAGGGAGGAGGCGGCCGAGGCCGAGGTCGACATGGTCGTGCTCCAGCGGCCCAATGAGCTGGAGGGGCTGGCCGCCGAGTGGCTGGGCGGCCGGCGCCCGGGCCGGGAGGTGGCCGCGGTCTACCTGGAGCACAACGCCCCCCAGGGACGGATCAACGAGATGGGCCATGTCGCCGCCGACCGCCCTGAGCTGGTGGTCGTGCACGTGACGCACTTCAACGACCTGTTCTGGGACTGCGGGAGCACCCCGACCCGGGTGATCGAGCACGGCATCGTGGACCCGGGCGACCGCTACAGCGGGGAGGTCCCGGCGGCAGCGATGGTGATCAACGAGCCGGTGCGCCGCGGACGGGTGACCGGGACCGACCTGCTCGAGCGGCTCGGAGCGGCGGTACCGGTCGATCTGTTCGGGATGCGGACGCAGCACCTCGCCGGGGCGCCGGGGGTGCGGTCGGTGGCCGACCTGGCCCAGGACCAGCTGCACGCCGAGATGGCCAGGCGGCGGCTGTACCTGCACCCGGTGCGGTGGACCTCGCTGGGGCTGTCGCTGCTGGAGGCCATGCACCTGGGGATGCCGGTGGTGGCGCTGGCCACCACCGAGGCGGTCGAGGCGGTGCCACCGGCCGCGGGCGCCTGCTCCAACCGGATGGACGTGTTGACCGGTGCCGTGCGGCGCCTGCTGTCCGATCCGGACCAGGCGGCCGAGGCCGGCCGGGTGGCCAGGGAGGCCGCGCTCGCCCGCTACGGCCTGGACCGCTTCCTGCACGACTGGGACCGACTTCTCAAGGAGGTGACCCGATGAGGATCGCGATGGTGTCCGAACACGCCAGCCCACTCGCTGCGATCGGAGGGGTTGACTCGGGCGGCCAGAACGTCCATGTCGAGTCGCTGGCCCGGGCGTTCGGCCGGGCCGGCCACGACGTCACCGTCTACACGCGACGGGACTCGGCCGAGCTCCCGGACCGGGTCCGGATGGCCGACGGGGTGGTGGTCGAGCACCTCGACGCCGGACCCGCGACCTGGGTGCCGAGGGACCAGCTGCTGCCGCTGGTCGGCCGGCTCGGCTCGGAGCTGGCCGCCCGCATCGCCGCCGACCCGCCCGACCTGGTGCACGCGCACTTCTGGATGTCCGGGCTGGCCGCGCTGTCGGCGACCCGCGACCTCAACGTGCCGGTCGTGCAGACCTTCCACGCGCTCGGCGTCACCAAGCGGCGGTTCCAGGGCCGGGCCGACACCAGCCCGCCGGTGCGGATCCGGATGGAGCGGGCGCTGGCCCGCGCTGTCGACCGGGTCGTCGCCACCTCCACCGACGAGGTCGCCGAGCTGGTCCGGCTCGGCGCGACCAGGAAGCGCATCACGGTCGTGCCGTCCGGAGTGGACGTCGACCAGTTCACCCCGGACGGGCCGGTGGCCGAGCGCGGCGACCGGCCGCGGGTGCTGTGCATCGGCCGGCTGGTCCCGCGCAAGGGCTTCGACACGGTGATCCGCGCACTGGTCGGCGTGCCGGATGCGGAGCTGGTCATCGCCGGCGGTCCCGCCGCCGCCGAGCTGGCCGACGATCCCGAGGCGACCCGGCTGACCGGGCTGGCCGAGCGGTTCGGGGTGGCCGACCGGGTCCGGCTGATCGGCGCGGTGGCGCGTCCGGACGTGCCGGCGCTGCTGCGCTCGGCCGACATCGTGGTCTGCACGCCCTGGTACGAGCCGTTCGGGATCGTGCCGCTGGAGGCGATGGCCTGCGGCGTGCCGGTCGTGGCGAGCGCGGTCGGCGGGTTCCTCGACACGGTCGTCGACGGGTCGACCGGCACGCTGGTGCCGCCGCGCCGGCCGGACCGGCTCGCGGCCGCGATGCGCCGGCTGCTGTCCGAGCCGTTCTGGCGGGAGGCGTACGGGACCGCCGGCGTCGACCGGGCCCGCTCCCGCTACTCCTGGGACCGGATCGCCGCCTCGACCCTGGCCGTGTACGAGGACCAGCTCGGGATCGGCGCGGCGGAGGCGGCGTCCGACGACGAGCTCGAGACGGCCGCGGGAAGCTCGGCGTGAGCCGACCGCTCGTCGTCCTCGGCGACACGCTGCTCGACCGGGATCTCACCGGCCGCGCCGACCGGCTCAGTCCGGACGCGCCGGTGCCGGTCGTCAGCGGTCTGTCCGAAGTGGACCGTCCGGGCGGGGCCGGGCTGGCCGCCCTGCTGGCCGCCCGGGACGGCGCCGAGGTCGTGCTGGTCACGGCGCTCGGCGAGGACCCGGCCGGGCGCCGGGTGGCCGAGCTGCTGGCCGCGGCCGGCGTCCGCGTGGTCGCCGGCCGGCTGTCCGGCCGGACCCCGGCCAAGGAGCGGGTCCGGGTGGCCGGGCAGTCGCTGCTGCGGCTGGACCGGGAGGAGGCCGCGCCGGCGCCGCCGGCGGTGACCGGGGCGATGACCGCGGCGGTGCGGTCGGGCGGAGCCGTGCTGGTGTCCGACTACGGTCGCGGGCTGGCGGCCGACCCGGCGCTGCGGGCGGCGGTGGCCGCGGCCGCCGCGGCGGTCCCGGTGGTGTGGGACCCGCACCCGCGCGGTCCCGACCCGGTGCCGGGGGCGCGGCTGGTCACCCCCAACCTGTCCGAGGCGCTGCGGTTCACCGGCCGCTCCGCCGGCGGCGGCATGATCGCCGCGGCGGCCAGGGCCGGCCTGGAGCTGGTCGACCGGTGGCGGGTCGCCGGTGTCGCGGTGACTCTCGGCTCCGGCGGTGCGCTGCTCGCCGGCGCGGCCTCC
>JBJMHP010000033.1:0-5906 GCA_045807325.1 Actinomycetes bacterium | reverse complement strand
GGTCTGCTCGGGCTGGGGTCGCTGACCGGGGTGACGGTGTTCGGCGGGATCCTGGTCGCGGCGGTCGTCGTCTTCCTGCTCGTGCTCGCGCTGGTCTTCGCCGCGCCGGCGACCGTGGGACTGGCGCTCGGGCGGCTGCTGGTCCGCGGCGACGGCCGGTCGTTCCTCGGCTGGCTGGGCGCGCTGGCCCTTGGCGTGCTGGTGGTCGCGGCCATCCCGGTGGTCGGCGGCTGGCTGGAGGCGCTGCTGGTGCTGCTGGGGCTGGGCGCGCTGCTGCTGATGGCGCGGCCCGGCCGCCGGCTCGGCGAGCCGTCGGGGCTGAGCCCGGCCGACGCCGCTCCGGGTCGCTAGGTCGCGTCGAGCACCAGCAGGACGTGCTCGTTCTCGCCGTACCAGACCGTGCCGGTCGGCTTGAAGCCGAAGCGCTCCAGGAGGCGGACCGAGGCGGTGTTGCCGATGAAGGGGTCGGCGTAGAGGGGGCGGGCCTTCTCCGTGTCCAGGAACAGGGCGAGGGCCCTGGTGGCGATGCCGCGGCCCCACCAGGGGCGGCCGAGCCAGCAGCCGATGTACCGCCGGTCCTGGTCCCACCAGGCGACGATGTCGCCGGCCGGGGCGCCGTCCACGGTGACGGTCTGGACGAGGACGGTGGGGTCTGCGAGGACCCTGGTGGCCCAGTGGGTCATGAAGGCCTCGCGGTCGCGGGGAGGGAACCTCGACCGGCGGACGGCCTCGGGGTCGTGCTCGTGCTCGAGGAAGACCTCCAGGTCGGCCTGCTCGACGTCGCGCAGCCGCACCTCGTCGCTCATGCCTTGGAGTATGACATCGGCCCCCGACCACGGGAGACCAGCATCGCGGCCAGGGCCACGCCGAGGCCGATGGCCCCCGAGGCGGCCGAGATCCGGAGGGACCGGCGTCGGTCGGCGGCCTCGGCCTGGTCGTCGGCGACGTGCTGCTCGTGGCCGCGGGCGTCGAAGTTGTAGACGCCGCGGAAGCCGAAGTTGGCGCAGAAGCGCTGGCGGGCCTGGAGGTAGCCGGAGGCGGCGCCGGCCGCCGGCAGGGCCAGGGTGAGGCGCCAGGCCGGGTGCAGGTCGGAGCGGAACAGCGCGGTGGCCAGGGCGGCGGTGACGGCCAGGCCGATGTGGCCGGCCCGGCGGCGGAGCACGATCTCCTCCGAGCCGATGTTGCAGGTGCCGGGGATGTACTGGTCGGTCATGACAGGCCCTCCGGGGCGGCGCCCAGGGCGGCGTGGATCGCGCCGGCGAGGGCCCGGGCGGACTCCTCGCTGAGCTCGACGGCGACCCTGGCCGACGCCCCCTGGCCGGGGTTGAGGAAGTCGATGTTGAGGGTGTGCTCGGCCCGGGTGTGCTGGGGGTGGTCGAGGTAGACGCAGGCCAGGCTGAGCGGGAACCAGCCGTCGGGGCCCTTGCCGCTGCCGGCGACCTCGACCCGCTCGGTGGAGTAGGTGCACATGGGGATCCCTCGCTAGGCGGCCAGGTGGCGGCCGAACCAGTCCCAGATCCGCCGCCAGCCGTCGGCGGCCGCCTCGGGCCGGTAGCTGGGCCGGTCGACGGCGAAGAAGCCATGCCCGGCGCCCGGGTAGGTGTGGAACTGGAAGGTCTTGCCGAGTCGGGTCAGCTCCTGCTCCAGCCGGGCCGTCTCGGCCGGGGACGGGTGGGTGTCCTCGGCGCCGAACAGGCCGAGCAGCGGGCACGACAGGTCGCCGGCCAGCCCGACCACCGGCCCCACCTTGAGCGGCAGGCCGTCGGGCGGCGGGTCCATGACGAAGGCGCCGTAGCAGTCGACGGCCGCGTCCAGGGGAAGGCTGCAGGCGGCCAGGAACGCCTGGCGCCCGCCCGAGCAGTAGCCGATCACGCCGACCTTGCCGTTGGCCGACGGCAGCGGGCGCAGGTACCGGGCGGCGCCGTCGACGTCCCCGACCAGGCGCTCGTCGGGGACACCGCCGGCGGCCCGCGTCGCCGCGGCCGCGTCGTCGGGACTGGCCCCGGGCGCGTCCCGCCAGTGGAGGTTGGGCATGATCGCCGTGTAGCCGTTGGCCGCGAAGGTCCGGGTGATCTCCTTGGTCGCCTCGTCGAAGCCGGGCATGTGGTGCAGCACGACCACGCCGGCGAAGGGGCCGGGCCCGGGCGGCACGGCCAGGTAGGCCGGGACCTCGTCGCCTTCGTGACCTCTGATCCGCACCGTCTCGGTGGCGACGTCGTCGCCGATCGTCCTGTCGGGCATCGTCCGTCCTCCTTGTCGGCCCAATCGCGCACATCTTGCCCGAAAAGCAAAGTTGCTTCAAGTAAAAACTTGCACTCCATGCACGAATGACGCTAGCCTGATCCCCATGAGCACCGAGATGCTTGACACGCAGCCACCGGGCCGGCGGGAGCGCAAGAAGCTCGCCACCCGCCAGGCCCTGCAGGACGCCGCCCTGCGCCTGGTCGCCGACCGGGGCCTGGAGCAGGTGACGGTGGAGGACGTCAGCGAGGCCGCCGACGTGGCCACCCGCACGTTCTTCAACTACTTCTCCTCCAAGGAGGAGGCCCTGCTCGGCAACGCCCCCGAGAAGGCGGCCACCGTCCACCGCCTGGTGGCCGACCGCCCGGCCACCGAGTCGCCACTCGAGGCCGTCTACCAGGTGCTGCGCGAGCTGACACTGCAGCAGGCCCAGCGCCGGGAGGAGCTGCTCCTGCGCCAGCGGGTCATCGAGCGCCACCCGGGGCTGCTGGCCCGCCAGCTGGGCATGTACGCCTCGTTCGAGCGGGCCCTGGCCACGGCCGTGGCCGAGCGGCCGGGCGTCCCGGCGGACGCGCTGTACGCCAGGGTGATGGCGACCGCGGCCGTGGCCGCGGCCAGGGCGGCGCTGTCGTCCTGGATGGCCGAGGAGGGCCGCCGGCCGCTCCTGGCCATGATCGACGCCGCCTTCCTGCACCTCCGTGAGCTGGGCTCCCCGCCTCCCGACCCCTCTGACGATCCGTCGAACCGGACCTCGACATGACGACTCGATCCGCACCCTCCACGACCGACGCGGGGGCGGCACAGCCGCCCGGACCGCCGGCGGAGCTGTCGCACCGGCAGCTCCTGGTCATCTTCAGCGCCCTGATGCTGGGCATGCTGCTGGCCGCCCTCGACCAGACCATCGTGGCCACGGCGTTGCCGACCATCGTCGGCGACCTGGGCGGCCTCAACCACCTCTCCTGGGTCGTGACCGCCTACCTGCTGGCGGCCACGGTGTCCACGCCGCTGTACGGCAAGCTCGGCGACCTCTACGGCCGCAAGCGGATCTTCCAGGCGGCCATCGTCATCTTCCTGGTCGGCTCGGTCCTGGCCGGCCTCTCCCAGTCGATGGGCCAGCTGATCGTGTTCCGGGCCATCCAGGGCCTGGGCGGCGGCGGGCTGATGGTGACCGCCCAGGCGATCATCGGTGACGTGGTCAGCCCCCGCGAGCGCGGCCGCTACATGGGCTACTTCGGGGCGGTGTTCGGCGGCGCGATGGTCGCCGGACCGCTGGCCGGCGGGTTCTTCACCGACCACCTGACCTGGCGCTGGGTGTTCTACATCAACCTGCCCCTCGGCCTGGCCGCCCTGGTCGTCACCACGGTCGCCCTGCACGCCCGCGAGGCCCGGGTGCGCCACCGCATCGACTACCCGGGGGCGGCCCTGCTGGCCGCCGGGGTGGCCTGCGTTGTGCTCCTCACCACCTGGGGCGGCACCGAGTACGCCTGGGGGTCCTCGACGATCGTCGGCCTCGGGCTGGCCGCGGCCGTCCTGCTGACCGCCTTCGCGCTGGTCGAGCGGCGGGCCGCCGAGCCCATCATCCCGCTCGCCCTGTTCCGCAACTCGACCTTCGACGTGTCCAGCGCGGTCAGCTTCATCATCGGGTTCGCCATGTTCGGGGTGATCAGCTTCCTGCCCCTGTACCTGCAGCTGGTCACCGGGGCCAGCGCCACCAACTCCGGCCTGCTGCTGCTGCCGCTGATGTTCGGCCTGCTGGGCGCCTCGACCCTCTCCGGGCAGCTCATCAGCCGGACCGGCCGCTACAAGGTCTTCCCCGTGGCCGGCACGGCCATCGCCGCCGTCGGCATGTGGCTGCTGTCGACCATGACCCCGACCACCGGCCGGGCCACCTCGACCGTCTACATGGTCGTCCTCGGCATCGGCATCGGCCTGGTCATGCAGGTCGTCATCCTGGCCACCCAGAACGCGGTGGACCGCCGCGACCTCGGCATCGCCACCGGCACGGTCTCCTTCTTCCGCTCGGTCGGCGGGTCCTTCGGCGTGGCCGTCTTCGGGGCCATCTTCACCAGCCGGCTCGCCGGCGAGCTGGCCCGGCGGCTGCCCGCCGACGTGCTGGCCCGGGCCAGGGCCAGCGGCGGGTCGGCCGTCGGCTCGCTGAGCCCGAGGGCCCTGGACGCCCTTCCCGCCTCGCTGCGCTCGGGGTTCGTGGAGGCGTTCTCCAACTCGCTCACGGCGACGTTCCGCTACGCCGTGCCCTGCATCCTGGTCGCCTTCCTGGTCACCTGGCTGCTGCGCGAGCAGCCGCTGCGCACCACGACCAGGGCCGACGACCCGGCCCGGGAGCTGGCCGCCGGCGCCGCCCCGGGCGCGGCCGAGCCGGACGCCTTCCCCGGCTGACTATAATCCTTACGTAAGGGTCAGCTTTGGCGAGAGGAGGAACCGGATGCCGGCGGAACGGGCGGGGGGCCGGGAGGCCCCGGGTCGAAGCGGCCACGACCGGCGCGACCCAGACGGGCGTTACAAGTGGGTCGCCCTGTCGAACACGACCCTGGGGATGCTGGTCGCGACCATCAACTCCTCGATCGTGATCATCTCGCTGCCGGCCATCTTCCGCGGCATCCACCTCGACCCGTTGCGGCCCGGCAACGTCAGCTACCTGCTCTGGATGCTGATGGGCTACCTGGTGGTCAGCGCCGTGCTGGTGGTCGCCTTCGGCCGCCTGGGGGACATCTACGGCCGGGTGCGGATGTACAACGCCGGCTTCCTGGTCTTCACCGCGGCCTCCATCGTCCTCGCCTTCACGCCCGGCGTCGGCTCGGCGGCGGCGCTCGGGCTGATCGCGCTGCGGATCGTCCAGGGGGTCGGCGGCGCCCTGCTGATGGCCAACTCCATGGCCATCCTCACCGACGCCTTCCCCGTCCGCGAGCGCGGCATGGCCCTGGGCATCAACCAGGTGGCGGCGCTGGCCGGCTCGTTCCTGGGGCTGCTGATCGGCGGGCTGCTGGCCGACACCAACTGGCGGGCGGTCTTCCTGGTCAGCGTCCCCTTCGGGATCTTCGGGACTGTCTGGGGCTACCTCAAGCTCCGCGAGGGGGGCCAGCGGGGCCAGGGCCGCATCGACTGGGGCGGCAACCTCACCTTCGGCATCGGGCTGATCGCCGTGCTGGTCGGCATCACCTACGGGATCCAGCCCTACGGCGGCCACACCATGGGCTGGACCAGCCCGCTGGTGCTGACCCTGCTGTTCGGCGGGATCGCCCTGCTGGGCGCGTTCCTGGTCATCGAGCGCCGCTCCGACGACCCGCTGTTCCACCTGGACCTGTTCAGGATCCGCGCCTTCTCCGCCGGCAACCTGGCCGGGCTGCTGGCCTCGGTGAGCCGCGGCGGGCTGCAGTTCATGCTGATCATCTGGCTCCAGGGGATCTGGCTGCCCCTGCACGGCTACAGCTTCGCCTCCACCCCGCTGTGGGCCGGGATCTACATGATCCCCTTGACCCTCGGGTTCCTCGTCGCCGGGCCGGTGTCGGGCTGGCTGTCGGACCACTACGGCGCCCGGCCGTTCGCCACCGGCGGCATGCTGCTGACCGCGGCCAGCTTCGCCGCCCTCACGCTGCTGCCCATCGACTTCCCGTACTGGGTGTTCGCGATGCTGCTGCTGGCCAACG
>JBJMHP010000032.1:0-8088 GCA_045807325.1 Actinomycetes bacterium | reverse complement strand
GTGGGCAGCTCCGGGCGGCGCAGCTGGCGGCCGAGGGTCACAGCAGGTCCTCCAGGCTTGGCGACAAGGCGCCCGGAGTCTGCCAGCTCAGCAGATCAAGGACGAATCAGACACAGGACAGCGGCCACCTAGAACAACGCCCGGGTGAGCGCCTTGCGGTAGACGGCGGTCAGCGGGTGGTCGTCGCCGAGGACGCGGAAGACGTCGACCATCAGCTCGCGGGCCCGGTCGCGGGTCTCGCCCGGGCCTTCGCGGACGGCCTCCAGGAGGGTCGAGAGGGCGGGGTCGGGCTGGCCGTCGCCGGCCTGGGCGGCGGCGGCCGCGAACCGGGAGGCCGGGTCGGCAGCCTCGGCGGCCAGGCGGGCCCGGGCCAGCAGGACGGCCACCTCGGGGTCGGTCTCGACCGGGCGGAGCAGCTCGATCGCCTCGGCCGGGCGGCCCTCACGCAGAGCCAGGTCGGCCAGGCCGGTCCGGGCGGCCAGGTTGTCGGGGTCCTGCTCCAGGACCTCGCGCCAGCGGGCGGCGGCCTCGGCGGGGTCGAGGTCGGCCGCCGCAGCCACGGCCCGGTCGGCGTCGCTGGGCAGCAGGGTCTCGACGAACCGCTCGACGACGGCGGCGGGCTGGGCGCCGACGAACTCGTCGACCAGGCGGCCCCCGGCGAACGCCTTCACCGCCGGGATGCCCTGGACCTGGAAGGCCATGGCCAGCCGCTGGTTCTGGTCGACATCGACGCGGGCCAGGACGACCTCGCCGCCGTGGCGCTCCACCGCCCGCTCCAGCACCGGGGTCAGGGCGTGGCAGGGGCCGCACCAGTCGGCCCAGAAGTCGACCAGCACGGGGACGGACTTGGAACGTTCAAGCACCTCGGCCTGGAAGGTGGCCTCGGTGACGTCATAGATAAGATCGGTCATACCGTCCTTGGTACGCCCGGCCTGGTCACTCCTGCAAGCTGGCCTGATCTACCGGGGCACTCCTACGGGGTTCCCCGGACCCCTCCAGGGTCCAGCTGGTCGGCGTGCTCCTCCAGGTGGGCGACCGCGAACCGGTCGAGGATCTCGGCCACCGTCATCTCCCCAAGGGTCTGGTGGTGGCCGGTGCGGGCCATGGCCTGGGCGTCGAGGCGCTCCAGCAGGGCCAGGACCGTGGCCACGCCCTCGTCGATCCGGCCGAGGAGGCGCTGGGGGTCCTCGCGGCGGTCGCGCTCGATGGCCTCGGCCCGGTCAGGATCCGACCTGACCCGGCCGAACTGGTCCTGGCGGCCGGCGGCGACCAGCTCGGCCTGCTGGGCCCAGTAGGGCAGCATCTCGGCCACGTGGGCCAGGACCTGGCCCCGGTCCCAGCGCTCCCCCGAGTCGGGGTCGGGGTCGGTGAGGGTGTCGTCGGGCAGGGCCACGGCGCTGGCCCGGATCCGCCCGGCCGCCGCCAGCAGCCGCTCGACCCGGTCCGGGGAGGGCCCGCCGGCGGACGCGGCCCCGGGGCCCGGCCGGTCCACCGGGGCGCCGTCGCCGCTCACTGGCCCAGCCTCGGTCGCATGCGGTCGGGGTCGGGCAGGAACGGCGGCGCGTCCCCGGCCACCACCGGGTTGGCGAGCACCCCCAGCCCGCTCACCTCCAGCTCGACCTCGTCGCCGGGCTGGAGATAGGGGTACTTGTCGGCCCCGTGGACCAGCGACAGCTCCAGGATGCAGCCGGTCCCGCAGGTGCCCGACCCGAGCACGTCGCCGCGGCGGACTGTTGCCGATTCGCTGGCGTAGGCCAGCATCTCGGCGAAGCTCCACCACAGCCCGTCCAGGTCGGCCCGCGACCACTCGACCCCGTTCACCGTCGCCGTCATCACCGCGCTCGGCACCTCCCGCAGTCCTCCGGGGGCGAACTCCGCCGCCGTGACCAGGGTCGGCCCCAGCGAGGTGGCGAAGTCCTTGCCCTTGGCCGGTCCCAGCGACAGCGCCATCTCCCGCCGCTGCACGTCCCGGGCCGACCAGTCGTTCATGACCATGAACCCGGCCACCGTCCCCTCGGCGTCCTCCAGGCGCAGGTTGGCGCCGCCGCGCCCGAGCACGCAGGCCACCTCCAGCTCGTAGTCGAGCTCGGCCGAGCGGGGTGGCGCGGCCACCGGGTCGCCGGGGCCGATGACCGCCGCCGGGTCGGTGAAGTAGAAGACCGGCAGCTCGTACCAGTCCGGGTCCATCTCCCGCCCCCGGCGGGCCCTGGCCGTCCGCACGTGCTGCTCGAAGGCGTAGAAGTCCCGGATCGAGGGCGGCTCGACCACCGGCGCCAGCAGCCGCACCCTGCCGACCGGCACCGGCTCTCCGTCACCCCGAGGCCGCAGCGTGGGGTCGGCGTTGGCCGCCATAGCCAGGTCCAGCACCGCCTCCATCCCTGCACGCCCCTCCCCCCAAGCCACCGGCACGATCACCTCCCCGTCCAGGTACCCGACCCGGGCACCGCGCCTGGCGCCACCGCCCCCGGGGCCGCCCGCACCGGCCCCAGGGCCGCCGTCCCTCCCCGCCCCTGGGGCGCCCTCCCCGTCGATGTCGATAAAGCGACAAATCTTCATAGCTCCCGCTCCGTGAGCTCGCCGTCGGCCAGGTGCAGGACCCGGTCCGCGAACTGGAGCGCGTCCGGGTCGTGGGTGGCGACCAGGCAGGCCGCGCCGCGGTCGTGCACGACCTGGCGCAGGGCCGCGAACACGTCGTGGACCCAGGCCGCGTCCTGGTGGGCCGACGGCTCGTCGGCCAGCACCAGCTGGGGCGTGAGGACCAGCGCTCTGGCCACCGCGGCCCGCTGCTGCTGGCCCAGCGACGTCTCCGACGGCGACCGGTCCGCCAGCTCGGCCAGCCCGAACAGCCCGAGCAGCTCCTCGGTACGACCCTCGCCGGCCCGCCGCCGCCCCAGCCGCAGCCGCACCGGCAGGGCGACGTTCTCCCGCACCGTCAGATCCTCCAGTAGCCCGAGGGCCTGGGGCACGGTGGCCAGCTCCGACCAGCCCGGCGCGCGCCCCGCCGCCGCCGGCGCCCAGGTCAGCTCGCCGGCGTCGGGCGGCTCCCAGCCGGCGAGCAGCCCCAGCAGCGAGCTCTTGCCCGACCCCGACGGCCCGACCAGGGCGACCAGCTCCCCCGGGTACAGGGCCAGGTCGACCCCAGCCACGGCATGCACCCTCTCGGCCCCCCGCCGGTAGCGCTTGTCCAGCCCCCTCGCCTCCAGCAGAGCCCCGGTCGAGCACCGGCGCTGCACTGGCCCACCGGCTACGGACGGGAAGCCCGCAGCGCGCCTGCCGCGCGTGCTCGAGCGGGGCTCTGTCGGCTCGGCCATCTCAGGCCACCTCCCCGTCGTGCAGCCGGACGATGCCGTCGACGGCCCCGGTCACCACCGGGTCGTGGGAGGACACGACCAGGCTGGTGCCCTGGTCGCGCAGGCCCAGCACGGCCTGCATCAGCCGCTCCCCGGCCTCGCTGTCGAGCTCGGCGGTGGGCTCGTCGGCGACCACCAGGGCCGGCCCGCCGATCACGGCGGCCGCGAAGGCCAGCCGCTGCTGTTCGCCCCCGGACAGCTGCTCGGGTCGGTGGCCGGCCCGGTGCTCCAGGCCCAGGGCGGCCAGCAGCCGGTCGGCCTCGCCGGGCCGCTCCCGGCCCCGCAGCCGCGCCGCCAGCTCGAGCTGCCCGCGGGCGGTCAGGTAGGGCAGGAGGTTCTCGCCCGGCTGCTGGAAGACGTAGCCGACCAGCTCCCGGCGGACCCGGCGCCGCCCCCTGGCCCCCATGGCGGCCACGTCGACCCCGCCGACCCGCACCGACCCCGCGGTCGGGCGGTCGACGCAGGCCAGGATGCGCAGCAGCGACGACTTGCCCGACCCCGACGGCCCCACGACCGCGGTCACCCGGCCCGCCGGGAAGGCGGCGTCCACGCCCTTGAGGGCCTGCACCGTCCCGGTGGCGGTGGCGTACTCCTTGACCAGCCCGGCGCAGGCGACGTCACTCGGCAAGGCGCAGCACCTCCGCCAGGTTGGTCCGGTCGGCCGACCGCTGGGCCATCCAGGCGGCCAGCCAGGTGACGGCCAGCACGGCCATGGTCGTGCCGGCCAGGGCCAGCACCGGGGCCCGCAGCAGCGGCACCGGCGGCACCGTGGGCAGGGCGTCCAGACGCAGGTAGACCAGCCGGGCGGCCACGAACGACAGCCCGACCCCGATGGCCAGCCCGCCGAGCAGGGTCCCACCGACCTCGGCCAGCAGCGACCCCAGGTGGGCGGCCCGGGACAGCCCCATCCGCCGCGACAGGGCGTAGGCCGCCCGGCGGCTGCGCTGGCGGGTCTCCAGATACAGCAGCAGCCCGCCGGCGGTGATCAGCCCGGTCAGCACCCCCAGGGCCTGGAGGAACCCGAAGGTCCAGGCGGTGGCCAGGAAGCTGGACACGTCCAGGACGTCGCGGGCGTCGGTGACCACGCCCACGACCCGGACGTCGGCCCGGTCCAGGGCGGCCAGCACCTGCTCGCGCTCCCCGCGGGCCCACAGCAGCGTCTCCCTGGCCGGGTCGAGGCCGGCCAGGGCGCGGCGGTCGACCACCACCAGGGGGTTGGCCCGCATGCCCGGGAAGGCCCGGACCCGCTCGGTGACCTGGGCCTGGAAGCGCTCGCTGCGCCCCTGGGCCCCGAGGAACAGGTCGAAGGCGAACCGGTCGGGCAGGGTACGGCCGACCACCACCACCGGCACCGGCGTCCCGGCCGGTCCCGGCGCGAGGTCGCCGACGACCCGGTCCAGGGGCTCGTCGGCCAGCGAGTCGTCCCAGAACGCGCCCCTGACGAAGGTCGCCGGGTCGATGGCCAGCATCATCACCGGCCGGCCGCCGACCAGGACCTCCTCGTAGCGGTCGACCACGGTGGCGTCCAGGTCGGCCGGGATCACCGCCCCGCGGGTGAACCCCTCCACCGACACGTCGCTGCCCACGAAGGTCCTGGCCTTGGCGTCCAGGGTGGCCCGGACCGACAGGGTCAGGGTGGCCGCGTACACCAGCACCCCGATCGACAGGGCCGAGGCGGCGACCAGCAGCAGGGCCAGCCGGGCGCCGTGGGCGAGGCGGCGGGCGGCCAGGTAGGCGGCATGTGGCCAGGCCGACCCGGCGGTGCGCAGCCGCCGCACCAGCGGGCCGAGCAGGCGGACCGCCAGGGCGACGGCGCCGACCAGGAACAGCATCGGGAAGGCGAGCAGCAGCAGGTCGATCCGGGGCGGCTCGGTGCCGGTGGCCACCGGCGGCCCCTGGTCGGTCAGGCGCCGGAAGGCGACCGCGGCCAGGGCGAGCACGGCCAGCTCCCACGGCACCCTGGCCAGCACCCCCGGGCGGGCGCCGATCCCCCGCTCGGTCATGGCCCTGGTCCGCAGGCCGGCGACCAGGCCGAGCAGGGCCAGCCCGACCGCCAGGGCGACCCCGGTCCGGGCCAGGGCGGCCGGGACGGCCGATGGGTCCAGCAGGTCGCTCGGGCCCAGCAGCCGCACCAGCCCGACGGCGGCCAGCCAGCCCAGCACCCCGCCGGCGGCCAGCCACACCAGCATCTCCAGCACGGCCTTGGCCGCGATGGCCGCCGGCCCGACCCCGCGGGCGGCCAGCAGGGCGACCTCGACCCGGCGCCGGTCCACCCAGTAGCTACCGGCGGCCGCGACCAGCAGCAGCGCCACCCCGGTGCCGGCGATCGCCACCGGGCCGATGGCGCCACCGACGGCGGCCACGATCGCCTCGGACCGCTGGACCAGGAACGGCAGCTGGGTCGCGGTCACCGCCACCCCGGGGGAGTTGAAGGCGCCCGCCTCCTCGGAGGTGAGCATGCCGCCGCCGCCGGCGACCAGGGCCTGCCTGGCCGCCGGGTAGCCGGCCACGGTGTCCTTGGCCTGGGCCAGGGTGATGCCGTCGGCCGGCTTCAGGTCCCAGGAGAACTCCAGCCGCGTCTCCTGGAGCCGCCGGCTGAGGGCGGTGAAGGTGGCCCGGTCGGCCAGGACCAGCGGCGGCGGCGGGTCCTCGGCGAAGCCGGGCGGGTAGATCCGCTCGGCCTGGGCGCACCAGTAGGGCGTGGGCGGCAGCCGGTGCAGCTCCCGGTAGGTCCCGGCCACCCCGACGGGTGCCGACCGGCCGGTCAGCGACACCGTGATCCGGTCGCCGGGCCGGACGCCGAGCTGGGCCGCGGCCTCGCTGGGCAGCCACACCCCGGTCACCCCGGGGGCGCTGGCCAGCTTGCGGATCTGGCCCTCGAAGCCGTCGCGGTACAGCAGCCGGCCGCCGCTCAGCCGGTCCGCGGCGGCGCCGGTGAGCTGCACCTGGGGGCCGGACATGGCCAGCACCGGCGGGCCCAGGTTGGGCATGAGCGAGGCGGCGTGGCGGACGGTCCGCTCGCGGATGGCCAGCAGCTCGCGTCCGGCCGGCCAGGCGGTGGCGCCGCCCAGCCCGGCCGCCCGTGCCGTCTCCTCGGCGGTGACCCGGCCGCCGAGGGCGCCGTTGGAGCGGACCTGGAGCCCGACCGTCGGCGGGCAGCGCTCCTCGATCTGCCTGGTAAGGGCGGCGTTGGCCGCCGAGGAGAGGAACAGCGGGGTGGCGGCCGCGGCCGCGCCGAGGATCAGGCCGGCGGCCAGGACGGCCAGCAGCGCCGCCGGGCTGCGCCGCAGCAGCAGCGGCGCCCGCCGCCACGGGGCGGTACCGAGCACGCTCACGCGCTTCCCCGCCGGCGAGGTCGGGCGGACGACTCCTGTCCGGTGCATCGCCGCTCACGATACCGCGCTGACCAGGCGCGGCCGAAGCACCCGGCCGACACCGGGTAGGATCGGCCGGTGGACGAACCCCCCGCCGAGACCTTCGACGTCCCCGCCCTGGAGGCGGCCCGGGCCGAGCTCCAGGAGCGGACCGGCGAGCTGTACCTCGAGTTCCTGCGCCGCGACTCGCTGAGCTGCGGCCTGTACGTGCTCGAGCCGGGGGCCGCCGACCCCCAGACACCGCACCAGGAGGATGAGGTCTACGTGGTGCTGGCCGGCCGGGCCCGGCTGACCGTGGCCGGCCGGGACCAGCCGGTCGGGCCGGGCAGCGTGGTGTTCGTCGCCCGCACCGTCCCCCACCGCTTCGCCGACGTCACCGAGCGCCTCTCGGTCCTGGTCCTCTTCGCCCCGGCCGAGTCTGGCTAGCGGCGCAGCCAGGCCGGCAGCGGGAGCTCGCGGCCGCGCCAGGGGACGATGTCCTCGGTGGCGAAGCGCCCGAAGAAGTTCACGAAGTGGCCGCCCGCGCCGGTCAGGGCCCGCTTGGCCCGCTCCCGGCCGTCATCGGCCGGCGCCAGCACCGACAGCACCGTCCGGCCGTCGCGCAGCGCGGCCTCGTAGACGGCCAGGTCGACCATCTGGTCGGCCAGGGTGAACGACAGCAGCCGCCGGCCCCGCGCCCAAAGCCCGCCGACGTTGCCCAGGCTGTCGATCCGGTCGGCGTTCCTGTCCCCCCGCAGCACCAGCACGGCCTCGCCGGTGAACCCCTCCCGGGCGAGCGCGGCCATGGCGGCCGAGGCGGCGTCGTCGTTGTCGAGCACCGCCATGAGCCGGTTGGTGGTCGGCAGCCGCCCCGCCCCGGACATCAGGCGCTCAGCATGGCACACCGGCGAAGGCCCCTGGCCGACCGGCGGCCGGGGCCGCTACACCGGGACGTTGAGGGTGGCCGTCATGCCCTGGTCGACGCTCCCGGTGACCGTGCCCAGCTGCAGGGAGTAGCCGTCGCCGAAGACCATGTCGGTCGCCAGCGAGGTCTGCGACAGGTTCTGCAGGCTCTGGCTGTAGCCCTCGGTGGCGTAGACCTGCCGGCAGGCCGCCTCCGGGAGGGCCATCTGTGAGGTCCGCAGCTTGCCGCTGGCCGTGGTCGCCGCCTCCAGGCTCGGGTAGACCCCGAAGTGGATGTGCGGCCAGCGCCCCGAGTAGGCCGCCGGGAAGATGCTGGTGAAGTTGACATCCTCCTCGCCCTGAAGGGCGGGGATTCCAACTACGCGACCTGGAAGGTCGGCAGTTGAGGTTCGCGGTTCGACGGCCGGGGCAACCCCCGGGCTCCCCGCGCAGCGTGTCCCGCCGCGATGTTCTGTGCAGCG
>JBJMHP010000031.1:0-11731 GCA_045807325.1 Actinomycetes bacterium | reverse complement strand
CCGGCCTGCGTCGATCGAGCGGGCGGCCGCCTCCAGGCCGTCGGTCAGGCTGATGGCGGCGTCGGCGGCGACCAGGGCGGCCGCCGTGTTCAGCAGCACGATCTCGCGGGGCGGGCCGCCGTGGCCGGCCAGCACCTCCTTGGCGATGGCGACGTTGCGGTCGACGTCGCCGCCGAGCAGGTCCTCGCGGCCGGCGGCGGCCAGGCCGAGCTCGGACGGGTCGACCTCCAGCTCCCTCACCCCGTCGGCGCTGACGTCGAGCAGGGTCGAGGTGGTCGTGGTGGTCAGCTCGTCGAGGCCGTCGTGGCCGTAGAACACCAGGGCGTGGTGGATGCCCGTGCGCCGCAGGACCTCGGCCATGATCGGGGCCATCCGCGGGTCGGCCACGCCGAGGGCCTGGTGGGCGGCCCTGGCCGGGTTGGTCAGGGGGCCGAGGAAGTTGAACACGGTGGGCACGCCGAGCTCGCGCCGGGTGCCGGTGGCATGGCGCATCGCCGGGTGGAACACCGGGGCGAAGCAGAAGCCGATGCCCACCTCGGCGACGGTGGCCGCGACCCCCTCGGGCGGGAGGGTGATCGCGATCCCGAGGGCCTCCAGCAGGTCGGCGCTGCCGCAGCGGCCGGACATCGCCCGGTTGCCGTGCTTGACCACCCGCTGGCCGGCCCCGACGGCGACCAGCGCGGTCAGGGTGGACACGTTGAAGGTCCCGGCCCGGTCCCCGCCGGTGCCGCAGGTGTCGAGCAGCGGCCCGGGTGCCCGGAGCGGCGCGGCCACGGCCAGCATGGCCCTGACCAGACCGGTGACCTCGGCCGCGGTCTCCCCCTTGATCCGCAGGGCGGTGGCGAACGCGGCGATCTGGGCCGGGGTGGCCTCCCCGGCCAGGACCGAGCCCATGGCCGCGCCGGCCTGCTCCTCGCTGAGGTCCTCACGGCGCAGCAGGGGCCCGAGCACGGTGGGCCAGGAGAACAGGTCGGACACGGCGCGCTCCCAGGTCACATCGATGCTGTCGGCGCAAAGCCTAATCGACTTGCGCAATACCGGGCGCGCCTAGGACGCCGCGGCCGCGGCCGGCCCCGCCCTGGGGAGGGGGAACCCGGCGCCGGGCAGCATGGCCCGGGTCAGGGCGGCCTGGCGGCGCGCGCCCGCGGCCGCCATCCGGTCGCCCAGGGCCGCCCAGGCCTGGGCCTCGTCCAGGGCCAGCTGGAGGGCGGCGGCGCTGGCCGGCGGGGCCAGGTCCTGCCCGGCCCTGGCCAGCTCCAGGGCGTCCCGGAACCGGCCGTCGGCCAGCGCCCAGCAGGCCAGCGCCTCCACGCCGCCGGCGGCGAGCTCGGCGTCGCCGGCCTGGCGGGCGAGCCGGACGGCGGCGTCGCGGTTGGCCTCGGCCGCCTCGCGCTCCCCGGCGTCGAAGTGGAGCCGGGCCAGCTCCAGCGACAGCCGGCCCGCGACCACCAGCAGCCGGCGGCGCCGCCCGAGGGTGACGCGTTCCTCCAGCAGCCGCTCGACGTAGCGCCGCCGGGCCCGCACGGCGGGGATCAGCAGCTCCGGCCGCCTCCCGACCCCCGCCGTGGCGAGCCGCTCCACCGCCCGCTCGATGGCGGCCAGGGTCCCGGGTCCCACGTCGCATGCCTCGACCCGGCGGGCCACCTCCATCGCCTCGACCACCGCCTCGGCCTCGGGGTCGGGTGCGGCGGGCCCGGCCCGGCCGGGCGGGTGCCGGGTCCCGCGGCCCGGCGGGTCGCCCGCGGCCCGGCCTCCGGGCTGCCCTGGGACCGCGGCCCGGTCCTCGGTCGGCCGCGAGGCGGCGGTCGGCCGGGGCTGCCACTGCCGGTCGGCCGGGGGCCACAGGGCCAGCAGCACCCCGCCCGCCCCGAGGGCCCGGTCGCAGCGTTCGACCAGGTCGCGTGAGGGGCGGACGGCGGCCCGCTCGACGGCGCCGACATAGGAGCCGTCGAAGCCGGCCAGGCGCCCCAGGCCGGCCTGGGTGAGGCCGTGAAGGGTCCGCAGGTGGCGCAGGAGGGCGCCGAGGCAGGCGGCGGAGGATGCGGTCGGGTCCAGCGTCCGTGCCTGGGGCACCGGCGGCCTCCTCTCCCCTGTCGCATGCGAATCATGCGAATGCTGTGCGAACACAAGACCTTCGCATCCGAACCCCTGGACACCGGCCCCGGGCGGCGTCAGGTTGCCGGACGAACGTTCGAAGGGCGCGCACCCTACCAGGCAGTCGTGACAAAGGAGCGGATGAACGGTGCGGGTGTTCGTGGTGGTCCTGATCGGCCTCGTGGTCGTCCTGGCCGTGCTCACCGAGGTGTGCCTGCTGCAGGCGGCGGCCATGCGGCGCAAGGTCCGGGCGGTCATGCCTCCCGACGATGAGCGGGAGGAGGGCCGCTGAAGCGGTCCGGGGGCGCCGTCGCGGCGTGGGCTCCGCCGCGGCGTGCCGCCCCCGGGCCCCCCGGGGTCAGGCCGGCTGGGGCTCGGCGGGGAGGGCGTCGGCGACCGGGGCGACCACGGCGGCGCGGTCGAGCTGGAGGCGGCCGTCGATCATCGACTGGAGCTCGCCGAGGGCCCGGACCAGGGCGTCGTGGGAGGCCAGGATGCGGCTGGCGACCCCGGGGGCGATGGTGGCGTATGAGGGGGCGAACGCGAACCCGCAGAAGGGGCAGCGGAACCCCTCGCTCGGATCAAGGAGCTGATCGAGGAGCAGCTCGCGGCGGCAGTTCCCGCAGCGGCCGGGGATGCTCACGAGGTCGCTCCTTCCAGGGTGGCCTCGCCCTGCTCCTCCTCGAGGAGCTGGCTGGCCACCTGGGCCAGGGCGAAGGGGTCGACGGGCCGGTTGACCAGCGCGTCCGCGCCAGACCAGCGGCCGAGCCACTCGTCCTGGAACCGCTCCAGGACCAGGATGACCGGGCAGTCGGTCTCGGGGCTGCCCTTGAGGTCACGGGTCAGGCCGAAGCCGCCGTAGGGGGTCACCGCCACGTCGGCCACCACCAGGTCGGGCCGGTGGGCCTCGGCCAGGACCAGGGCGTCGTTGCCGTTGGCGGCCTCGAGGAACGAGACCTCCTCGCCGCTCAGCTCCAGGCGCTCGAGGGCCAGGGCGAGGCGTTCGCGGAAACCTAGGTCGTCGGCGACCAGCAGGATCTGGATCACGGGCGCTCCCGTTCTGCTCGGTGCAGCATCCAGTCGGCGGCGGTGAACACTAGGGATGGATACCACGTCCCGTCCTGCCGGATGGTGACGACATAGGGCGCCTGGTTCCCGGCGGCCGCCCGGGCCAGGTCGTGCGACTCGCCGGGCATGCTCCCGACCAGCCGCCCGGCGGTCGCGTACACCCTGGCCACGCCGTCGGCGACCTGCTCGGTGCGGGTCTGGAGGCCCTGGACGCGGACCCCGCGGGTCGAGCTCCCGCGCTGGTGGGCCAGCAGCGGCTGGTAGGCGGCCACGACCCGGCGCTCGGCCGGCGAGAGCCGCTCGAGGGCGGCCTGCTCGCCCCGCCCGGCGGCGGCGGCCAGGTCGCGGACGGCGGCCTCGGGCGAGGCGGCGCCGGGGGCGGCCGGCTGGGCGGCGCCGGCGAGCTGGCTCCAGTTGGGCTCGGCGGCCCCGGCGGCCAGCCGGGCCTGCTCGGCCAGGGAGGCCAGTAGCGAGACCCGCCAGCGGTCGTCGTCGCCGCGCACGGCGACCAGCCGCAGGGCCTTGACGGCCCCCTTGGACTCCTCGGAGAGGCGGCGGTTGAGCTCGGCGGCCGGCAGCTCCACCTTGGCCCCGCGGGCGTCGCGGCCGCCGACCGTGCCGCCGGCCAGCTCGACCACGCCCACGTCGGCGTCGCCCAGGCCGGCGACCCGCTGGAAGCGGATGTCGCGGGCGGTCAGCTGGAGCCCGGACAGCGGCTGGCCGGTGGGGCCGGTCAGGCGGCCCTGCAGCAGAGCGGTGGCCCGGTCGCGGTAGGTGGCGACCAGCATGGCCTCCTCGGCGTCGAGGTACCGGGCGGCGCGGTTGAAGTCCTGGCTGCCGAGGGCGGTGACCAGCCCGTCCGCGGCCGCCTCGGGCGAGGACGCGCCCTGGGCGGTGGCGGCCGTCTGGCGGGCGGCGAACAGGCCGACCCCGCCGAACAGCAGCAGCACGGCGATCAGGCCGGCCACCAGCGCCGGGGCGATCCCCGATCGCCTGGGCGGGGGCGGCTGCGGGGTCCAGGTGGGCACGGTCGGGTGCTGGTCGGTCACGTCGCGCTCCTTGTTGCTCGCTCCCCTCAAGGATAGGCCGACCGGCCCGTCAAGATGGGGTCCGGAGGGTCGACAACCCTCCCATGGAACGGTTCCGCCGGCGGGGGTGCCCCCCGCGACCCGCCGTGCTCGCGCCAGCCCTGGCCGCGCTGGCCGAGCCGGCGCGGCTGCGGCACGAGGTGGCCAGGCTCGACCTCAAGCTGGAGACGCTGGCCGAGGCGCACACGGCCACCCGGGCCCGCGCTGTACGCCCGTGGGCCGCTGGTGCCGCTGGAGCTGTCGGGGTGGACGCCGTCCGCCCGTCCGGCTACACCGGGGCGACCCGCCCCGGACCGGGACAGGGGTGGATCCTAACCGGCCGAGGGCCGCGCCCTCACAGCTTGGGCTTGGCGGTGGGGCCGCGCCAGGGGAACTCGACGGTGTGGTTCCAGCAGTTGGGGCCCGGGTTGTACTGGGACAGCGGGTCGCCGCACTGCCGGCAGACCCGGCCGAGCGGGAAGCTCTTCTGGCCGGTCTTGCCTGAGCTGGATTGGGTCCGGGCGCCCTGCACCGCGCGTCCCTTGGAGCTCATGGAAATCCCCGATCCTCTGCCTCCAGGTCAGCGGTAGCGTAGCAGGGTGCCCAGGCCGGCGTCCCCGGCCCGGTCCAGGAACAGCTTGGCCACGGCCACGTCGGTGGTGGCCAGGCCGCGGTGCCAGAACAGGGTCCGCTCCTCGGGCCGCTCGCGGCCCGGCGCCTTGCCGGCCACGATCTCGCCCAGCTCGGCATGCAGGTTGTGGCGGCCCAGGCGGCCGCTGTCGACGTGGCGGCGCAGGGCGCCCAGCGGCCCGACGGTGGCCTGGCCCCAGTCGTCGACCACCACCTTGTCCATCACCTCGACCAGGTCCAGGTCGACGGCGCTGACCGTGCCGTAGGGGATGACCGTGGTCCCCTGGGTGACCCAGGCGGTCTCCAGCAGCACGGCCGGCTCGGTCAGCCGGGTCGCCTCGACCATGATGTCGGCGCCGGCCAGGGCCTCGGCCGGGGTGGCCACGGCCCGGACCGGCTTGCCCAGGTCCTCCGACAGCCGGGCCGCGAACGCCTCCCGCGAGGAGGCCCGCCGGCTGGTCACCCGGATCTCGTCGAAGTCGAACAGGTCGTCCAGCATGGTCACGTTCCACCAGGCCGACCCGCGGGCGCCCAGGTGGCCGAGGATCCGCGAGTCGGGCCGGGCCAGGTGCCTGGCCCCGAGTGCGGTCAGGGCGCCGGTGCGGGCGGCGGTCAGCAGGGTCCCGTCGACGATGCCGAGCGGCATGCCGGTGTCGGGGTCCAGCAGCAGCACCAGGGCCAGCTCGCTGGGCAGGCCGAGCCGCCAGTTGCCGACGAAGTCGCCGACCACCTTGACCCCGCTGACGTGCTCGGGGCCGAGGTGGCCGCGGAGCACGTTGAAATGCCCGGCGCCCCCGTTGGGGGGGCCAGGTGGACTCGCGGCTCGAGCACGACGCTCCCCTCGCCCTGGGCCCGGACGGCGCCCTCGACGGCGGCCAGGATCTCGGCCCGCGTGACGTCGAGGGCGTCGACGTCCGGTCCAGCGACGAAGCGGAGCGTCAGAGCAGGCCCTGCTGGGTCAGCCAATCGTTGGCGACCTTCTCGGGGTCCTGCTTGTCCACGTCGACCAGCTTGTTGAGCTTGATGAGCTCCTCGGTGGTGATCTTGGCCGAGATGGCGTCCAGCGCCTGCTTGACCTGGTCGGTCATGGCGTCCTTGCGGCCGATGGGCACGATGTTCTGGGCCGGCTCGAGCGGCTTGTCCTCCTGGAGCACCACCCAGCCGTACTGGGCGATGGCCCCCTGGGTGGTGAACACCCTGCCCACGTCGATGTCGCCCTTGTTGAGGGCCGAGGTGGTCAGGGGGCCGCCGGCGTCCAGCGCCTTGAACTCCTTGAAGTCCTCGATGCCGTAGACCTTCTTGAGGCCGGGGAGGCCGGCCGGCCGGGTCTTGAGCTCCGGCGGACCGCCGACGACCAGCATATGTGCCTTGCCCTTGAGGTCGGAGATCTTGGCCAGCCCGTACTTGGCGGCGGTCTCCTTGGTGACGGCCCAGCCGTCCTTGTCCTCGGCCGGGCTCTGCTCGAGGGCGACCAGGCCCTTGGCGTCGAGCAGCGGCGTGAGGGCGGTGTTGACCTCCTGGGAGGTGGTCTGGGTGGCCTTCGGGTCGAGGAATGACAGGACCGAGCCGTTGTACTCGGGCAGCAGGTCGATGTCGCCCTTCTCCAGCGCCGGGAAGACGACCTCTCTGGCCCCGAGGTTCAGCCTGGTGTCGACCTTGACGCCGGCCTTCTTGAGCACGGCGGCGTACATCTCGGCCAGGATGAGCTGCTCGGAGAAGTTGGTCGAGCCGACGGTGACGGTCGACCCCCCGTTCTGCTGGCTGCCTCCCTGCAGCGCGTCGTTCCCCCCGCCACCGCAGGCGGCCAGCAGCAGCGCCAGGCAGGTCACGACCACGGCACCGCCGAGCCGGATCCTTCGCATGGACGATCGTCCTTTCCTTGGACTTGGGACCGTGTCGTCCCGGGACTATGCGGCCTTCTGGACCTTGGCGCGGACGGCCGCATCCGCGCCCCGCTCGGCCAGCCCTCGCGAGACCACCAGGGTCTGCAGGCGGCCGAGCGCCAACTCGATCAGCAGCGCCAGCACCGCCACCAGGATGGCACCGCCGACCACCTGGGGGAGGTCACGCTGGGAGAACCCGTCGATCAGGTAGCGACCAAGCCCGCCCAGGCCGACATAGGCGGCCAGGGTCGCGGTCGCCACCACCTGCACCGTGGAGGTGCGGATGCCGGCCATGATCAGCGGCATGGCCACCGGCAGCTCGACCCTCCACAGCACCTGGCGGCCCCGCATGCCCATGCCCTCGGCGGCCTCGCGGACCTCCGGGTCGACCGAGCGGACCCCGACGTAGCTGTTGGTCACGATCGGGGGCACGGCCAGGGCGGTGAGGGCGACCAGGACCGGGACGATGCCGAAGCCAGCCAGGATGAACACCAGGATGATGATGCCGAGGGTGGGGATGGCCCGGCCCAGGTTGGTCAGGTTGACGGCGAACACGGCACCCCGGCCGGTGTGGCCGATGAGGACGCCGATGGGCAGGGCGATGGCGGCGGCGATGGCCGTGGCCAGCAGCGAGTAGCCGAGGTGCTGCAGGGTGCGGACCGGGATCCCCTCGGGCCCGCTCCACTGGGCCGGATCGGTCAGCCAGGCGATCACCTCGTTGACCACGTTCAAGGCGCTACCTCCCGCCGCTCCGGGCCCAGGGGGTGAGCCGGTGCTGCAGCCCGACCAGGAGGAGGTCGGCGGTGAAGGCCAGCAGCGCCGAGAGCACGATCCCGACGACGATGGGGGTGCCGAAGTTCAGGGTGAAGCCTTCGATGAACAGCTTCCCCAGCCCGCCCCAGCCGATCAGGGCGGTGACGGTGACCAGCCCGATGGTGGTGACGGTGGCGATGCGGACGCCGGCCATGATCACCGGCAGGGCCAGCGGCAGCTCGACCTGGACGAGCTGGCGGGCCGGGGTGAAGCCCATCGCCTCGGCGGCCTCGCGGACGTCGCGGTCGACCCCCCGCAGCCCCTCGACCATGTTCCGGACCAGGATCAGCAGCGTATAGATCGTCAGCCCGATCAGCGCGGTCTGGATCTGCAGCCCGGTGAACGGGATCAGCAGGATGAACAGGGCCAGCGACGGGATGGTGAACAGGACCCCGGTGAGGCCGAGGATCGGCCCGTACAGCCGCGGCCAGCGGACCGCCGCCAGCGCCAGCGGGAACGCCAGCAGCAGCCCGAGCAGCACGGCCAGGACGGTGAGCTGCACGTGCTGGACGAGGGCGGCGCGGATGTCGTCGAGGTGGTCGCCGATCCACGACCAGCGGATCAGCTCGGCCGCCAGGACCGGCACCGGACCGGAGCTCAACTAATCTCCCTGGACAGCAGCTCGAGGGTGACGAGGCCCTCGTAGCGGTCGCCGTCGCTGACCCGCACGGCCACCCCGGTGCGCGACTGGACCATGGCGTTGAGGGCGGCCCGCAGCGAGTCGTCGGCCCGGACCTGGAGCTGGAAGGGGCGCAGCTCGGCGTCGCCGACCCGGCCCCGCTCGGCCGCCTCGGAGGCACGGGCCCAGCCGAGCAGCCGCCGGTCGTCGTCCACCACCACCACCACCCAGTCGCTGCCGTAGGCCTCGGCCACGGCCAGGGCCCGCCGGCCGTCGTCGTCGGGCGAGACCACCGGGCCGGGCTCGGCCTTGACCGCCGACACCGGGATCAGGGCCAGGCGCTTGAGGCCCCGCTCGGCCCCGAGGAAGTCGGCCACGAAGTCGCTGGCCGGCTCGGCCAGCAGCTCGTCGGGAGGGGCGTACTGCTCCAGGTGGCCACCCTGGCGGAAGATGGCGATGCGGTCGCCCATCTTGATCGCCTCGTCGATGTCGTGGGTGACGAACACGATCGTCTTGCGCACCTCCTGCTGGAGGCGGAGGAACTCGTCCTGGAGGCGGCTACGCACGATCGGGTCAACCGCGCCGAACGGCTCGTCCATGAGCATGATCGGCGGGTCCACGGCCAGGGCCCTGGCCACCCCGACCCGCTGGCGCTGGCCGCCCGAGAGCTGGTGCGGGTAGCGGTCACGGATCTCGGCCGGCAGGCCGACCAGCTCCAGCAGCTCGGCCACCCGGCCCCGGATCCGCTGCTTGTCCCAGCCCACCAGCTCGGGCACGGTGGCGATGTTCTCGGCGATGGTTCGGTGCGGGAACAGGCCGATCTGCTGGATGACGTAGCCGATGCGGCGCCGCAGCTCGGGCGGGTCGACCGCGGCCACGTCGCGGCCGTCGACCACGATGCGGCCGCTGGTGGCCTCGATCATCCGGTTGATCATGCGCAGGGTGGTGGTCTTGCCGCAGCCGGACGGGCCCACCAGGACGGTCAGGTCGCCCTCGGGCACCTCCAGGGAGAGGGTGTCCACGGCGGTGGTGCCATCGGGGAAGCGCTTGGTGACGGATTCGAAGCTGATCAACTGCCGCCCCCGCTCCTCTGGGCTCCCGACCCGAAAGTGGTCGCGTAGTGTGGCAACGTTCCACGCTAGGTGTCAACGGCCCGAGCACACGCCGGCGAGCGCGACCATGTCGACCACCCAACCTAACCATAGCGGCCCGACAGGGGTTCCCCGGCCCGGGCCCGACCATTCCTCGATCACCCTGTCCGGGCCGGAGGACCTGACCAGGGAGGCGGTCGAGGCGGTGGCCTGGGGCGGCCGCCCGCTGGCCCTTCACCCGGCGGCCCTGGAGCGGGTCGCGGCCGGGCAGGCCGAGCTGGCGGCGTTGCTGGCCGCCGGCACGCCCGTCTACGGGGTCAGCACGGGCGCGGGCTGGCTGGCCTCGGTCGACCTGGACCCGGCGGCCCAGGCCGACCACCAGCGCAACCTCCTGCTCGGCCGGGCCGTCGGGGGGCCGCCGTGGCTGGAGCCGGCCGAGGCCCGGGCGCTGCTGGTGACCCGGCTCGGGAACCTCGTCAGCGGCCACGCCGGGGTCGGGCCGGCGCTGTGTGCGTTCCTGGTCGACCGGGTCAACGACGGCTTCGTCCCGGCCGTGCCCCGGGGCGGGGTGGGCTGCGCCGGCGAGGTGATCCCGCTGGCCCACGCCTTCCAGACCCTGGTCGGGGCGGGGCTGGTCCTCGGGCCGGGCGGGTCGGTCCGGGACGCGGCCGCCGCCCTGGCCGACCGGGGGGTGGCGCCCCTGCGGCCGCAGGCCAAGGAGGGGATCGCCCTGCTCGCCGGGTCGCCGGTGGCCACCGCGCTGGCCCTGGCCCGCCTGCGGGCCGCCGAGCGCCTGGCCGGCCAGCTGCTGGCGTCGGCGGCCGCCGCCATCGACGCCCTGGCGGCGCCGCTGGACCCCTACGACGAGGCGGTCGGCCGGCTGGCCGGCGACCCGCTGCTCGAGCAGGTGCTGGCCGAGCTGCGCCGCGCCGTCGGCGGCCGGGCGGCCGCGGCGACCCTGCTCCAGGCGCCGGTGTCGTTCCGGGTCGCTCCCCAGGCGCTGGCCCAGCTGCGGCGGGTCCTGGGGCGCCTGGACGAGGACGTGCGCCGGGCCCTGGTGGCCGTCACCGACTCCCCCGCCGTGGTCGGCGGGCGGGTCGTGTCAGGTGGCGGGTTCCACGCGGTCGGGCTGGCCGCGTCCATGGACACGGCCGCGGTGGCCCTGGTCCAGGCGGCCGAGCTGGCCGGCCAGCGCCTGCACCGGCTGCTGGACGGCCGCTTCAGCGGGCTGCCCGACCAGCTCAGCCCCGACCCTGGGCCGGTGACCGGGCTGGTCGTGGTCCACAAGCGGGCCGTGGGGGCGCTGCACGAGGCCCGCCGGCTGGCCGGCCCGGCCTCGGTCGGCCAGGCCGACACCTCCCTCGGCCAGGAGGACGCGGCCAGCTACGCCCCCGAGGCGGCCGAGCAGCTGCGCCGGGTCCAGGAGCTGGCCCGCGAGGTCGCGGCCTGCGAGCTGCTGGCCGCCCGCCAGGCCTGGTGGCTGCGCGGGCGGGACCAGGGGAACGGGCCGGGCGCCCCGCGCTCCGCCCCCGCGCCCGGGCTGCGGGAGCTGGCCGCCTGCCTGGACGACCTGGTCGCCCCGGTGGACCGCGACCGTCCCCTCGGGCCCGACCTGGACCGGCTGGTCGAGGCCCTGGAACGCGGCCAGCTGCCCCTGCCCTAGCCGTCCGGGAATGCGGTGGCCGCGGCCGGCGCTACGCTTACCGTGATGCGCGCCGTTGCCGAGACCTACCTGGACGCCGCCTCCACCACCCCCCTGCACCCGCGGGCGCGGGCGGCGCTGCTGGAGGCCCTGGACGGCTTCGGCGACCCCTCGCGGCTGTACGGGCGGGGCCGGCGGGCACGGACGCTGCTGGACCGGTCCCGGGAGCAGCTGGCGGCGGCGGTCGGGGCCGCCCCCGACGAGGTCATCTTCACCTCCGGCGGGACCGAGGCGGCCAACCTGGCCGTCACCGGGATGGCCAGGGTGGCCGGGCGCCGCCGCCACCTGGTCGTCTCGGCCGTCGAGCACACCTCGGTGCTGGCCCCGGCCCGGGCCCTGGCCGGCCAGGGGTTCGAGGTCACCGAGGTCGGGGTCGACGGCACCGGCCGGGTCGACCCGGACGAGCTGGCCGAGGCGGTGCGGGACGACACCCTGCTGGTCTGCCTCCAGCACGCCAACCACGAGGTCGGCACCATCCAGCCGGTCCAGGAGGCCGCGGCCCTGGCCCACGAGCGGAGGGCGCTGGTGCTGGTCGACGCCTGCCAGACCCTGGGGCGGCTGCCGGTGGACATGGCCGAGCTCGGCGCCGACCTGCTGGTGGCCAGCGGCCACAAGGTCTACGGGCCGCCCGGGACCGGCTTCCTGGTCGCCTCCCGGCGGGCCCGGCTGCGCCCGGTCCTGCTCGGCGACGAGCGCGAGCGCCGCCGAAGGGCCGGTATGGAGAACCTGCCCGGGATCGCCGGGCTGGCCGCGGCCGTGGCCGC